>NZ_CP097253.1:2555000-2880162 GCF_023380025.1 Sphingomonas glaciei
CCGGATCGTGAAGCAATTCCTCCGCACTCGCAGCGGCGCCGCGCCGGCGGGTTCGCGCCATCGCCCGATGCCCGAAGCTGGCCCGGCGCCGACCTTTCGCGCGGTCGCCAAGCCGGTTGCGCCGTCCGAGGCGGAGCTGGCGATCAATCCCCGGGCCCGGTCGGCGCGCCTGCGCAGCGCGGTCCGCACCGATGCTCCCTGTTTCCCCCGAAAGGCGGCCTGATCCATGCGTGGTTTTCGTGAAGTCGGCTGGGTTGCGGCGGTCGCCGGGACGGCGCTCGGCTGCTACATGGTCAGCTTGAAGGTCGCGTCCGAGCGCGCCGCGCTCGAACAGGTGGAGAACCGCATCGTGGTGGCGCAGCGCGACATTCGCGTGCTGCAGACCGAGATCGGCACCCGCGGGCGGCTGGAGCAGCTGGAGAGCTGGAACGTGAAGGTGCTGGCGCTGTCGGCGCCGCAGGCCCACCAGTTCCTCGAAGGCGAATTCCAGTTGGCGACGCTGGCCGCGCCGAGCAAGAAGGTCGACCCGGCGGCGCCGGTGGTGCTGGCCTCGGCGCCGGACCCCGCTCCGCGTCAGGTCGGCACGCCGCAGCGTGTGGAGACGTCCGAAAGAGAGAATGGCGGGCCGACCGCTCGCGACCTGATGCAGATCGCGAGCTACAAGCGCGAGCTTCCCTCGGCGCCAGAGAAAACTGTGGATAAGGCGCTATCCGCCAAGCCGCAGCCGGTGAAGGTCGCGGCAGTGCCTGCTAAGGCCCCCGCCAAGCCGGTAACGGTGACCAAGGCCAAGCCCGAACCCGCGGCCAAGGTCGCGGCAAAGCCGGCCTCGGCTGCCAGTGCCAAGGCCGACCAGAAGGTCAAGGCCGTGGCCGCGACTGCGAAACCCAAGGACGTCAAAGCCCGGCAATGAACGCTCCGACCCCCGCTCTCGTCGCTGCCCGGCCCGAGCGCCTGAGGCTCGTCGGGCAGCGGCGCCAGCTGCTCGGCATCATGCACCAGCGGCTGATGGTCGGCATGCTGATCTTCGGCGCCGTGATCCTCGCGATCGTGCTTCGGCTGACCTGGCTGGGGCTGTTCGGTGACCATGCCGGGCGCCAGCTCACCGCCACCTCCAACGTGCCGTCGCGCGGTGATATCGTCGACCGCGACGGGCAGCCGCTGGCCCGCACCATCGACAGCTGGACGGTGGCGCTTCAGCCGTCGAAAGTGATCGGCGACAAGAAGGCGCTGAGCGTCGAGCTGTCGCGGCTAATGCCCGAGAAAGATCCGGCCGGCTGGCTGGCCGAGATCAATTCGGGCAAGAGCTTCGTCTATCTGCGCCGCCGCGCCGCGCCGCGGCTGGTGCAGGCGCTGAACGAATTGGGTGAGCCGGGCATTGCGCTGAGCCGCGAGCCCGACCGGCTGTATCCGCAGACCGACCTTGCCGCCCACGTACTCGGCTCTACCGACATCGACGGCCATGGCGCGTCGGGGATGGAGCGGGGCATGGACAAATATCTGTCCAATGCCGCCACCCGCAGCGAGCCGCTGACGCTGTCGATCAGCAGCCGGGTCCAGCAGGCGCTCGAGCATGAGCTGCTGGAAGCCAAGGCGCAATTCAACGCGCTGGGCGCGGCTGGCGTGCTGCTCGACATCCACACCGGCGAGGTGCTGGCGATGACCAGCCTGCCGCAGCTCAACCCCAACATCGCCGGCAACATGGAGCCCGAAGCGCGCTTCAACCGCGCGACGCTGGGCGTGTTCGAGCTGGGATCGACCTTCAAGCCGTTCACCGTCGCCATGGCGCTCGACACCGGCGACGTGAAGTCGATGGGGCAGATCTATCCCTGCTACGACCGCTTCCTCCGCCCCAACGGACGCGCGGTCACCGACACGCATCCGTTCGGACGCCCCTGCTCGGTCGCCGAGATCATGATGGAAAGCTCCAACATCGGCACCGCGCAGATCGCAGGGCAGGTCGGCACCGACCCGATGCGCGAGTTCCTCAAGGGCATGGGCTTCCTCGACAAGGTGGAGGTCGAACTGCCCGAACGGGCCCGCTCGCTGACCATTCCCAAGAGCGGCTGGGACATGTCGACCACCATGACGGTCGGCTTCGGCCACGCCATCGCGGTCACCCCGCTTCACCTCGCACTCGGCTATGCGACGCTGTACAATGGCGGGCTGTATCGCCCGGCCACTCTGCTCAAGGTCGGCAAGGGGCATCCGGTCGCCAAGGGTCGCCGGGTGTTCAGCGAGGAAACCAGCTACAAGATGCGGGCGCTGCTGCGCCTGGTGGTGACCAAGGGTACCGGCAAGAAGGCCGACGCGGTCGGCTATCGTGTCGGGGGCAAGACCGGAACGGCCGAGAAGATTATCGGCGGGCGCTATTCCAAGACCGCGAACATCACCTCGTTTGCCGGCGTTTTCCCGATGGACGAGCCGCGCTATGCGATGGTGGTGATGCTCGACGAACCCAAGGGTACGGCCGATACCTACGGCTTCCGTACCGCCGGTTGGAACGCCGCGCCGACCTTCGGCAAGGTGGTGGCGCGGATCGCCCCGATGCTGGGCGTGCGCCCGGACATGAAGCGAGACGCCAACATGAACGAAGTGCTTCCGTTCGTCCGCGAAGAAAAGTAGCCGCACCCCATGCGACTGACCGACCTCGTCGACGCTTCCGCTCTCGACGCCGCTGCCGCTGACGTTGAGGTGACCGGCTTTGCCATCGACCATCGCAAGGTCGCGCCCGGCACCGTATTCGGTGCCTTTCGCGGATCGGCGCGTAACGGCGAGGACTATATCGACGCTGCTATCGCGGCCGGTGCGGTGGCGGTGATCGCGCGGCCCGAAGCCAAGGTAGAGGGCGCGGTGCATATCGCCGATGCCGAGCCGCGCCGCCGCTTCGCCGCTCTCGCCGCGAAATTCTTCGCGCCTTATCCCGACACGGTGGTCGCGGTGACCGGGACCAACGGCAAGACCTCGACCGTCGAGATGACCCGGCAATTGTGGCGGATGGCCGGGCACCGCTCGGCCTCGGTCGGAACATTGGGCGTCACCACCGCCGACGAGCAGGTCAAGACCGGGCTGACCACGCCCGACATCGTCACCTTTCTCAGCAACCTGTCGGGCCTTAGGACGATGGGCATCAGCCATGTCGCCTATGAGGCGTCGAGCCACGGGCTGGACCAGTATCGCAGCGAGGGACTTCGTGTCTCGGCCGCCGCCTTCACCAATTTCTCGCGCGATCACCTCGACTATCACGGCACGATGGAGGCCTATTTCGAGGCCAAGATGCGGTTGTTCAACGAGGTGGTGGAGAGCAGCGGCGCCGCGGTGGTGTGGACCGGCGACCCCAGGAGCGCCGAGGTGATCGAACGCGCTCGCCGCCGCGGCCTCACCGTGCTGACGGTGGGACCGGGGGGCGAGACCATCGACCTCAAGAGCCGCACCGCAAGCCCGCTCGGCCAGACCCTAGTGCTGGGGCATGGCGGCAAGGACTGGACGCTCAAACTGCCGCTGATCGGCGCCTATCAGGCCGCCAACGTGCTGGTGTCTGCCGGACTGGCGCTGGCGACCGGCGGCGAGTGGAAGCAGACCTTTGCTGGCATGGGCCGCCTTTCGCCGGTCCGCGGCCGGCTGGAGCGGGCGGTGATCACCCCCGCTGGCGCGCCGGTCTATATCGATTATGCCCATACCCCCGACGCGCTGGAGGCGGCGATCGCCGCGCTGAAGCCGCATGTGCTGGGCCGGCTGATCACTTTGTTCGGCGCCGGCGGCGACCGCGACACGGGCAAACGGCCGGAGATGGGCCGGGTGGCGGCGGATGGCAGCGACTTGGTGATCGTGACCGACGACAATCCGCGCACCGAGGACCCCGCCGCGATCCGCTGCGCGATCCTCGCCGGGGCGCCGGGCGCCCGCGAGATCGGCGGCCGCCGCGACGCGATCGCCGCCGCCATCGCCGAAGCGCGCGAGGGCGACATCGTCCTGCTGGCCGGCAAGGGCCATGAAACCGTTCAGGTCATCGGCGACACTGTGATGCCGTTCGACGATGCGGAAGTCGCGCGGGAGTGCGCGGCGTGAGGGCTTACTCGTCAGCCAAATTCACCGTTCGTGCTGAGCGAAGTCGAAGCACGGTTGCGCCAACGTCCTTCGACTTCGCTCAGGACGAACGAGGTTTGGCACTGTGACCGCCCCCCTGTGGACCTCGGCCGAGATTGAGGACGCGACCGGCGGCACCGCCTCCGCTCCGTTCGAGGTCAAGGGTGTCACCTTCGACAGCCGCGAGGTGGAGCCGGGCTGGCTGTTCGTCGCCATGCCGGGGACGGTCGCCGACGGGCATGATTTCGTCCCCGGGGCCTTTGCCAAGGGCGCCGCGGGCGCGATCGTCAGCCGGCCGGTCGAGGGGCCGCACGTGCTGGTCGCCGACGTTCCGAAGGCACTCGAGCAACTGGCGCGGGCGAGCCGGACGCGGATGACGGGCAAGGTGTTCGGGGTTACCGGATCGGTCGGCAAGACCGGCACCAAGGAAGCGCTCGCCGCGGCGCTCGGCCGGCGCCATCCGGGCCGGGTCCACCGCTCGCTCAAGAGCTACAACAACCATGTCGGCGTGCCGCTGAGCCTGGCGCGGATGCCGCGCGACAGCGTCTACGGCGTGTTCGAGATGGGTATGAATCACGCGGGCGAGATCCGCACGTTGGTCGCCATGGTCCGCCCGCACGTCGCATTGATCACCGCCATCGCCCCCGCCCACATCGAGAACCTCGGCAGCGTCGAGGCGATCGCCGATGCCAAGGCCGAGATCTTCGAAGGGCTGGAAGCCGGCGGCACCGCGATCATCCCCAACAACAGCCCGTACCGCGACCGCCTGCTGAAAGCCGCGCGGCGCCATGCCGAGACGATGGTCACCTTCGGGTCGGGGGATGCCGACGTCAGCGCGCTTCACGCGGTGCGCAGCGACAAGGGCGGAAGCCTGGTCACCGCCCGCCTGGGCAGCGCTGACCTGACCTATACCATCGCGCAGCCGGGCGAGCATTGGGTCGGCAACAGCCTGGCGGTGCTGGCAGCGGTCGAGGCGGTCGGCGCCGACCTTGCCGCCGCGGGGCTGGCGCTGGGCGACATGGGCGGGCTCAAGGGCCGGGGCCAGCGCCACCGGGTTGCGGTCGAAGGCGGGCATGCCCTGCTGATCGACGAAAGCTACAACGCCAATCCGGTCAGCATGGCCGCGACACTGGGCAGCCTGGCGGGCGAGCGGGTCGACGGGCGACGGCTGGCGGTGCTCGGCACCATGCTCGAACTGGGCGAGTTCAGCGACGAGGCGCATGCCGGGCTGGCCCCCGCCATCCTCGAGGCAAAGGTCGACGAAGTGATTCTAGTCGGCGAGGCGACCCGCCCGCTGGCCGCCGCGCTCGACGGCAAGCTGCCGGTGACGCTGGTCGCCACCGCCGCCGAGGCCACCGACGCGCTGGTGGCACGGCTCGGCGCAGGGGATGCCGTGCTGGTCAAGGCGTCCAACGGCATCGGCCTTGCCTCCTTAGTCGAACGGGTGGCAGGGGGCTCGGCCTGATGCTGTACCTTATTGCCGAATATCTGGGTTTTCCGGGGCTCCTGAACCTCATCCGCTACATCAGCTTCCGGGCCGGTGCGGCGACCGCGACCGCGCTGGCGATCGGGCTGCTGATCGGCCCGTGGTTCATCAACTACCTGCGCGTGCGCCAGGGCAAGGGCCAGCCGATCCGTGCCGACGGCCCGCAGACCCACCTCGCCAAGCGCGGCACGCCGACCATGGGCGGGCTGCTGATCCTGGTCTCGGTGACGATTTCCTGCCTATTGTGGATGGACCTTGCCAGCCCGTTCGTTTGGGCCTGCCTGCTGGTCACCGCCGGGTTCGGCGCGATCGGGTTCATGGACGATTACGACAAGGTTAAGAAGGCGCACCATGCCGGAATCCCGGGCAAGGTCCGGCTGCTGCTGGAATTCCTGATCGCGGGCTTCGCGACGTGGCTGATGGTGCGGGTCTCGGGGACCAACCTCTACCTGCCGTTCGTGCAGGGGCCGGTGATGGACCTCGGCTGGTTCTACGTCATCTTCGGCGCGTTCGTGATCGTCGCCTTCGGCAATGCGGTGAACCTGACCGACGGGCTCGACGGGTTGGCGACCATGCCGGTGGTGATCGCCGCGCTGGCCTTCACGCTGATCGTCTATCTGTGCGGCGACGCGCGCTTCGCGCCCTACCTCGGCATCCCGCATGTGAAGGGGGTCGGCGACCTGACCGTCCTGCTGCTGGCGACGGTCGGGGCGTGCCTTGCGTTCCTGTGGTTCAATGCGCCCCCGGCGGCGGTGTTCATGGGTGATACGGGCAGCCTGGCGCTGGGCGGGGCGCTGGGTGCGGTGGCGGTCGCGGCGCACCATGAATTCGTGCTGGCGATCATTGGCGGCCTCTTCGTGGTCGAGGCGATGAGCGTCATCATCCAGGTCGCGGTCTACAAAAGGACCGGGCGGCGGGTGTTCCTGATGGCGCCGATCCACCACCATTTCGAGCATAAGGGCTGGAGCGAGCCGACCGTCGTGATTCGCTTCTGGATCATCGCCTTCGTGCTGGCGCTGGCCGGGCTGTCGACGCTGAAGCTGCGGTGATCACAGCCGGGGCCTGGGCGGGCAAGCGTTACGCCGTCTACGGCCTCGCCCGCTCCGGCTTGGCGACCGTGCGCGCGCTGGTGGCGAGCGGGGCGGAGGTGACGGCGTGGGACCGCAGCGAGGACGCGCGAGCCAAGGCAGAAGGCGCGGCACTGCTCGACCTCGACACTGCCGATCTGTCGCAGTTCGACAGCCTCGTCGTCTCGCCCGGCGTGCCGCTCAATACGCATCCGATCGCGGCCCGGGCGCGGGCGGCGGGGGTGGAGATCATCGGCGACATCGAATTGTTCGCCCGCGCCCGGCCCGAGCTGCCGCCGCACAAGGTAGTCGGGATCACCGGCACGAACGGCAAGAGCACCACGACCGCGCTGGTCCACCACATCCTCGAAACCGCCGGCGTGCCGACGACCATGGGCGGCAACATCGGGCTGCCGATCCTGGCGCAGGATCCGTTGCCCGAAGGCGGGGTCTATGTGCTGGAGCTGTCGAGCTACCAGATCGACCTGACCCAGAGCCTCGACTGCGATGTCGCGGTGCTGCTCAACATCACGCCGGATCATCTGGATCGGTACGCCAGCTTCGAGGCCTATGCGGCGAGCAAGGCGCGGTTGTTCGAGATGCAATCGGCAGACCAGACCGCCTTGGTCGACTGGAGCCTGTTTGAGCGCGGACTCGTGGCGCCGGCCGCCGGGTTTAACGGGCTCACTCTCCCCTCCGGCTATGACCCCGGGGAGTGGCCGGCGCTGCAAGGGCCGCACAATGAGCAGAATGCCGCCGCCGCCATCGAGACGACGGCCTGGCTGGGACTGAGCGAGGAGGCGATCGCGGCCGGCCTGCGCAGCTACCCGGGCCTGCCCCACCGCATGGAGCGCGTGCGCGAAATCGGCGGTACGCTCTTCGTCAACGACAGCAAGGCGACCAATGCCGAAGCCGCAGCGCCCGCGCTCGCCGCTTACCCGCATATTCGCTGGATCGTCGGCGGGCAGGCCAAGACCAAGGAGCTGGGCGATACCGCCAAGCACCTCGACCACGTCTTGCGAGCCTACACCATCGGCGAGGCCGGGCCGCTGTTCGCCCGCCTCCTGCGCGAACGGGGCGTCGACGTGTTCGAGTCGGAAACGCTGGAAAATGCGGTGAAATGTTCCGCTGAGGATTCACAGCCGGGTGAGGTTGTTCTACTCTCCCCGGCCTGCGCCTCGTTCGACCAGTTCCGGGACTTCGAGGCGCGCGGGGAGGCCTTCAAGGCCTTGGTGGGGGCATTATGAACGGCGTTCTGGCGAAGGCCTTTCCGATCGACACGAGCAATCGCTACGGCCGCGCCGACCGCTCGGCGGTGGGCCGCTGGTTCTGGGAGATCGACCGGGTCCTCCTCGTGCTGGTCGCGGTGCTGATCGCGGTCGGGCTGGTCGCGGTCGCCGCAGCCTCGCCCGCCGCCGCGCAGCGCTATTCGGGCGGGAGTGTGACCTTCGCCCCGCTTTACTATTTCTACCGCCAGCTGGTGTGGCTGACGCTGTCGATCCCGGTGATGATCGTCATTTCGATGATGCCGCGCGAACGGCTGCGGCAATGGTGCCTGCTTGGCTGCGCGGGGTGCATCGGGGCGATGTTCTTGGTGCCGCTGATCGGGCCGGAAGTGAACGGCGCGCGGCGCTGGATCGGGTTCGGCTTCGCACAGGTCCAGCCGTCGGAGTTCCTGAAGCCCTTCTTCATCGTCACCCTGGCCTGGATCCTCAGCCTGAAGGAAAAGGACAAGGGGCTGCCGGTGATGATCCTGTCGGGCGCGCTGACCGGCCTGGTCGCGGTGCTGCTGATGATCCAGCCCGACTTCGGGTCGACCATCATCTTCGGCACGGTGTTCGTGGTGATGATCGCGCTGGCCGGGGCCAACGTCCGGATGCTCGGCCTGATGGCGCTGGCCGGCGTGGTCGGGATCGTGCTCGCCTATTTCTTCTACGACGTGGCGCAGGTCCGGATCGACGGCTTCCTGTTCGGCGAGGGCGACAATTTCCAGGTCGAGAATGCGATGCGCACGCTGACCGCGGGCGGGCTTCTGGGCATGGGTCCGGGCGGCGGTACCCGCAAGTTCCACCTGCCCGAACCGCACACCGACTACATCTTCTCGGTGATCGGCGAGGAGTTCGGGCTGATCGCCTGCATGGCGATCGCGGTCATCTATTGCGCGATCGTGGTTCGGGTGCTGGTCAAGCTGCTCGACGAGGACGAGCCTTTCGCAGTGCTCGCCGCCGCCGGGCTGGCCTGCCAGTTCGGGCTTCAGGCGCTGATCAACATGGCGGTCAACGTCCAGCTCGCCCCTTCCAAGGGCATGACCCTGCCGTTCATCTCCTACGGCGGTTCGTCGATGCTGGCCTTGTCGATCGGGATGGGGCTGTTGCTCGCCTTCACCCGCGCCAACCCCTATCTCAAAAGGTCGCCCTATGTGGTGAAGTGGAGCGAGGGGCGCTAAGCGGAAGGGATGAACTTCGTCCTCGCGGCCGGCGGAACCGGCGGGCACATGATTCCTGCGCATGCGCTCGCCGCCGAACTCAAGGCGCGCGGGCACGGCGTGCTGCTGATCACCGACGCCCGCGGCTATCGGATTCCCGGCCTCTTCCAAGGGGTCGAGGTGCGGGTCATCCCCGCCGGGCGACTGAGCAAGACGCCGTGGGGCATGCTCAAGGCGCTGCGCTCGGTCATGGAAGGGCGGCGTGCGGCCAAGGCGCTGTACCGCGAACACCGACCCGACGCGGTCATCGGCTTCGGCGGCTATCCCGCCTTCCCGGCACTGCTCGCGGCGTCGTCGATGAATATCCCGACCGTCCTGCATGAACAGAATGCGGTGCTGGGCCGGGTCAACCGCCTGCTGGCGAACGACGCAGCCGCCATCGCCACCGCCTATGAGCGGGTTAACCGGCTGAAGCCCGGACACGAGATCAAGGCCAGCCTGGTCGGCAATCCGGTCCGCGCCAGCATCGTCCGGCTGGGCGAATTGCCGTTCCCAGCCTTCGACGACACCGCGCCGCTGAAGCTGCTGGTCACCGGCGGCAGCCAGGGCGCGACCGTTCTCGGCGAAGTCGTGCCCGCGGGTCTCGGCGAGCTCGGCGACACGCTGCGCCACCGCCTGCAGGTCACCCAGCAGTGCCGCCCCGACGACCTCGACCGGGTGCGCGAAACCTATCAAGAGCTCGGCATTCCGGCCGAACTTGCGACCTACCTTCACGACATGGATTCCAAGCTGGGTGAGTGCCACCTGATGATCGGCCGCGCCGGCGCCTCGACCATCGCCGAACTGACCGCCGCCGGGCGCCCGTCGATCCTCGTTCCACTGCCGATCGCCACCGACGACCACCAGACCGCCAATGCGCGTGAGCTGGCGCGGGCCGGCGGCGCGCGGATGATCCCGCAGCCGCAATTCACCCCGCATGAGCTTGCCCGCCAGATCGAGGCGCTCGCCGCCGATCCCGAAGCGCTCAACAATGCCGCCGCCCGCGCACTGTCGGTCGGCCGTCCTCACGCCGCGCGCGATCTCGCCGACCTGGTCGAGCGGATCGGGCAGGGCGACCGGCCCGCTTTCATCGGTCGGGCGATCAAGCGTTCGGCGGCGCCCGCCACCATGGCCCCGGCGGGAGCGGCGGCATGAAGGCGGTCGGCACCGACATCGGCACCATCCATTTCGTCGGCATCGGCGGGATCGGCATGTCCGGCATCGCCGAGGTGATGCACCACCTCGGTTACACCGTGCAAGGCTCGGACAGCGCTGAAAGCTATGTCACCGAAGGGCTGCGCAAGGCCGGCATCCCGGTGATGATCGGGCAGAGCGCCGACAATCTTGGCGACGCGGCGGTGGTGGTGACCTCCACCGCCATCCGGCCCGACAACCCCGAGGTCGAGGAAGCCGCCCGCCGCCGCCTGCCCCGGGTCCGCAGGGCCGAGATGCTGGCCGAGCTGATGCGGATGCAGAATACGGTCGCCGTCGCCGGCACCCACGGCAAGACGACCACGACCTCGATGGTCGCGGCGCTGCTCGACGCCGGCGGGCTCGACCCGACGGTGATCAACGGCGGGATCATCAATGCCTATGGTTCCAACGCCCGGCTCGGCAAGGGCGAGTGGATGGTGGTCGAGGCCGACGAAAGCGACGGCAGCTTCCTGCGCCTGGATGGGACCATCGCGGTGGTCACCAACATCGACCCCGAGCATCTCGACCATTATGGCGACTTCGATCGCGCCCGGGACGCGTTCGTCGAGTTCATCGAGAACGTGCCTTTCTACGGGCTGGCGGTGATGTGCATCGACCATCCGGAGGTCGCCAACCTGCTGAGCCGGATCAAGGACCGGCGGGTTGTCACCTACGGCTTCTCCGCCGCGGCCGATCTGCGCGCCGACAATGTCGTGACCGAGGGCGGCGTGGCCCGGTTCGACGCCTTGGTGCTGGAGCGGTCGGGCGAGCGGCGGCGGATCGAGGGCGTCAGCCTGCCGATGCCGGGCCGCCACAACGTCCAGAATGCGCTGGCGGCGATCGCGGTCGGGCTCGAGCTCGGCCTCAGCGACGAATGCATCGCCACCGGCTTCGCCAAGTTCGGCGGGGTCAAGCGGCGCTTCACCCGGGTCGGCGACGTGGGCGGCACGGTGATCATCGACGATTATGCCCATCACCCGGTGGAGATCCGCGCGGTACTGTCCGCCGCCCGCGACAGCGCTTCCTCCCAGCCTTGCTCCGAGGCCGGTGCCCCGGGTGGCCGGGTCATCGCGGTGGTCCAGCCGCACCGCTTCACCCGCCTGCGCGACCTGATGGAGGATTTCGCCAACGCCTTCATCGAGGCCGACGCGGTGCTAGTCGCCCCGGTCTATGCCGCCGGCGAGGAGCCGATCGAGGGCGTCGACGCCGCTGCGCTGGCCGAGGGCATCCGCGCCCACGGCCACCGGATGGTCCAGACGGTGGACGGGGCCGCCGACCTCGCCCGGACCTTGCGCGACCTGGCCGCCGAGGGCGACCTGGTGATCTGCATGGGGGCAGGCGACATCACCAAGTGGGCGGCGGGTCTGGCGGAGGCTATCCAGCACGAGCGCAACTGCAAGTCGGCGCTGGCGGACGCATGAGCGTGGCGCACCTTTTCCACCCGTCCGAGGTACGCGGCCGGCTCACCCCGCAGGCGCCTCTCGCGCCTCTCGTCTGGTTCAAGTCGGGCGGTGCGGCCGAGACGCTATTCGAGCCGGCCGACGCCGCAGACCTGCAAGCGTTCCTGCGTGATCTCGATCCCGCGACGCCGGTCATGGCGCTCGGGCTCGGCTCCAACCTCATCGTTCGCGATGGTGGAGTGCCGGGCGTGGTGGTCCGGCTCGGCAAGCCGTTCGCCAGGGTGCGCCGGGTGGACGAAGTGACGCTGGAGTGCGGCGGCGGGGCGAGCGGGATCCTGGTTTCCTCCTCGGCGCGCGACGCGGGGATCGGCGGGATCGAGTTCCTGCGCTCGATCCCCGGCACGGTCGGCGGGTTCGTGCGGATGAACGGCGGCGCCTATGGCCGCGAGGTGAAGGACATATTGGTCGAGGCCCAGGTCGTGCTTCGCTCGGGCGAGCTGGTGACGCTGACCGGCGACGAGCTTGGCTACACCTATCGCCATTCCAATCTGCCCGCGGGCGCCATCGTGGTGTCCGCCATCTTCCGCGGCCAGCCCGCCGAGCCCGACGCCGTGCAGGCCGAGATGGACCGTATCGCCGCCGCGCGCGAGGCGTCGCAGCCGCTGCGCAGCAAGACCGGCGGATCGACCTTCAAGAACCCCCTGCCGAAAAAGGCGTGGGAAGTGATCGACGCCGCCGGATGCCGCGGGCTGACGATCGGCGACGCGCAGGTCAGCGAGAAACATTGCAACTTCCTCCTGAACCTCGGTACCGCCACCAGCGCGGACATCGAAGCGCTGGGCGAGGAAGTTCGCGCCCTGGTGCGGGCACACAGCGGCACCGAACTTGAATGGGAAATCCAGCGCGTGGGAGTGGCAAAGTGAGCGTGGCGAAAAGGGACCTGCATGTCGTCGTCCTGATGGGCGGCTGGTCCTCCGAGCGCGAAGTGTCGCTGATGAGCGGCAAGGGCGTCGCCGCCGCGCTGCGGACACGCGGCTGGACCAGTGTCACCGAGGTCGACATGGACCGCAACGTCGCCCGGGTGCTGGAGGAACTGCGCCCCGACATCGTGTTCAATGCGCTGCACGGCCATCCGGGCGAAGACGGCACGGTGCAGGGCATGCTAGACCTGATGGGCATTGCCTATACCCACAGCGGGCTCAGCACCTCGGCGATCGCGATCGACAAGGAATTGACCAAGCTGCTGCTGGTCCCGGCCGGTGTGCGCATGCCGCAGGGCACGATGGTCCGCTCCGAGTCCTTGTTCGAGCGCGATCCGATTCCCCGGCCCTATGTGCTGAAGCCGGTCAACGAGGGCTCGTCGGTCGGCGTCGCGATCATCCACGAGGGTGGCAATCATGGCTCGCCAATCGGGCGCGGCACGCCCGGCCCGTGGAACGACTTCGACGAGCTGCTGGCCGAGCCCTTCATCAAGGGGCGCGAGCTGACGGTCGCAGTGCTGGGCGACGAGGCGCTGTGCGTCACCGAGCTGAAGCCCAAGGCCGACTTCTACGACTTTGCCGCCAAATATACCGACGGCCTGACCGAGCATGTCTGCCCGGCCGAAGTGCCTGAAGATATTACCCAAGCGATGCTCGACATGGCTTTGCTCGCTCACCGCGCGCTTGGCTGCAAGGGCGCCAGCCGGTCGGATTTTCGCTGGGACGACGAACAGGGCGAGGCCGGCCTCTACCTGCTCGAGGTCAACACGCAGCCGGGCATGACTCCCTTGAGCCTGGTGCCCGAGCAGGCCAAACAGCGCGGCATTCCCTATGGCGAACTGGTCGAGCGGATCATCGCCGAAGCGCTTGCCTCCGGACCGGCCAAGTGAACGCACAGACCATCCGGCGCCCGGCGGCGGCCAAGGGCCGGGGGACGGGCAAGCCCCGTCCTCGCAAGGCTCCGGCCAAGGCCGCACCGTCGCCTTGGCCCGAAGGCAGCGGCAAGCTTGCCCGCTATGCCTTCCTCGGGCTGGTCGCGGTCATGGCGATCGTCGCGCTGATCGCGCTCGACCTGCCGGGCAAGGCGTTGCGCGCGACCGGCGCCGCGACCGGCGAGGCGGGTTTCAAGGTCGCCAGCTACCAGATCGTCGGCCTCAAGAACCTCGACCGCCGCAAGGTCGACGCGGTGGTCACCGACGAACTTCGCCGCGCGGCCGAGGAAGCGCCGATCTCGACCGACGAACCGGCGCAGGCGCTGGTCGACCTCGACCGGATCCGCGAGACCCTGCTGCAGTTCGGCTGGGTCAAGGACGCTCGCGTGTCGCGCCGCCTGCCCGACAGCCTGGTAATCGACCTCGTCGAACGCACCCCCTCGGCGGTGTGGCAGCATCAGGGACGATTGAACCTGATCGACGGCGAGGGCGTGGTGCTCGACGCCGTTCCGGTCGACAAGATGCCCGAATTGCCCCTGCTCGTCGGACCCGGCGCCAACCGCCAGGCGGTGTCGCTGCGCCAGATCCTGAACGGCGTGCCGACGCTCGAGCCGCAGCTCGCCTCGGCGACCTGGATCGGGGATCGCCGCTGGGACTTGAGCTTCGCCACGGGGGAAACGGTGTCGCTGCCCGAAACCACCGCCGCCGCGACGCGCGCGCTCCAGCGCTTTGCCAAGATGGACCGCTCGGTCGGGCTGCTCGGGCGGGACATGATCCGCTTCGACCTGCGCGTGCCGGGCAAGATGATCGTCCGGGTACCCCCGGGCGCGACGCCGCCGCCCGCCGGCACGGTGGAGCCCGCAAACTGATGGCCAACCGTGATGCGCCGCTGTTGATCGGCGCCCTCGACATCGGCTCCTCCAAGGTGTCCGCCCTCGTCTGCACGCTGGACGAGGAAGGGCGCCCGCGCGTGCTCGGCACCGGCCAGCGGCAAAGCCGCGGGGTCAAGCGCGGCTTCGTCACCGACATGGAAGCGACCGAGGTCGCGGTCCGCGAAGCGGTCGAGCAGGCCGAGCGGATGAGCGGCCAGACGATCGACGACGTGTGGGCGAGCTATGGCGCCGGCGGCCTCAGCAGCGGCCTCGCGATGGTCGAGGTCGAGGTCGGCGGTCATCAGGTCGAAGGCTCGGACGTCGAGGAGCTGCTGCGCAGCGGCCGCGCCGCGGTCGATCGCGCGGGGCAGGTCGTGCTCCACGCCAATCCGGCGATGTACACCATCGACGACGTCGAAGGCGTCCGCTCGCCGGTCGGCATGCATGCCAGCCGGCTGGGCGTTGACATCCACGTCATCGCGGCCGACGAGGCGCCATTGCGCAATGTCGACCTCACCATCCGCCAGGCGCATCTGGGAGTCCGTGCGATCGTCGCCTCGCCGGTCGCGGCCGGGCTCGCCTGCCTCAGCGCCGAGGAGCGCGACCTGGGTGTCGCATTGGTGGAGCTGGGGGCCGAGGTCACCAACATCTCGCTCCACGCCGGGGGCATGCTGGTCGCGCTGCGCTCGGTCCCGCTGGGCGCCAAGGACATCACCGACGACATTGCCGCCGCCTTCGGAGTTCGGCGCCGCGATGCCGAGCGGATCAAATGCTTCCACGGATCGGCGATGACCTCCCCGCGCGACAATCACGAAGTGGTTGAAGCGCTTCCGATCGGGTCGGAAGACGGGGCCGAGCCGCTGCGCATCAGCCGTGCGCAATTGATGACCGTCATCCGCCAGCGGGTCGAGCGCATCACCGCGGCGGTCGACGAGGCGCTCAAGGACATGGGCTTCGTCAAGCCGGTCGGGGGCCAGGTGGTGCTGACTGGCGGCGGCGCGGAATTGAAGAATATCGCCGACTATATGCAGGGCGTGCTTGGCCGCGCCGTCCGAGTCGGGCGGCCCAAGGCGATCACCGGGCTTCCCGATGCACACAGCGGACCCGCTTTCAGCAGCCTGGTCGGCCTGGCGATCCTTGCCAGCCAGGGGCAGGGCGGCGACATCCGCGACCTCGCATTGCCGGTCGCGCGCAACGAAAAGACCAGCGGCGGGCTGTTCAATCGCTTTGTTTCCGCCATTCGTGGCAACAAGGGATGAGCGTCCCATTGCGGGACGCATGAGTCCCCGCCGCCACGCTCCGCCCCAAAATCGGCACAAGAGTTAACATTTTCGCTTGTGCCGCCAAGGTGGGTGAATCATAGATTCACGCTTACTGATTCAACACGTTGCTGAGCGGGGGTCTAAAGGACATGAGCATTGATTTCGTCCGGCCGGCGGTCGACGAGCTGAAGCCGCGGATCACCGTCATCGGCGTCGGCGGAGCGGGCGGAAACGCCATCGCCAACATGATCCGGGCCGACGTCCAGGGCGTCGACTTCGCGGTCGCCAACACCGATGCGCAGGCGCTCAACGCGTCGCTCGCCGATCGCCGCATCCAGCTTGGTCACAAGATCACGCAGGGCCTCGGCGCCGGTGCGCGTCCGGAGATCGGCCGAGCCGCCGCCGAAGAGGCGATGGAAGAGATCGAGCGGGCGCTGGAAGGCGCGCACATGTGCTTCATCGCCGCCGGCATGGGCGGCGGCACCGGCACCGGTGCGGCCCCGGTGATGGCCAAGGCGGCTCGTGATAAGGGCATCCTGACCGTCGGCGTGGTGACCAAGCCATTCGCGTTCGAAGGCAGCCGCCGCACCCGCGCCGCCGACGCCGGCATCGCCGAGCTGCAGCAGCACGTCGACACGTTGATCGTCATCCCGAACCAGAACCTGTTCCGGCTCGCCAATTCGGACACGACCTTCAAGGAAGCGTTCCAGATGGCGGACGAGGTCCTCCAGCAGGGCGTCCGCGGCATCACCGACCTGATGGTCATGCCGGGCCTGATCAACCTCGACTTCGCCGACGTCCGCTCGGTGATGGGCGAGATGGGCAAGGCGATGATGGGCACCGGCGAGGCGTCGGGCGACAACCGCGCCATCGAGGCTGCCGAAAAGGCGATCTCGAACCCGCTCCTCGACGGCGTCAGCATGAAGGGCGCCAAGGGCGTGATCATCTCGATCACCGGCGGCGAGGACATGCGCCTGATGGAGGTCGACGAGGCCGCCAGCCACATCAAGGAGCTGGTCGACCCCGACGCCAACATCATCTGGGGTTCGGCGTTCAACAACGACCTCGACGGCAAGATCCGAGTGTCGGTGGTCGCCACCGGCATCGAGGCGGAGGAAGCCACCAAGGCGACCCCGAGCACCAGCGGCCAGACCGCGGGTACCAAGGTGTTTACCTTCCCGACCCGCACCGCGACCGCCACGCCGGCGCCGACCGCAACGGCCACTCCGGCCCCCACCGCTGCCGCTCCGCCGCCGCTCGACCTCGGCGACGAGGGTGACGGCGACGAACTGCTGCTCGACAGCGAGGACATCCTGACCAGCCCGGTCGGCACCCCGCCGATCGCGCCGCCCAAGGATGAGGAAGCGCCTGCGCCGAAGCGCGAGGCCGGCACCCTGTTCGAACGGATGAGCAGCATGGCCCGCGCCGGCGGCAAGATCGAGGACGAGCCCGCTCCCAGCCTGCGCCGCGAGCCGCTCGACATCCCTCGCTTCCTGAACCGCCAGGGCAATCAGTAAGCATCACGACCCGTTTTGCGGGTGCGGAGGGGCCGGGCGCTGGTGTGCTCGGCCCCTTCGTCGTTTCAAGGCTTCAACTCGTCCCCCCGCGCCCTCAGTTCATCGCCCGCGCGGCTATCCGTCAGCCGTGGGTCAGCTAGACCCGGCAACGGGATGGGGATGACACACAAGGCTTTGTGGCTGGCGGCCGTGTTGCTGCCGCAAGCAGCAGCAGCGCAATATATCGGTGGGCGACCGCCCGAGCCTCCTCCGGCGCCGCTCGCCGGCACCCTGGAGACGCCCGAGGCCGCGCTGGCGCGCAACGTCCGGCTGATCGCGATCAATCCGCGCAACTATGAGGCGCTGCTCGGCGCTGGGCGCGCGGCGCTGCGCCTGGGCGATTCGCAGGCGGCGATCGGTTTCTTCGGCCGCGCCGAGGAGATCAACGCCGCGCATTGGGCGCCCAAGGCCGGACAGGGTTCGGCGATGGCGCAGATGGGCGAGCCGCAGGCCGCGCTCGGGCTGTTCGAGCAGGCCCAGTCGCTTGGCGCCACGCAGGTCCTGATCGCGCTCGATCGCGGACTCGCCTTCGACCTTCTGGGGATGCAGGCGCAGGCGCAGAACGATTATCGGGTGGTGCTGATCGGTCTCGACGGCGCCGAGGCTCGTCGCCGGCTGGCGCTCAGCCTGGCCATTTCCGGTCGCAAGGCCGAGGCGCTGGCGGCGCTCGACCCGCTGCTGGCGCAGCGCGATGCCGGAGCGCGGCGCGCGCGCGCCTTCATCCTCGCGCTGGGCGGCGACGTCGAGGCCGCGCGGCAGGCGATCGCCGCGATGCTGCCCGGAGCGAGCGGCGGTTTCGATCCCTTCCTCCGCCGCCTGCCGACACTCGGGCCGGGGCAGAAGGCGGCTGCCGTCCATCTCGGGATCATGCCGGCCGAAGGCGCGGCGCTCGCCGCCGCGCTGGCCGCCGATCCGCCTGCCCCGGTCGCCTTGCCGCCGGTCCGGCGGGTCGAAGCGCGCCCGGTGCGGGTCGCCGCCGTCGTGCCGGAGCCCGCGCCGGTCAAGGTCGCCGCCGCCGTGCCGCCGCCCGCTCCGGTCAAGGTCGCCGACGCGATTCCTGTGACGGCACGGAGCGACGGCGACCGCTTGGCGTCGATCGAGAGCACGCTGACCAGGCTGCCCGCGCCGCCGCCCGCGCCAAAGCCGATCGTCGAGCGGCCCTCGCGCCGCACGCCGGCCGCTGAATTCTCGCTCGCCAGCCGACCGGCGAGTGACGAGCCGGTCAGGAAGACCGGCAAGGCTGCGGCCAAGGCCGAGCCCAAGCCAGTCAAGCTCGCCGCCAAGGACAGCAAGGGAAGCAAGGTGGCCGTAGAGGCCAAGGACTCGAAGGACGTCAAGGCCAAGGACGCCAAGGCCCGCGGCAAGGCGGTCGAAGAGACCAAGCCGGTCAAGGCGATGGCGTCCGCCTCGCGCATCTACGTCCAGCTCGCCGGCGGGGCCAACGCCGACCGGATGGGCCGCGAGTATGAGCGTATCCGCAAGACCAAGGCCTCGCTGTTCCGCTCACGCGCGCCGCTGGTGTCCGACGTGAAGGGCTGGTCGCGGCTGGTGGTCGGGCCGTTCAAGGATGCCGAGGAAGCGCAGGAGTTCGTCAACGACCTCCACGCCGCCAAGCTCGAAGGGTTCGTGTGGACCGCGCCGGGCGGCCTCAAGCTCGAGAAGCTCGCGCTAAAGTGACGCTGCCCCCGGGGATCGCCGCGCGCCCGGCCGACAGTCGCGGGCGGCTCCATGCCGAGCCCGACCAGGGACCACGCGGACCCCGCGACGCCTTCCAGCGCGACCGCGACCGGATCGTTCATTCGATCGCCTTTCGCCGCCTGCGCCACAAGACGCAGGTGTTCGTCGCGCCCGACGGCGACCATTACCGGGTCCGTCTGACCCACAGCCTGGAGGTGGCGCAGATCGGGCGCACCATCGCCCGCGCGCTCGGCCTCAACGAGGATCTGACCGAAGCCCTGTGCCTGGCCCACGACCTTGGCCATCCGCCGTTCGGCCATGCCGGCGAGGATGCGCTTGACGATGAATTGCGGTTCGCCGGGGGGTTCGACCACAATGGCCATACGCTGCGCCTGGTCTGCGCGCTGGAGACGCCTTACCCCGATTTCGACGGGCTGAACCTGACCTGGGAAACGCTCGAGGGACTTGCCAAGCATAACGGCCCGGTGGCGGCGCCGGAATGGGCGCTGGCCGGGGTCGATGCCGCGGTCGGGCTCGAGCTCGGCTCGCACGCCAGTCTGGAGGCGCAGGTCGCAGCGATTGCCGACGACATCGCCTACGACAATCACGACATCGACGATGGGCTTCGCGCCGGGGTCCTGTCGCTCGACGCCTTGCTCGAACTGCCGTTCGCGGCCCGCCACTGGGACGCAATCGGGCGGCGCTGGCCCGACCTGTCGCTCGACCGCAAGGTCAAGGCGCTGGTCCGCGACCAGATCGGGACGATGGTCGGCGACCTGCTGACCGAGACCCGCCGGCGGGTCGCCGAGGCGGGGGTCGAGACGCTGGCCGAGGTGCGTGCCGCCGAACGCCCGCTGGCCGGTTTCTCCGAGGCGCTGGCGGGGGAAGAGCGAGCGCTCAAAAAGTGCCTTTACGCAAACCTCTACAACGCCCCGGCGCTGCAGCCGGTGCGGGTCGAGGCGCAGCGCGTCGTCGGTAATCTCGCCCGCGCCTACCTTGCCGATCCGCGCCTGCTGCCCGACGCCTGGCACCGCAGCGAAGGAGATGAGGCGGTGGCGCGCAACGTCGCCGACTATATCGCCGGGATGACCGACCCCTTCGCCATCACCCGCCACGAAGCGCTAATCGGCCCGGTCGAGCTGCCCGAGAAGTTCTGATCCGCGACATTTGACGTCCGGCCACTCGCGGCGGCAACATCGGCGCGGGTGCGCGGCCTTGCGCACCGGCAAGGGAGAATTGCATGAATCTCGACCACCATATGCCCAAGGGTCTTGCGCTGCTGAGGATCATGTCGGGGCTGCTGTTCCTCGAACATGGGACGCAGAAACTGCTGTCCTTCCCGGCGGGCGAGCGGGCCGGAAGCGGGCTGGCGTTCGACAATCCAGGCGCGTTTGCCGGGGTGATCGAGCTGGGCTGCGGGCTGCTGATCGCGATCGGCCTGTTCACCCGGCCGGCGGCGTTCCTCGCCTCGGGCACCATGGCGGTCGCCTATTTCATGGCCCACGCCCCGCAGAATCTCTTCCCGGTCAACAACGGCGGCGACGCGGCGATCCTCTATTGCTTCGTGTTCCTCTGCCTCGTCTTCACCGGACCGGGCGCGTGGAGCGTCGACGGCCGCCGCCGCCGGACATGAAGCTCGCGCTGATCGGCGCGACCGGGCTGATCGGCCGCCAACTGTGGCCCTTGCTCGAGGCCCGGCACGAACTGCTGGTGCTCGGGCGCCGGTCAAGCGGGGCGGCGCGTGAGAAGCTGGGAGCGATGGAGGACTGGCCGGGGCTGCTCGACGGCGAGCGAGTCGATTGCGCGCTGTCGACACTGGGCACGACCCGCAGTCAGGCGGGAAGCTGGGCCGCGTTCGAGGCAGTCGATCGCGATGCGGTGCTGGCCTTCGCCCGCGCGGCCAAGGCGGCGGGGGCCCGGCACTTCCTGGCGGTGTCTTCGTCGGGCGCGGATCCGTCCAGCCGCAATGCCTACCTGCGGCTCAAGGGCGAAGTGGAGGGCGCGCTGGCGGGGATGGGGTTCGCGCGGGTAGACATCTTGAGGCCCGGCCTGCTGCTCGGTCAGCGCCAGGAGCGGCGCGTGGCCGAGGGCATCGGACAGGCACTGTCGCCCCTGATCAATCTGCTGCTTCGCGGTCCGCTCGACCGTTATGCCGGGATCGACGCCGGGCTGGTCGCCCGCGCGATGGCGGTGCTGGCCGAGCGCGAAGAGCCCGGCCTGTTCCGGCACGGTAATCGTGAGATCAGGGCGCTCGCCGGCTAGCGGGAAGCGAGTGGGCCCCGGCGTTCACCGGGGCCCACATTCTCTTTAGCCGAAGGTGCGCGACCACCAGCCCTTGCGGGTCGGCTGTGACGAACCATCGTCATTGGCCTGCTCGGCAGGAGCGGCGGCCGGGGCTTCGGCCTCGGCGCTCACGACCTTAAGCTCGGGCTCGCGCTCGGGCTCGGGCGCGGCTTCGACCGGCGCTTCGACCTTCTTGGCGCGCGAGCGGCGCTTGGGCTTGGGCTTCTCGTCCGCAGGCGCGGCTTCCTCGGAGACGATCGCCTCGAGCGCGGGAGCGGGAGCGTCCTGCTCGGCAGCGACCGCATCGGCCTTGCGGGCCCGCGGACGGCGACGCGCCTTGGGCTTCTCGTCGGCGACCAGCTCGAGTTCCGGCTGCGGCTCGGGCTGAGCCTCGACCTCGACCGGGGCGGGGTCCTGGCTTGGGACCGGCTCGACCATCGGGGCTTCGCCGGGCTCGGGGGCGAGTTCCTCGTCGCCTCCATCACGACCGCCGTCCTCACGGCTACCATCCTCGCGGCTGCCCTCTTCGCCCTTGCGGCCACGGCCACCCCTGCGGCGGCCACCGCGGCGACCACGGCGCTTGCGGCGCTCGTCCTCGCTGCCGGCTTCGTCGTCGGGAGCGGGAGCCTCAGCGCCATCGGCCTCGACGGGCTGCTGCTCGTCCTCGTCCTGCTCACGCTCCTCGGAGCCTTCGCCGCGCTCGCCCTCGGTTTCGCCCTCGCCGGGCTCACCGTCACGGCGACGATTGCGGCCACCGCGGCGGCGGCGACGGCGGCGACGGCCGTCCTGGCCCTCACCATCCTCGCGCTCGCCGCGCTCTTCGCGCTCCTCGCTCTCGTCCTCGACGAATTCCTCGGCGAACTCTTCCTCGTCCACTTCCGGCTCGTCGTCGTCGATCGGCGGAGGCGGGGCGAGCTGGCGGACGGGAACGACCGGGCGTCCGCCCGAGCTTTCCACCGCCATCCGCGCGCCTTCGAGACTGGGGTCGACCAGCACTTCGACTGAGACGCCGTAACGCGCCTCGATGTCGGCCAGTTCGGCGCGCTTCTTGTTCAGGACATAGATTGCCGCTTCGGCGCCGGCGCGCAGGCAGACCCGGTCGCCGCGGCCGCGGGCCGCTTCGTCCTCGATCATCCGCAGCGCCGACAGGCCTGACGAGGATGCGGTCCGCATCAGCCCGGTGCCTTCGCAATGCTGGCAGGCCTTGGTCGAGGCTTCGAGCACGCCGGTGCGCAGGCGCTGGCGGCTCATTTCCATCAGGCCGAAGCTGGAGATGCGACCGACCTGGATTCGGGCGCGATCGTTCCGCAGCGCCTCCTTCATCGCCTTCTCGACCTTACGGACATGGCTGTTCTGTTCCATGTCGATGAAGTCGATGACGACGAGGCCGGCCATGTCGCGCAGCCGCAGCTGGCGGGCGATTTCGTGGGTCGCCTCCATGTTGGTGGCGAAGGCGGTCTGCTCGATATTGTGCTCGCGGGTCGAGCGGCCCGAGTTGATGTCGATCGAGACCAGGGCCTCGGTCGGGTTGATCACGATATAGCCGCCGCTCTTCAGCTGGACGAGCGGCTGGTACATCGCCGCCAGCTGGTCCTCGACGCCGTAGCGCTGGAACAGCGGGGTCGCCTCGCTGTGGGGCTGAACCTTTTTCACGTGGCTCGGCATCAGCAGCTTCATGTAGCCGCGGGCGGCGCGATAGCCGTCCTCGCCCTCGACCAGCACGTCGTCGATGTCGCGATGATAAAGGTCGCGGATCGCGCGCTTCACCAGGTCGCTGTCACGGTAGATCAGCGCGGGCGCCGAGGAGCCGAGCGTGTTCTCACGCACTTCGTCCCACAGCCGGGCAAGATAATCGAAGTCGCGCTTGATCTCGACCTTGGTCCGCTCAAGGCCCGCGGTGCGGACGATCAGGCCCATAGTGCCGGGGAGCTTCAGGTCGGCGATGATCGACTTCAGACGCTTGCGGTCCGAGCCGTTCGAAATCTTCCGGCTGATGCCGCCGCCATGCGACGTGTTGGGCATCAGCACGCAGTAACGGCCGGCGAGGCTCAAGTAGGTGGTCAGCGCCGCGCCCTTGTTGCCGCGCTCTTCCTTGACGACCTGGACCAGCAGCACCTGGCGGCGCTGGATCACGTCCTGGATCTTGTAGCGGCGGCGCAGGTTCAGGCGCTTGCGACGGACCTCGTCCGCGGCTTCGTCCTTGCGGCTGCGACGGCCGCGGGGGGCGCGCTCGCCATCCTCGGGGTCGCCCTGGCTGTCGGCTTCCTCGCCCTCCAGTTCGCCTTCCGGCTCCTCGGGGCGGTCGTCGTGACCGTCATCCTCGTGGTGCGGATCGAGCGGGCCGTCTTCCTCGTCATGATCCTCGGCCTCGGAGCGCAGGCGCTCTTCCTCGGCCGCATGTTCGGCTTCCTCGCGGAGCAGGGCTTCGCGGTCCGACTTGGGGATCTGGTAATAATCGGGGTGGATTTCGCTGAAGGCGAGGAAGCCGTGGCGATTTCCGCCGTAATCGACAAACGCCGCCTGAAGCGAGGGTTCTACGCGGGTAACCTTGGCAAGGTAGATATTGCCCTTAAGCTGCTTGTGCTCGGCGGATTCGAAGTCAAACTCCTCGATCCGGTTCCCCTGGACGACGGCGACCCGGGTCTCTTCCGGGTGGCGCGCGTCGATCAGCATGCGCGTGGTCATTGAATAGTCTCCGGGCGCGCGCCCTGAACAAGGTCAGTCTGCGCGCGCGTGTTGCGGCCATCGCCGGCGCTTTGGGGCCGGCGGGAATGGCGATCAAAAGGGGTGCGTCTGCTGCCAGTTGCTCTCCGGCAGTCGCCGGCAAACGCGCGTCGCTGCCGAACAAGGCAGGATCAACAAGCGCGTTCTTGAACTTCATGGATCAGCATCAACCTGTACGGTGCTGGGGAGATCGCCCTGTCTTCGACCCCCCGGCCTGGATCCGGGCCAAGGCCCAGTGCGGGCCGGTACGGACACACGTGTCGTAGCAGCCTCCTTGCCGCGGGGCAACGGCACGCTAGGGTCGCGCCGATGCGTCGCCGTTCGCCCTTGCTGCCCGTGCTTTTGCTCGCCGCCGTTGGTGTCGCAGGACTGGTCGCGGCATTCGCTTTCGCCGGTGAGCGCAAGGGGCAGGGGCTCGGCCTCGCGGTCGCCGGGGAAGCCCGCCAGGGCGGGCTCAGCCTGGCGCTCGCCCCGGCGGTCGCCGACGTCCGCATCACCGAGGCACGGACCCCGGGCCGGCCGCTGGTGGTGATTGATCCGGGCCACGGCGGCCGCGACGGCGGAGCGCCCGGGGCCAGCGGGGCGACGCGCGAGAAGGACGTCACCCTTCTGATCGCGCGCGAGCTTCGCGACGAACTCGCCAGCCGTGGCCGGGTCCGGATCGCACTGACCCGCGACGGCGATATCGCGCTCGATCTCGACGACCGCGCCGCCATTGCTCGCCGGCTGGGTGCCAACCTGTTCCTCGCCATCCACGCCGACAGCGCGCCCAACCCCGGTGCCCGCGGCGCCACCGCTTATTCCCTGTCGGAAGTCGCCAGCGACGAGGATGCCGCCGCCCTTGCCGCCCGGCAGAATGGCGAGGGCGCGGTGGCGAGCGCGCCTGACGCCTCGCTCCGCGCCTTGCTGTCCGACTTGGCGGCGCGCGACGAGATGGATGGCAGCGCCGATTTCGCCCTGCGCATCCTGCGCGAATCCAAGGGCCGGGTCCTGCTTCGCCCCGAGCCGCACCGCTTCGCCGCCTTTCGCGTGCTTCGCCGTTCGGGCGCCCCGGCGGTGCTGTTCGAAGCAGGCTACATGAGCAATGCCGAGGACGAGGCGATGTTGCTCGACCCCGTGCAGCGCGGGCGGATCGTCACCTCCCTGGCCCGCGCGATCGAAGCGCAGGCGGCCGCGGTGCGTTGAGTCCGGAAGCGCTTTCCCCCGCCTTCCCAAGCGAGTAGAGCCCGCCGATATGGACGCCGTCGCGACCTCACCCACATCGGCCTGGCTCGGCCGTCACCAGAGCGCCGCTGATCGCCTTCGCGCGGCCTGGAGCCGCCGGCGGGGGCTTCGATTCCTCGGCTACGGCCTGCTTGGCGGCTACGCCCTCTTCGTCGTCACCTGGCTGTTCTTCGCCGCCGGCCTGCCGTCGAGCGAGACCCTGCTCGCCTATCAGCCGCCGCTGCCCAGCAATATCCGCGGGATCGATGGCCAGCCGGTCGGCACCTTCGCCCGCGAACGCCGGGTCGAACTGTCCTACGACGAATATCCACCGATGGTGATCGAGGCGTTCATCTCGGCCGAGGACAAGACCTTCTTCAGCCACGGCGGGATCGACTATCCGGGCCTGGTCGGCGCGGTCGGCGACTTCGCGCTCAAGAAAGCGACCGGGGGCTCGCGCGCCCGCGGCGGGTCGACCATCACCCAGCAGGTCGCCAAGGCGCTGCTGCAGGATGACGCCTATGCGGTCAGCCGCAAGATCCGCGAGGCGATCCTCGCTTTCCGGCTCGAGAATACGCTGACCAAGGAGCAGATTCTTGAGCTCTACCTCAACCAGATCTTCCTCGGCCGGAATGCCTATGGCGTGCAGGCCGCATCACGGGCCTATTTCGACAAGGACGTCGCCGATCTCACCTTGCCCGAGGCCGCCTACCTGGCGATCCTGCCCAAGGCGCCGTCCAACTATGATCCCGTGCGCCAGACCCAGCGCGCTCTCGACCGCCGCAACTATGTGCTGCGCGAGATGGAGAGCAATGGCTACATCGACGCGGCGCAGCGGGCGCAGGCCGGCTCGGCCCCACTCGGCACCATCCGCCTCGGCACCAATGCCAAGTTCCGCGAAGTGGGCGGCTATTTCACCGAGGAAGTGCGCCGCGCCCTGCTCAGCAAATATGGCGAGGATGCCGGCGATAGCGCCAACAGCGTCTATGCCGGCGGCCTGTGGGTGCGCACCTCCATGAACCCGGTGATGCAGGACGCCGCCGCCGAAGCGCTGCGCGAAGGGCTGGCCAAGTTTGACGGCGGCCGCGGATGGCGCGACACCGGCCTTAGCATCGACATCAGCGGCGACTGGCGCGGCCCGCTCGACCGCGCGCCGCTTGGCACCGGCTTCCCCGACTGGCGCAAGGCGGTGGTGCTGGACAAATCCGGCGGCAGCGCACGGATCGGCTTCACAGATGGCTCGGAAGGGCGGCTCGCGGCCGGCAATGCCGCCATGCCGCGCCGCGGCGGGGGTGGGACCGCCTTCTCCAACCTCACGCCGGGCATGATCATCATCGTTAAGCAGATCGCCGGCGAGGATTATGCGATCCGCTCGATCCCCGAGATCGGTGGCGGGTTCGTCGCGCAGGAAGTGCGCACGGGCCGGGTGCTGGCGATGCAAGGCGGGTTCGATTCGATCGGCGCCAGCTACAATCGCGCGACCCAGGCCCAGCGCCAGCCGGGCTCCACCTTCAAGCCGATCGTCTATTATTCGGCGCTGGCCAACGGCATGACCCCGGCGACCCTGATCGACGATGCGCCCTTCTGCGTCTGGCAGGGGGCCGGCCTCGGCAACAAATGCTTCCGCAATTTCGACGGCGATTATGCCGGCGCCAAGACCATGCGCTGGGGCGTCGAGCAATCGCGCAACCTGATGACGGTGCGCGCCGCCTCGCAGACCGGCATGGCGCGGGTCACCGACACCGCCCGGCGGCTCGGCGTCGGCGACTATCCCAACTATCTGTCGATCGCGCTCGGCGCCGGTGACACCACCGTGCTCAAGCTGACCAACGCCTATGCCATCCTTGCCAACCATGGCCGGTCGCTGACCCCGACCCTGATCGACTTCGTCCAGGACCGCGACGGCAAGGTCATCTTCCGCACCGACAATCGCTGCGCGGTGATGGAGGGCCGCTGCAACGCGCCCGACTGGGACGGCGGCGCGATGCCTCGTCCGCCCAGCCGCTCGCGCCAGTTGCTCGAGCCGCAGGCGGCGTTCCAGATGGTCCACATCCTGACCGGCGTGATCGAGCGCGGAACCGCAACCGTGCTGCGCGACCTCAATCGACCGCTGTTCGGCAAGACCGGTACCACCAGCGGTCCGACCAACGTGTGGTTCGTCGGCGGCACCCCCGACGTCGTTGCCGGCACCTACATCGGCTACGATCAGCCGCGTTCGCTGGGCGGCGCGGCGCAGGGCGGACGGATCGCCGCGCCGATCTTCAAGCAGTGGGCGCAGGCCAGCTTCAAGGACGTGCCGCCGACCCCCTTCGTGGCGCCGCGCGGCATCCGCATGGTCCGCATCGACCGGGCCAGCGGCCGCCGCGTATTCGGAACCTTCCCGGTCCGCGAGGATCCCAAGTCCGCGGTGATCTGGGAAGCCTTCCAGCCCGAAAGCGAACCGCGCCGCACCCTGCGCCGCGCCGGGGAAGAGGCCGAGCTGGCCGCCGCCGCCGCGGTCGCCGCGCCGCGCAGCGCCCCGCGCCGCCGGGCTGCCCCGCGGCCTCGTCCCGAAGCGGTCCGCCCGGCTGAACCCGCGACGCCGCCCGAGGACTTCTTGGCAAGGCAGGGCGGAATCTACTAGGACACCGCTTGGCCCGTTCGTTCGAGCGTCCCGCCTCCGAACGGCCACGAGTGAAAGGATTTCTCTGACATGCGCGCCGAAGCGCAGGCCCATATCGACCAGGTCAATGCCGCCACCGCCCTGCTTCGCCGGTTCCTCGACTGGGATCGCGCGCTGCGGCGGCTGGAGGAGCTCAACCAGAAGGTCGAGGACCCGAGCCTGTGGAACGACCCCAAGGCCGCGCAGGACGTGATGCGCGAACGTCGCCGGCTGGACGAGGCGATCGCCGCCACCCGCAAGCTCGAGACCGAGCTGACCGACACTGTCGAACTGATCGAAATGGCCGAGGCCGAGGGTGACGCGTCGCTGATCGACGACGGAGTCACCGCGCTGGCCGAGCTCGCCGAGCGGGCCGAAAAGGACAAGGTCGCCGCACTGCTGGCGGGCGAGGCCGACGCCAACAACAGCTATGTCGAAGTCAACTCGGGCGCTGGCGGGACCGAGAGCAACGACTGGGCCGGGATGCTCCAGCGGATGTATTCGCGCTGGGCCGAGCGGCACGGGATGAAGGTCGAGCTGGTCGACTTCCACTCGGGCGAGCAGGCCGGGATCAAGTCGGCGACGCTGCTGGTCAAGGGCGAGAACGCCTATGGCAACCTCAAGGTCGAGAGCGGGGTCCACCGCCTGGTCCGGATCAGCCCCTACGACAGCTCGGCGCGGCGCCACACCAGCTTCGCCAGCGTGTGGGTCTATCCGGAAGTCGACGACGACATCGACATCGAGATCAACGAAAGCGAGCTTCGGATCGACACCTACCGCGCGAGCGGTGCGGGCGGGCAGCACATCAACACCACCGACAGCGCGGTCCGGATCACCCATATCCCGACCAACATCGTGGTGCAGTGCCAAAACCAGCGTTCGCAGCACAAGAACAAGGCCGAGGCGATGAAGCAGCTCAAGGCCCGGCTGTACGAGGCCGAACTGCAGAAGCGCGAGGCCGAGGCCAATGCCACCGCGGCGGCCAAGACCGACATCGGCTGGGGCCACCAGATCCGCTCCTACGTCCTGCAGCCCTACCAGCTGGTAAAGGACCTGCGCACCGGCATGACCTCCACCGCGCCGGGCGACGTGCTTGACGGCGACCTTGACCGCTTCATGGCCGCGGCATTGAGCCAGCGGGTGACTGGCGAGAAGGTCGACGTGGAGGATGTCGACTAGGATGCGGGCGCCGCGTGATCCGGTAGTCCCGAGCGCAGTCGAGGGACGGTCAGTGATGCGCAGCGGTGCCTCGACGTCGCTCGGCACGAACGGAATGGTGTGCCTTGCCGCACTCCTCCTCGCCGCCTGCCGAGCCGAGGGCGACCCCGCGACCAGCTTCCCGCCGTCCGGCCGCGATGTCGCGCCGATCGTGTCCGACGCTTTCTCGACCGAGGACGTGCGGGATCGGGTCGGGGAGTTCGAGGCGGTGGTCGCCGCCGCCCGGGTCCAGCCCGGCATGTCGGTCGCCGACATTGGCGCGGGCGAGGGCTATTATACCGTCCGACTGTCGCCGCTGGTCGGCGTCAAGGGCCGCGTGCTGGCGCAGGACATCGTCCCCGAGACCCGCGACCGCCTGGCCGAACGCGTCCAGCGCGAAGGGCTCGACAATGTCACGGTGCGGCTCGGCCTGCCGGCCGATCCCAAGCTTCCGCCCGGTGGGCTCGACCGCATCTTCATGGTCCACATGTACCATGAGGTGACCGACCCCTACGCCTTCCTGTGGCACCTGGTGGGGGGGCTGAAGCCAGGCGGCGAGGTGATCGTGGTCGATGCCGACCGCCCGGTGAAGCGCCACGGTATTCCGCCCGCGCGCCTCAAGTGCGAGCTCGCCGCGCTCGGCCTTCGTCTCGACCGGTTCGAGCGCATGCCCGACGGTGACACCTTCTTCGCCGCCTTCCGTGCCGCCGGCCCGCGCCCGGCGCCGGCCGCGATCAAGCCGTGTGCTGAGCCGGCATGACCATCCCGTTCGACGACTTCCTCGCGGTCGAGATCCACGCCGGCACGGTCATCGCCGCCGAGCCGTTCCCTGAAGCGCGCAAGCCCGCCTTCAAGCTGACCATCGACTTCGGGCCCGAAATCGGGACCAGGTGCAGCTCGGCCCAGATCACCACGCTCTACACGCCCGAGGAACTGGTCGGGCGGCAGGTGATGGCGGTGACCAACTTCGCCCCGCGCCAGATCGGGCCGTTCATGAGCGAGGTGCTGGTACTTGGGGCGTCGGACGGGGAGGGGCGCATCAGCCTGCTCGCGCCCGACCATCCCGTGCCCGACGGCGCCCGGATGCACTGATCTTCGCCGGCCTTCCGCGCCGGCTTCGACCAACGGCGCTTCCCACCGGCCTCCGAGCCCCCTATCTCTGATCCCGCACCATTTGGGGGTCGGGACAAGAACATGCGCGTTGCCAAGGCGATCTGGGGCCTGCTGGTCGGGATCAAGGACGCACTCGTCCTGCTCTTCATGTTCCTGTTCTTCGCGGGGCTCTACGCCATTCTCTCCGCCCGGCCGACGCCGACCGTCAGCGACGGCGTGCTGGTGATGAACCTCAAGGCCGGGGTGGTCGAACAGCCCGCCGAGCAGGACGCCTTCGCGCTCGCCGGCGGAAGCGTCGCCGCGTCGCCGCTGGCGCTGCGCGACGTCCGCGCCGCGCTGCTCAAGGCCAAGGACGACAGCCGGGTCAAGGCGGTCGCGCTCGACCTCGACGGCTTCTCGGCCGGCCAGACGGTGGTCGCCGACATGGGCGAAGCGCTCGACGAGGTGCGCCGCAGCGGCAAGCCGGTGCTCGCTTACGCCACCGGATATGGCGACCGCGCCTACCAGCTTGCGGCCCACGCCAGCGAAGTGTGGGTCAACCCGATGGGCGGCGTCCAGCTGAGCGGCCCGGGTGGCAACAACCTCTATTTCGCCGGCCTGCTCGAAAAGCTCGGCGTCACCGCCAATGTCTACAAGGTCGGCAAGTTCAAGAGCGCGGTGGAGCCCTTCACCCGTTCGGACATGAGCCCCGAAGCGCGCGAGAATGCGCAGGCGCTGGCAGGCGCGCTGTTCGAAACCTGGCGCGACGACATCCGCAAGGCGCGGCCCAAGGCCAATGTGGACCTCGCGCTCAAGCAGCCGGTGCAATTGATCCAGGCCTCGGGCGGTGACTTTGCCGCCGCGTCGCAGCGCGCCGGGCTGGTCGACAAGGTCGCCGACCGCCGCGGTTTCGAGAAGCGTCTGGCCGAACTCGGCGGGGTCGACGAAAAGCTCGCCGGCGGGTTCAAGCGCATCCGCCTCGACCGCTACATCGCCGCCGAAGTCCGCTCCGCACGCGGCACCGGCCCGATAGGGGTGGTGACGGTCGCCGGCAACATCGTCGACGGCAAGGCCCCGGTGGGGACCGCCGGCGGCGACAGTATCGCCGAAGCGATCGAAAAGGGTCTGCGCGACGACAAGATCAAGGCGCTGGTGGTGCGCATCGACAGCCCCGGCGGCTCGGCGCTTGCGTCCGAGCGGATCCGCCAGGCGCTGCTCGCCGCGCGCGAGAAGAACATCCCGGTGGTCGCCTCGATGGGCAATGTCGCCGCATCCGGCGGCTATTGGGTCGCCACCGCCGCCCAGCACATCATTGCCGAACCCTCGACCATCACCGGCTCGATCGGCGTGTTCGGCATCCTGCCGAGCTTCCAGGGCAGCCTGGAGAAGCTGGGCATTGCCGCCGACGGTGTCCGCACCACCCCGTTGTCGGGAGAACCCGACCTCCTCAAGGGGCCTTCGCCCGAAGCCGGGCAGCTGATCCAGCTCGGGGTCGAGAGCACCTATGGCAAGTTCCTCAACATCGTCGGCCAGGCGCGCCACAAGACTCCGGCGCAGGTCGACGCGATCGGCCAGGGCCGGGTGTGGTCAGGCGGCCAGGCTCGCCAGATCGGCCTGATCGATCAGTTCGGCGGGATGGACGAGGCGGTCGCCAAGGCGGCCGCGCTGGCCAAGCTCGATGCCGATAATCGCGGGCTGACCTATCTCGACCGCAAGGGCAGCTGGCGCTCCGAACTCGCCGGGCTGCTGCGCGGCGATGACGACGACGCCAGCGAAAGCGACCCGTTCGCCTCGCTCCGCGCCAATCCCGATGCGCTGGCCGGCGCGGTGCTGCAGGAAGCCGAGCTGCTGCTGGGCGGCCCGACCATCCAGGCCCGCTGCCTGGCCTGTGGTCCGGCCGACGTCCGGCCGGTCGCTGCCACCCCCTCGGCGGGCTGGCTGACCCGGCTGCTCGCCTTGCTCTCCTGAGGCGTTTGAGCTAAGGGCGCGCTCGTCGTTCCGGGTGGAGTTCCCGGGTCGGCGCCGCCAGCAGCTGTTCGTCGTTCCTTCGGCCAATCGCTCGGTCCGGTGCCTGCCCGCCCTCTCATGGCGCGGCCCGTTTGTCCGGCATGGGGTCGGGCAAGCGGATTTCACCAACGCTTGCCAGGTCCGCCTGATGGAAAGCCTGCCCACTCGTGGGAAGGCTGGCGGCATACCGACCGAGCACGACAAGGACGCACCCTTACCCATGGCCACTGTTGCCAATCCCACCCGCGACGATTTCGCGGCGCTCCTCAACGAAAGCCTTGGCGGCGAGAACGAGGCCTTTGAAGGCCGCGTCGTCGTCGGCACCGTCACCGCGATCGAGAACGACCTCGCCGTCATCGACGTCGGCCTCAAGAGCGAAGGCCGCGTTCCGCTGCGCGAATTCGCCGCCCCCGGCCAAAAGGCCGAGCTGAAGGTCGGCGACCAGGTCGAAGTCTATGTCGACCGCGTCGAGAATTCGCATGGCGAAGCGATGCTCAGCCGTGACCGTGCCCGCCGCGAAGCCGCGTGGGACAAGCTGGAAGGCGAGTTCGCCGAAGAGAAGCGCGTCGAGGGTGTGATCTTCGGCCGCGTCAAGGGCGGCTTCACCGTCGACCTCGGCGGCGCCGTGGCCTTCCTTCCGGGCAGCCAGGTCGACATCCGTCCGGTGCGCGACGTGCAGCCGCTGATGGACATCGCCCAGCCGTTCCAGATCCTCAAGATGGATCGCCGCCGCGGCAACATCGTCGTGTCGCGCCGCGCCATCCTCGAGGAAACCCGCGCCGAGCAGCGTTCGGGCCTGATCCAGAGCCTGGCCGAAGGTCAGGTCATCGAGGGCGTGGTCAAGAACATCACCGACTACGGTGCGTTCGTCGACCTCGGCGGCATCGACGGTCTGCTGCACGTCACCGATATCAGCTACAAGCGCGTCAATCACCCTTCGGAAGTGCTGGAGATCGGCGCCACCGTGAAGGTGCAGATCATTCGCATCAACCGTGAGACCCAGCGCATCAGCCTCGGCATGAAGCAGCTTGAGAGCGATCCGTGGGATGGCGCCCAGGCCAAGTATCCGGTCGACGGCGTATTCCAGGGCCGCGTGACGAACATCACCGAATATGGTGCCTTCGTCGAGCTCGAGCCGGGCATCGAGGGCCTCGTCCACGTGTCGGAGATGAGCTGGACCAAGAAGAACGTCCACCCGGGCAAGATCGTCAGCACTTCGCAGGAAGTCGAAGTCAAGATCCTGGAGGTCGACGGCGAGAAGCGTCGCATCAGCCTTGGCCTCAAGCAGGCCCAGACCAACCCGTGGAACGACTTCGCCGAGAAGCACCCGGTCGGCAGCCAAGTCGAGGGCGAGGTCAAGAACTCGACCGAGTTCGGCCTGTTCGTTGGCCTCGACGGCGACGTCGACGGCATGGTCCACATGTCGGACATCGCTTGGGGCGTGTCGGGCGAGGAGGCGCTTGCCCTCCACCGCAAGGGCGAGACCGTCCAGGCCGTGGTGCTCGACGTCGACGTCGAGAAGGAGCGCATCAGCCTCGGCATGAAGCAGCTTGAGCGTGGCGGCGTGGTTGCCGGCGGCGCGACCGGCGGCGAAGGCGGCGCCCGCAAGGGTGAGGTCAAGACCGTGACCGTGCTCGAAGTCATGGATGGTGGCCTCACCGTTCAGGTCGACGAGGATGGTCCGACCGGCTTCATCAAGCGCTCGGATCTCGGCCGCGACCGTGACGAGCAGCGTCCGGAGCGTTTCCAGGTCGGCCAGAAGTTCGACGCCATGGTGACCGGCACCGACCGGTCCAAGAAGCCGACCTTCTCGATCAAGGCGATGCAGATCTCCGAAGAGAAGCAGGCCGTGGCCCAGTATGGCAGCTCCGACTCGGGTGCGTCGCTCGGCGACATCCTCGGCGCCGCCCTCGAGCGCGCCAACAAGAAGTAAGTCTCGAAGCGAGACGATCCGTCGACCTCGGTCGGCGGATCGTCTTGATTTCCGGTACTTGCGGCCCGGCGCAACATCTGACAGCTTGGCGCCAGCGGGTGGGGGCCCGGAACTGAAGCGTTAGGGTGGGGACGAAAAGACGATGATCCGGTCGGAACTGGTCAACAAGCTTTGCCACGACTTTCCCGATCTTTCCCAGCGGGAGATCGAAACCGTCGTCACCGGCATCTTCAACGAGATCACGGTCCAGTTGGCCAAGGGCGGCCGGGTCGAATTGCGCGGCTTCGGGGCCTTTTCGACCCGCCAGCGCGACGCCCGCACCGGCCGCAACCCGCGCACCGGCGAACAGGTCGAGGTGGACGCCAAGAAGGTGCCCTACTTCAAGCCCGGCAAGGAAATGCGCGAGCGGCTGAACCTCTCCGAAGTCACTGCCGAATAGCCCGGCGGAGCGGCCGCTTGGACGGCCGCCCCATGTTCTACCGTGCCATTGCCCGTTCGATCTCGGCCACCGTGCGCGGGATCGCCGTGCTCATCCGCTGCGCGCCGGTCGCGGTGACCAGGTACATGTCCTCGATCCGGATCCCGTAATTCTCGTCCTGCAGGTACAGGCCGGGCTCGATCGTCATCACCGCTCCGGCCGGAATCGGCTGCGAATAATCGGCGGCGTCGTGGACGTGCAGTCCGACGTGATGGCCGAGGCCGTGGGTGAACTGGTCGATCCGGCCGTCCCTGCGGAACACGTCGCGCGCGGCCTCCTGCAGATCCTCGTAATAGACCCCGGCACGAAGCCTGCTCGCCGCCGCTTCCTGCGCCTGCAGCACCAGTTCGTAGTCGCTGCGCTGTTTCGGGGTGAAGCGACCGCTCGCGGGATAGGTGCGGGTGATGTCGGTGGCATAACCGGTCAGGCTGGCCCCCGCGTCGACCAGGATCATGTCCCCGGCGCGGACCGCTCCGCCATTGCCGACGTAATGGAGCGAGGCGGCGTTGCGGCCCGATCCGACGATGCTGCTGTAGGCCAGGCCGTCCGCCCCGCCGGCCTTGAACCCGGCTTCGATCACATCCTTGAGCCGGCCTTCGGTCCACCCCGGCTGGACCTGCGTCATGCCCGCCAGATGCCCGCGCGCGGTCGCCGCCAGCGCCTTGGTGATGAGGTCGAGTTCGCGCGCTTCCTTGACCATCCGGATCGAGGTCAGGAGCTTGCTGCTGTCGGTGGTCTTCACCCCCGGAATGCGCTGCTGCACCTTGCCGTACAGCTCGAGCGAGGCGGGCACCGGCGAATCGGGACCGACCACCGGACCGAAGAAATGGAATTCCTTGAACCGCTCGGCCAGCCCGGTGACGAGGGCGCCGAGGTTCGATGTCCGCATCACCCGCGCAAAGCCCGAGCGCCGTTCGATCTCGGCGCCCAGCGGCAGGCGCTCGCGCTCCCACCGTTCGGCCTCGGGATTGCGCGAGGGCAGGAGCAGATACTCACGGAAGCGGCGTTCGGCGGGCGCAAGGACCAGCACTGCGCCGGGCTCGTCGGTGATCCCGGTCAGCCAGGCGAAGTCGGGGTCCTGGAAGAAGGGCGCCTCCACCGGCGAATCGCCCCCGCCCCGCTTGGCGCCGAACACCACGGCGATGCCGCCGCCGAGCTTGGCCATTACCTTGCGCCGCCGCTCGGCGAAGACTTCGGGAGGGAAGGGCGAAGTCGCGATCGGGGTGCCATAGCCGCTCGGCGGGAACACCTGCGCCTGAAGCGGCAGCGCCGCACCAGTGGCGGCCATCCCGGCCAGAAGCGAACGCCGACCAATCATGATTGTATGTCTCCCCCGGGCGGATGGTCGCACGGAGCGGGATGGCTGCAAAGAATAATCTCCGCCGCCCGTTGGTCGAAATCTGCGTCCGCCGGCCTTTCCCCTTGCCGCGCCCTGCGCCACACTCGCGCACACACAAACCGGGGAGTTCTTATGCGTCATTTGTTGCTGGTCAGTGCGTTGTCGCTGGCGATGAGCACCACCGCCCTTGCCCAGACTTCCACCTACCAGCAGCCCCCGGCACCGATCGCGCAGATCCTCGACAGCAATCCGACCCCGGTGCCGCTGATCGATCCGACCCGAAGCCGGATGGCGCTGCTCGAGCGGGCCAATCTGCCGTCAATCGGAGAACTGGCCGAGCCCGACCTTAAGCTGGCGGGCTATCGCATCAATCCGCGCAACAACGGGCAGGCCAACAGCCGGGTCGCATGGCTGACGGGCCTGTCGCTGCAGGACGTCGCCGGCGGCGCGGCGCGGACGGTGCAATTGGCGCCGGGCACCCGCTTCCTTGCGCCGTCCTGGTCGCCCGACGGCCAGCGCCTTGCCTTCCTGGTCGACCGTCCGGCAGGGCTCGAATTGTGGATGGCCGACGCCGCGACCGGCAAGGCGCGCAAGCTGACCGCGCCGATCGTCAATGCCGCCGCCACCGGCGCTGCCTTCACCTGGCTGCCTGACAGCCGTTCGATCCTGGTTCGCGCGGTGCCCGCAGGTCGCGGCGCCGCGCCCGCCGCGCTCGCCAATCCGGCGCCGATCGTCCAGGTCAACGAGGGCCGCACCGCGCCCGTGCGGACCTATCAGGACCTCCTCAAGAACAGCGGCGACGAGCGGCTGTTCGACCATTATTTCACCGCCCAGCCGACGTTGGTGTCGGTCGCCGACGGGGCCAGCCGCAAGGTGGGGAGCCCGGGGGTCTACCTCGGCGCCACGCCCTCGCCCGATGGCCGCTACCTGCTGCTGACCCGGGTCAAGAAGCCCTACAGCTACAACGTGCCCGCGGCGCTGTTCCCGACCGAGATCGTCATCACCGACCTCAATGGCCGGACGGTCAAGCAGCTCGCCAACCTGCCGCTGCGCGACGACGTGCCGCCGCAGTTCGACGCCGTGGCGCCGGGGCCGCGTTCGGCGCAGTGGCGCGCAGACCAGCCCGCCACGGTCGCCTGGGTCGAGGCGCAGGATGGCGGCGACACGCGGCGCAAGGTCGAGGTCCGCGACCGCCTGCTCGAGCTCGCGGCGCCCTTCACCGGTGCGCCGCGCACCCTGGCCGACATGAAGGACCGCTACGCCGGCGTGGTGTGGGGCAAGGCCGACACCGCTTTTCTCCAGACGCAATGGTGGAACGACCGGCGCGAGACCCGCATCCTCGTCAATCCCGCCGCCGGCACGTCGCGCGTGCTGCTCAGCCGCAATTTCCAGGATCGCTACAATGATCCGGGCGAGCCGGTCACCACGCTCAACGCCGCCGGGCGTCCGGTACTGCTATTCGCCGCGGACGGCCAGGCCATGTTCCTGTCCGGCCCCGGCGCCCGGCGCGAGGGCGAATTCCCGTTCCTCGACCGGGTGGGCCTGGCCGACGGCAAGGCGACCCGCCTGTGGCAAAGCGCCGCGCCTTATTATGAGGACGTGGTCGCGGTGCTCGACAATGAGGGCAAGCGCCTGGTCACCCGCCGCGAAAGCCGGACCGCGCCGCCCAACCTGTTCGTCCGCACGGTCGGCAGCGATCAGCCGCGTCAGCTGACCCAATTCCCCGATCCCGCGCCGCAGCTTGCCGGAGTCACCCAGCAGCTGATCACCTACAAGCGCAAGGACGGGGTCGACCTGTCGGGCACGCTCTACCTGCCGGCCGGTTACAACAAAGAGCGCGACGGGCCGCTGCCGCTCGTGATGTGGGCCTATCCGACCGAATATACCGACCCCAAGGTTGCCGGACAGGTGGTCGACACCGACAATCGCTTCGTTCGCCCCGGCGGGATCAGCCACCTGTTCCTGCTGACCCAGGGCTATGCGGTGCTCGACGATCCAAAGATGCCGATCGTCGGCGCCGACGGCAAGGAAGCCAACGATACCTATATCGAGCAGCTGACCTCCTCGGCCGAAGCCGCGGTGGATGCGGTGGTCAAGCTTGGCGTCGCCTCACGCGACCGAATCGCGGTCGGCGGGCACAGCTATGGCGCCTTCATGACCGCCAACCTGCTTGCCCACAGCGACCTGTTCCGAACCGGCATCGCCCGGTCGGGCGCTTACAACCGCACGCTTACCCCGTTCGGTTTCCAGGCCGAGCAGCGCACCTATTGGGAAGCTGTCGACACTTACACCAAGATGAGCCCGTTCACCTACGCGCCCGAGATCAAGGAGCCGATCCTGCTGATCCACGGCGAGGCGGACGATAATAGCGGCACCTTCCCCGTTCAGAGCGAGCGCTTCTACGCCGCGCTGAAGGGCGCCGGGGCCAACGTCCGCTATGTGGTCCTGCCCTATGAAGCCCACGGTTACCGCGCCCGCGAGAGTGTCGGTCACACCTTGTGGGAAATGACCGGCTGGCTGGACCGCTACCTCAAGCCCGCAAAGAAGTGAGATTCGAGCCTCCTCGTCGGCAGCGCCGGCGGGGAGGGGCCGTTCGGCGGTTCAGTCGAATTGCCGCAGGACCGCGCGGGGATTGAACGGCTTGGGCAGGAAGTGCGCGCCTTCAGGCAGCGCTTCGCGGTCCGGTGAGGTCACGCCGGATGCCACCACCACGATGGTCGGCGGGTGCCGTTCCTTGACCATGTGGGCCAGCCGCAGGCCGTCGATCGCTCCCGGCGTGTGGATGTCGGTCAGCACCGCGCCAAACGCGGGCTGCTCCTCGATGATCCGAAGCGCCTCGTCGGCAGTGCCGGCGGCGAACACCTGGAATCCGCGATCCTCGAAGAAATCGCACAGATCATGCCGAACGAAGGGCTCGTCCTCGACAACCAGGATGCGCTTGGGCTGGGCTCCCACCGCCTCAGCTCCTGCCGTCGTCGGCAAGCGTCGGCATGACGCCGTCGATGCTGAACTCGACCCCCGCCGGGTCGAAGCGCAACGACGCATGGCCGGCGAAATAGGATTGCAGGCTGCGCTCGATCATGCGGGATCCAAAGCCTCTCTTCTGAGGGGCTGAAACCGGGGGACCGCCGGTTTCTTTCCATTTGAAACGAAACCGTTTCGAACCCGGCTGACCGCCGCTTTCGTCCCAGTGGATCGCGACCCGGCCGTCCGGATTGCTCAGCGCGCCATATTTGCAGGCGTTGGTCGCCAGCTCGTGCAGCGCCAGCGTCAGTGCCAGCGCGGCCGGACCCGGCACCGTCACGTCCCCGCCCTCGATATCGATCCGCTCGGCAAATCCTTGTGTCGCGCTGAGGCCCGAGGCGACGATGTCCTTCAGCGACGCCTCGTTCCACGAGGTCGCGGTCAGCACGTCGGTGGCCTTGCCGAACGCGGTCAGCCGGGCGGCGAAGGCCTCGGCTACTTCCTCGACACTCTGCGCGCGGCGGAAGGTCTGGCTGGCGATTGCCTGGACCATCGTCAGCACGTTCTTCAGCCGGTGGCCGAGCTCGGCGTTGAGCAGCCGTTGCTGCTCCTGCGCGGCGACCAGTTCGGTGGTGTCGCGCGATACCGACAGGATCCGCGCCGGCTTGCCGTCGGGTCCGAAGATCGGCGCTACCGACACATCCCACCATTTGGGCGTACCCTTGGCCGTGTTGGCCGCGCCGATGAATTTCGCGCTCTTGCCGCTGCGGGCCGCGGCGATCGCGTCCCTGGCGCGCTGATTGCCTTCGGCCTCCCAAAAGTCGGGCCACGGGCAGTCGGCGATGGCGGCGAAGTCGTCGACCTCCATCACCTTCTGCCCGCCCTCGCTCATGAAGGTCAGCCGGCCGTCGAGGTCGAGCACCTTGATGCAGTCGGTAGAGCCGCGCAGCACCTCGCTGAGGAAGGCCTCGCGCTCGGCAAGGTCGATCACTGCGCGGTGGATGGTTGTGGAATCATAGCCGCCGACGAAGATACCGATCACCGCGCCGGCCTCGTTGCGGATCGGTTCGAACAGCAATTCGATGAAGCTGATCTCGGTATTCTGCGACAGCTGGATCGCCACCCGCTGATCGACGTAGCGCTCGCCGCTGGCGTAGACCCGGTCGAGGATGTCGAAAAAGCCTTGGTCGGCAAACTCGGGGAAGACCTCTCGGACCGGGCGGCCGACGTAATCCCGCTCGCCGCCGATCAGCCGGTAGGCGTCGTTGACGTAGGAGAAGACGTGCTCGGGCCCGGTCAGCACCGCGGCAAAGCCGGGCATCTGGTCGAGCATCGCGCGCTGCCGGGCCTCCTCGGCGCTGCGTATCTGCTCGTCGAGGACCTCCTTGGTGGTCTCGTTAACCACTGCCAGCACACCGTCGACCTGCCCCTTATCGTCGAGCAGCGGAGAGTAAGCGAGGTTGAAGAAGATCGTGTCATGCCGACCGTGGCGGTGCAGTACGAATTCGATGTTGCGGAAGGTCTCGGCCCGCCCGGCCCGGACCTTGCGCAGGATGTCGAGATTCCAGTCGGCGGCTTCCGGCCAGGCTTCCGCCACCGGCAGCGCAATCTTGTTCACGCCCTGGGTCAGCACGCCATAGCCGTCGTTGTAGATCATCAGCCCCTGTTCGCCCCACAGGACGACCATCGGCACCGGCGTGCGCAGCATCATGCCGACCACGCCCTTCAGCGACTCGGGCCATTGCGACGGCGGCACGAAGCCCACGGCAGCCCAGTCCGCGGCGGCGATCTGCCCCGCGGTTTCGGACGGCCACGCCAGGAAAGCCGGCAGGTTCTCGGCGCTCATCGTCTCTTCGGCCTGAATTGGTTCGCTACCGAAATGCCTAGCGTTGTCAGTGTCTTGTGGCAATCGCAACGCCCCGCCCTGCCGGGTCACACCGCCACCGGCGCCGCAATGTGCGGGTGCGGATCGTAGCCGACCACCTCGAAATCGTCGAGCTCGTAGCCGAACAGGTCCTGCCCGCGATCCTTGATCCTCAACTGGGGCAGCGGCCGCACGTCGCGCGACAGCTGCAGCCGGGCCTGGTCGAGGTGGTTGGAGTAGAGATGCACGTCGCCGCCGGTCCACACGAACACCCCCGGCACCAGCCCGCATTCCCGTGCCAGCATGTGGGTCAGCAGCGCGTAGGAGGCGATGTTGAACGGCACGCCGAGGAACAGGTCGGCGCTGCGCTGATAGAGTTGCAGGTTGAGCCGGCCGGCCGCGACCTGGGTCTGGAACAGACAATGGCACGGCGCCAATGCCATCCGCCCGATCTCGCCCGGGTTCCAGGCGGTGACGATCTGCCGCCGGCTCGCCGGGTCCTTGGCGATGAGGTCGATCAGTTCGCGGACCTGATCGATGTGGCGCCCGTCCGCCACCTCCCAGTCGCGCCATTGCTTGCCATAGATCGGGCCGAGGTCGCCCCCCTCGTCGGCCCATTCGTCCCAGATGCTGACCTTGCGCTCCTGCAGCCAGCGCACGTTGGTGTCGCCGCGCAGGAACCACAGCAATTCGACGATGATCGAGCGGAGATGAAGCTTCTTGGTGGTGACCAAAGGAAAGCCGTCGGCGAGGTCGAAGCGCATCTGCGCGCCGAACAGCGACAGGGTGCCGGTGCCGGTGCGGTCGGCCTGCGGCACGCCCTCTTCGAGCACCTGCGCCATGAGATCGTGATAAGCCTGCATGGCCGAACGGTAGCGCGGTCGCACGCGCCTGCGTAGTCCCTTTGGGGCCGGACGAATGCTGTCCGAACCGGATCAAGCTTCCGCCGCACTCCTCCAAAGCGGACCCGCTTGCGCTGGCGAGGGGTGGCTGCGGGCCATAGCGTCGCCCCATGCTTCAGCGTGCCGAAACTCCTGTTGCACTCAATGGCGTGGAGGCGAGCCGGTCTTTCTTCGCTCCCTGCTTCGCCCAGTCGACTACCGAGAGCCTGTGGGTCGCTCACCTCGACGACGAGGCGCGGTGCATCCACCTTGCGAGCTACGATGGCGACGCCGACGCGGTCGACATTCCCGTGCGCTTGATCATCGGGGATGCCATCCGCCTCGACAGCGCGGGAATCGTCCTTGCCCACAACCATCTCAGCGGGCAGGCGACGCCGTCGCGCTCCGACAAGGTCGCCACCCGCGCCCTCGCCATCGCGGCCGAGGCGATCGACCTGACCCTGCTCGACCATCTGGTGTTCGCCGGCGACGACTGCGCCAGCTTCCGGCGGCTGGGCCTGCTCTAGGCCGTAGCCGCTCGGGACGCAGCGACTTCCGAGTTCGTCTCCCCGGTTGACCGGGCGGTGGCCCGCCGGTCATGGACCGGGCAAAGGAGCCCGCGCATGACCCCGCCCACGATTGAGACCGAACGCCTGATCCTGCGCGGGATCGAGCAGGGGGACCTCGACGGCTGGGCCGAACTGATGGGCGATCGCGACAGCGCGCGATTCATCGGTGGGACGACGAATCGCGCCGGCGCCTGGCGCAGCATGGCGGCCTTCGCCGGCTCGTGGTCGCTCAAGGGCTTCGGCATGTTCTCGGTGGTCGAAAGGGCGAGCGGCAGGTGGATCGGCCGGCTCGGCCCATGGCAGCCTGAGGGTTGGCCCGGCACCGAAGTCGGCTGGAGCCTCATCAAGTCGGCCTGGGGGCGGGGCTATGCCGCCGAGGGGGCGACCGCCGCCATCGACTGGGCCTTCGCTGCGCTCGGCTGGAGCGAGGTCATCCACGTCATCGACGTAGACAATACCCCGTCGATCGCCCTCGCCCGGCGGCTCGGTTCGACCGATCAGGGCCCGTGCGAGCTTCCCGCGCCGCTCGACAAATATAACGTCCACGCCTGGGGCCAGTCGTGCGAGCAATGGATCGCCCGCCGCGCCGCCACGGCCGCATGAAGCGGACCCGGCTGAGCATCTGCCGGGCCAAGCGCACATATCGATCCGAAGCCGACGCCAGCGCCGCTGCCGCGCTGGCCGACGGACTCGACCTGCGTCCTTATCGCTGCGACCGCTGCCGCGCCTTTCACCTCACTAGCCGCCGCAAGGGCAAGCGCGTCCCCAGGCCGCTTGGCCAGATTGCTGCAGGCGGCGATCGGGGCGGCTCAGGATCGCCAAGACGGAGGTAGGCATCGGTAGATGCGCTTCCTGCAGAAGGAAGCGCGCCCCAGCCGTCGAATGAGCGTTGCCTAGGCGTCCAGCTCTTCGCCGCTGACCGCCGCCGCCCGGCTCTGGATGAAGGCGAAGCGGTGTTCGGGATTCTTGCCCATCAGGCGCTCGACCAGGTCTTTGACAGGCTGGCGATGCTCGAATTCGTGGGGGAGAGTGACCTTGAGGAGCGAGCGCGAGGCGGGGTCCATCGTCGTCTCCTTCAATTGGTTGGGGTTCATCTCCCCCAGGCCCTTGAAGCGGCTGACGTCGACTTTCTTGCCCTTGAATTCCTTGGCCTCGAGCTCGGTGCGGTGGGCGTCGTCGCGGGCGTAGAGGGTCTTGGTGCCGGCGGTCAGCCGGTACAGCGGAGGCTGTGCCAAGAATAAGTGCCCGCGGCGGACCAGCTCGGGCATCTCCTGGAAGAAGAAGGTCATCAGCAGGGTCGCGATGTGGGCGCCGTCGACGTCGGCATCGGTCATGATGATGACCTTCTCGTAGCGCAGCGAGGTTTCGTCGAACTTGTCGCGGATGCCGCAGCCGAGTGCGAGCTGGAGGTCGGCGACTTCCTGGTTGGCGCGGATCTTGTCGGCGGTGGCGCTGGCGACGTTGAGGATCTTGCCGCGGATGGGGAGGATCGCCTGGGTCTTGCGGTTACGCGCCTGCTTGGCCGAGCCGCCGGCGCTGTCGCCCTCGACGATGAACAATTCGGTGCCGGCGGGATCGTTGGCCGAACAGTCGGTGAGCTTGCCGGGGAGGCGCAGCTTGCGGGCGCTAGTGGCGGTCTTGCGCTTCACCTCGCGCTCGGCGCGGCGCTTGAGGCGGTCCTCCATTCGCTCGACGATCGCGCCGAGCAGCGCGCGGCCGCGGTCCATGTTGTCGGTCAGGAAATGATCGACATGGTCGCGCATCGCCGCCTCGACGAAGCGGGCGGCTTCGAGGCTGGTGAGGCGGTCCTTGGTCTGGGACTGGAAGTGGGGGTTGCGGATGAACACGCTGAGGTAGCATTCGCAACTCGCCATCACGTCGTCGGCGGTGATGTCCTTGGCGCGCTTGTTGCCGATAAGGTCGCCGAACGCGCGGATCCCGCGGGTGAGGGCGGCGCGCAGGCCCGCCTCGTGGGTGCCGCCGTCGGGGGTCGGGATGGTGTTGCAATAATAAGAGGTGAAGCCGTCGCTCCAAAGCGGCCAGGCGACCGCCCATTCGGCGCGGCCCTGGCCGTCGGGGAAGTCGGCGCCGCCGGCGAAGGGCTGGGCGGTGACGCACTCGCGGCCTTCGAGCTGTTCGGCCAGCGCGTCGCCGAGGCCGTTGGCGAATTGCAAGGTCGCGCTCTCGGGGACCTTGTCGGAGGCGAGGGCGGGATCGCACTTCCAGCGGATCTCGACCCCGGCGAACAGATAGGCCTTGGAGCGGGCAAGGCGGAACAGCCGGGCCGGGTCGAAGGCGAGTTCGCCGAAGATCTCGGGATCGGGGTGAAAGGCGACGGTGGTGCCGCGGCGGTTGGGGGCGGCGCCGACTTCCTCAAGCGGCCCGAGCGCATGGCCCTTGGCGAAGCGCTGGCGGTAGAGCTTCTTCTCGCGCGCGACCTCGATCACCGTCTCGGTCGACAACGCGTTGACGACGCTGATGCCGACGCCGTGGAGGCCGCCGGAGGTGGAATAGGCCTTGCCCTCGAACTTGCCGCCCGAGTGGAGAGTGGTGAGGATGACCTCGAGCGCGGACTTGCCGGGATATTTGGGGTGCGGGTCGACCGGGATTCCGCGGCCATTGTCGCTGACGGTCAGGCGATTGCCGGGTTCGAGATGGATCTCGATCCGCGACGCGTGGCCGGCGACGGCCTCGTCCATGCAATTGTCGATGACTTCGGCGGCGAGGTGATGAAGCGCGCGCTCGTCGGTGCCGCCGATGTACATGCCGGGGCGACGACGAACGGGTTCGAGCCCTTCGAGCACCTCGATCGCGGAGGCGTCGTAATCGGACGATGGCGGTAAAGGTGCCCCCCCGGGCCCAAACAGGTCGGTCATGGTGACGCCGTTGTAGGGGAGTGGCGGCGCGAAGGGAACAGGGAGCGAACGCATGCCGCCGACGGCCGGCAGTCCGTAATGTCAGCCGTTCGCTTCGGCGACGATCCCCGCGCCGACAGCCCGCCCTGTGCCTCACTCCCCGCCGGAAGCGGCGATCAGGTCCATGAGATTACGCGCGGCGTCGCGGTCGGCCGGATCGGGGAAGGCCACGTCGAGGTCGGGCGCGCTGCCCAGGGTGTAGAGCAGCGACCACAGCGCGAAACGCTGGTCGCGGTCGGTGGCGAGGCCGAGGTCGACCTGCAGACGCTCGATCCCGGCTTCCAGCGCGGCCGGGGTGATGGTGCCGAGGTCGCTGGTCCCGAAAGTCCGCTGCAGCAGGTCGTCGATGTTCATGGCAAAGGCTCGAAGCGAGGCACCGGCCTCACCCCTTGGCCCGGGCGTCGGCGATCGCCTTCTTCAGCGCATCGTAACCGACCGCGCCGTTCATCACCTTGTTGCCGACGATGAACAGCGGCGTGCCGGTCGCGCCCAGTTGCTGGGCCAGCTGGAAGTTCTTGCGCAGCTCTGCGTCCAGCTCGGGCGAGTTGGGAACGGCGGCCGGAACCCCGGCGTCGGTCGCGGCCTTGATCAGCGTCGCCTCACTCGGCCGGCCGGCGGCGTAGAGGGCGTCGTGGAACGCCATGAACTTGCCCGACTTGCTTGCACCCAGCGCCATTCGCGCCGCCGCCTCGCTGTCGGGCCCGAGGATCGGAAATTCGCGATAGACGACCCGCAGCTTGGGATCCTCCTTCACCAGCCGCGCGATCACCGGAAGCGATGCCTTGCAGTAGCCGCAGGCATAATCGTAGAATTCGACAAGGGTGACGTCCGCGGTCTTGGCGTCGGCGCCCTGCCAGCTGCTTCCGAACGGGGTCTCCAGCGCGGCGCGATTGGCGGTCAGCACCGGGGCATATTGGCTGTCGCGCAGGGCGTCGGCGGTCTCGACCAAGACCGTCGGATTGGCGACCAGGCTGTCGCGAATCAGGCGGTCGGCCCAGCCGGCCTGAAGCGCCGCAAATCCCAGTGCCACCGCGGCGACGGCGCCGCCCGCCCCACCGGCCAGCAGCGCGCCCCAGCCGCTCATACCCTTGCCTTCGCTCACGTGCTTACTTTCCCCGACCTTTGCGGCCCTTTTCGACCTCGGTGCGGCTTACCATGGCGATATCCTGCGCACGAAGGAAATCGGGGGTGCCCTGGGGGATGCCCTTGAGCGCGCGCTCGGCGCTGGCCAGCGCAAGCTTAGGCTCGCCTTCCAGGCTGTAGCGCTCGGCGGTTGCCAGCGAGGCGCGGGGCAGGTCGCCCTTGCGGTCGTAGATGACGCCCAGCTGATACCAGGCGAACGGCTGCTCATTGTCGCGGCCGATCGAGGCGCGCAGCACCCGCTCGGCCTCGGGCAGATTGTCGTTCTGCTCGGTCGCCAGCAGGGCGTGGCCCAGCATCGCCTGGATCATCGGCTGGTCGGGCGCCTTGGCGACCGCGGTGCGAAGCGGCGCCAGCGCCTCCATCGGCTTTCCGCTTTCGAGCAGGATCTGGCCCTTGAGCTCGAGGTAGAAAGGGTCCTGTGGGGCGGTCGCCAGCAGCGCGTCGGCCTCGCGCAGGGCAGCGTCGCGGTCGCCCATCCGGTGATAGGCATAGGCCCGGGCGTAATGCGCCGGAACGCTGGTATCGCTGACCGGATAGGTCCGCAACACGCCCTGCTTGTCGCTGATGAACCCGATCAGCTTGGCCCGGACCCGCTGGAACCGTGCCTCGAGCGCGGGATCGGTGCGGCGGTCCCAGGCGGGGTCCCTGCGGTAGGTCTCGGTCAGCGCGGCAACACGCTCGGACGACAGCGGGTGGGTGCGGTTGTAGCTGTCGGTGGCATAGACCGCGAGGCGATATTCCTGGTTCTGCAGCTTCTTGAAGAACTGAATTGAGCCTTGGCCCGAAATCCCCGCCTTGCTGAGGTAGGCGACGCCGGCTTGGTCGGCGCTGGTTTCCTGGGCGCGGGTGAAGGCGAGGTACTGACCCATCGCCACCTGCTGGCCGATCGCCATCGCTCCCATTGCCGCCTCGCCCGCGCCGGCCGCCATGGCGAGGCCGCCGAGGACCAGGCTGAGGAGGGTGATGCCGGTCGCCTGCTTGGCTCCTTCGCCCGAGCGGATGACATCGCCGCCGACCACGTGGCCAAGCTCGTGGGCGACCACGCCCTGCACCTGGTTGGCGTTGTCAGCGGCGGTGATCAGGCCGGTGTGGATGTAGACCACCTGGCCCCCGGCGACGAAGGCGTTGATCTCCGGATCGTTGATCAGGACGATCTTCACGTTCTTGGGATCGAGCTGGGCTGCCTCGATCAGCGGTCTCGACATGTCGTTGAACAGCTTCTCCGTCTCGCTGTCGCGAAGGATCGACTGGGCCGCGGCGGGTTGGGCCCCCGCGAAGACAAGGGCCAGGAAAAGCATCAGCCTGGTGCTGAGCGGGTGCACGCGTCGCATGGGCTGGTCCACTCCGGCACGGCGGCTGAACGGGGGGTGACTGTTGCCGGCAGACTGGCGTAAGGGCATGTCCCTCTCTGACACAAACTTCGAGCGATTGCCAAAGCCTTGAGCCTGTTTTCGACCTTCACCGCGCACGTAAACCGCATCCTCGACGAGCTGTCCGCCAGCGGGGCGCTGCCGCCCGAACTGCCGCGCGGGAATATCACTGTCGAGCCGCCGCGCGACGCGAGCCACGGCGACCTGTCGACCAACGCGGCGATGGTGCTGGCCAAGCCCGCCGGGACCAACCCGCGCGCGCTCGCCGCACTGCTGGTGCCGCCGCTGCAGGCTATTCCCGGCGTGGCCGAAGTCCAGATCGCCGGCCCGGGTTTCATCAACCTGCGCCTTGGCGACGAGGTGTGGCGCGATGAACTTCGCCGCATCGCCGCGGAGGGCACGCGCTATGGTCTGAGCGACATCGGTCACGGCCGCCGCGTCAATGTCGAATATGTCTCGGCCAACCCCACCGGCCCGATGCACATGGGCCATTGCCGCGGGGCGGTGGTCGGCGACGCGCTCGCCACCCTGCTTGCCGCGGCGGGCTTCGCGGTGACCCGCGAATATTACGTCAACGATGCCGGCAGCCAGGTCGATACGCTCGCCCGCTCGGCCCACCTGCGGTATCGCGAAGCGCTGGGCGAGAGCATCGGCGACATTCCCGAAGGCCTCTATCCCGGCGATTATCTGAAGCCGGTCGGGACGCTGCTCGCCGCCGAATATGGCGACCGGATGGTGTCGGCGCCCGAGTCCGAATGGCTCGTGCCGTTCCGCGAAAAGACGGTCGCGGCGATGCTCGACCTGATCCGTCACGACCTGTCGCTGTTGGGCGTCCGCCACGACCTGTTCTCCTCAGAGGCCGACGTGGTCGCTTCGGGCGCTGCCGATCGCGCGCTGGCGGCCTTGCGCGCCAAGGGCCTCGCTTACGAAGGCCTGCTCGAAGCCCCCAAGGGCAAGGCGCCCGAGGATTGGGAGCCGGTCGAGCTGACCTTGTTCCGGTCGACCCAATTCGGCGACGACCAGGATCGCCCGATGAAGAAGTCCGACGGCAGCTGGACCTATTTCGGCGTCGATACCGCCTACCACCTCCAGAAGCTGGAACGCTCGGACGAGCTGATCAACATCTGGGGCGCCGACCATAGCGGCACCGTCAAGCGGACCCAGGCCGCGGTCGCCGCGCTTGCCGGGCGCGAGGTGCTGGACGTCAAGATCGTGCAGATGGTCCAGCTGCTGCGCGCCGGCGAGCCGGTGAAGATGAGCAAGCGGGCGGGCAATTTCGTCACGCTGGCCGACGTCGTGCGCGAAGTCGGCAAGGACGTGGTCCGCTTCATCATGCTGACCAAGCGGCCGGACACGATGCTCGACTTCGACTTCGCCAAGGTGGTCGAGGCGTCCAAGGACAATCCGGTCTTCTACGTCCAATATGCCCACGCCCGCATCTCGAGCCTGAAGCGCAAGGCGGCCGAAGCCGGGCTGGCGGAGGGCGAGGCCGACCTCGACCTGCTCGACGCCGAGGAACTCGCTCTGGTGCGGCATGCCAGTCATTTTCCGCGGGTGGTCGAGGCGGCGGCGCTGGCCCACGAGCCGCATCGCATTGCTTTCTACCTGTACGACCTTGCCGCCGCCTTCCATGCCTTGTGGAATCGCGGGAACGACGACCCATCCAGGCGTTTCCTGATCGACGGCGAGCCCCGGCTCAGCGCAGCTCGGCTGGCGCTTGCCCAGGCGGTCGCGCAAGTGATCGGCAACGGTCTGGCTTTGATGGGCGTCGAGGCAGCCGAGGAGATGCGCTGAGCTTATGGCGGCCACACCCGAACGTCTGTCCTGGCTGAAGGAGGAGCCCGCCGCAGAGGGTTCGAGAACGCCTGCCAGGAACAAGCCGGCAGGGAGGATGTGGCCCTGGTACCTGCTGCTGGCGCTGGTCGTCGCTGCCGTGGCGGCGGGCGCCTGGTGGCTCAGTACCGGCAAGGAAGCCGCCCCGCCGGAATTGCCTGCCGAGCAATCGATCCCGATCCCGGTCACGCAGGCGACCCCTGCCGAGCCCGGTACCGAACTGACTGACCCTGCGGAGCCGGTGGCCGATACGGCGCCATTCTCACCTGCCCGGACCAGCCCGCGGCCGGTGCGCAGGACCGCGCAGCGCAGCGCCGCTCCGTCCGAACCGGGCGAGGCGGCAAGTCCCGAAGGCTCGGTCGGACGCTCGTTCTTCCCTGCCGACGACGCCTCCGCGACGCTTCCTGCACCCGGTCCCACCTCCGTCGCCACCTACAACCCGCGACCTTATGGGGGCCGGGTAGTTCAGCTCGGGGCATTCCCGACCCGCGCGCAGGCCGAGGTGAACTGGCAGCGGATCACGCGCCGCTATCCCTACCTCGCCACAAAATCCAAGATGGTGAACACCGTCGACGTCCGCGGTCTCGGCGGCGGGCGGCCGACGCGAATGTTCCGGTTGCAGCTCGGCACCTCTTCGCAAGCCCAGTCGGTTGTCATATGCCAGCAGCTCGAGCGTGCGGGGCACTCATGCGTGGTGGTATATTGAATGGCAACTAGGGGTGGTCTTTCACGGGGCGGGACGGCGGGCGAACCGCTGCCCTGGCTCGAACCGGTCGAGGACGAGGACGAGCCGCCGGCGCTGTCCGCGCGCAAGATGGGCGCGGCGATCCTGGTCGTGCTGCTGGCCGCGGCGCTGGTCGCCGGAACGCTCTACTGGATCGGCCGCAGCGGTGCCGACGAAGGCACCGGCGCGCCCGAACTGATCAGGGCCGAACCGGGCCCGGTGAAGATCAAGCCCGACGATCCCGGCGGGATCGACGTGGCGGGTGACAGCGAGACCGCCTTTGCGACGGGGGCCGGCGAGACGGTCGACGGTGAGCTCAATCTCGACGCGGTGCCCGAGGAGGCGATCGCTCGACCCAACAAGGCCAAGCCTGCTCCGGCGGCCGAAGAGCCTGCCGAGCCCACTGCGGCTGCGCCGCCGCCGCCGGCCGGTTCCGCCAACCAGGTCCAGCTCGGCTTCTACGGTTCGGCGTCCGAAGCCGAGGCCGCGTGGAAGACGCTGTCCGGCCGCTTCCCGGCCATCGCCGGTGCCGGCAAGATCGTCATTCCCTATCAGTCGGGCCAGCGGCTTCGCGCCGGTTTCGCCAGCCCGGCCGAGGCTCGCGCGGCGTGCCAGTTGCTGAAGGCGGCGGGCGACGCCTGCTTCGTGGCGCGCTGAGCCATGCAGGCAGCGATCTATGGCCTCGCCGGCCTAACCCTCAGCCCTGACGAGCGGGCCTTTTTCCGCGACGTCGATCCGGCCGGTTACATCTTGTTCGCGCGCAATTGCGGCGACCCGGATCAGCTCATGGCGCTGACCGCCTCGCTCCGTGATCTGCACGGCCGAGCCGACCTGCCGATCCTGATCGACCAGGAAGGCGGCCGGGTCATGCGGATGAAGCCCCCGGTCTGGCCCTCGCTGCCGGCGGGTGGGGCATTCGAGAAGCTCTACCAGACCGCGCCGTCGTCGGCGATCGAAGCGGCCCGGATGAACGCCCGGGCGATCGGCCTGATGCTCTCGGCGCATGGCATCAACGTCAATTGCATCCCCAATCTCGACGTCCGCCAGCCGGACGCGGACAAGGTCGTGGGCGATCGCGCCTACGGCACCGAGCCGATGCAGGTGGCGGCGATAGGCCGCGCGGTGCTCGACGGGCTGGGATCGGCCGGGGTGGTCGGCGTGGTCAAGCACATGCCCGGCCACGGTCGCGCCACGGTCGACAGCCACAAGGAATTGCCGCGCGTCAGCGCGGCCGCCGACGAGCTGGAGGTCGACCTCGAGCCGTTCGAGACGCTGCGCGAGGCCTCGATGGGCATGGTGGCGCACATCCTGTTCGAGGCCTGGGACAGCGAGCTTCCGTCCAGCCAGTCGCCCTTCATCATCGAGGAGATCATTCGCAAGCGGATCGGCTTCTCGGGGCTATTGATGACCGACGATATCGGCATGGAGGCCCTGAAGGGCTCGGCCGGCGAGCGGTCGGCGGCGGCACTGGCGGCCGGGTGCGATCTGACGCTTCATTGCAGCGGCGACTTTGCCGAAATGCTCGACGTCGCCGCGCATGTCGGGGCGATGGACGGGGAGGCCGAGGGGCGGCTGGCACGCGCGATGGCCGGCGCCATGCTGGGGTCGTCGGAGGGACCCGACTTCGCCGCGGCCGTGGCGGTTCGTGACGAGCTTCTGGCGCTCGCCTGATCCGGCGACATGACCCTGCTGCAGGACCCCTCGGACGATGTCCTCCAGCTTAGCCTAGGTGCTTGGGAAGGTCCGCTCGACCTGCTGCTCAATCTTGCCCGGGCGCAGAAGGTCGATCTGCATGAGATCTCGATCCTCGTCCTGGTCGAGCAATATCTCGACTTCCTGGCGAACGCCCGCGCCCTGCGGCTGGAGATCGCCGCCGATTATCTGGTGATGGCGGCCTGGCTGGCCTATCTCAAATCCTGCCTGCTACTGCCCAAGGATCCGACCCAGGATCCGAGCCCCGAGGAGCTCGCCGCCCTGCTCCAGCTGCGGCTGCAGCGCCTCGACGCGATGCGCGAGGCGGGAGCACGCCTGATGGGCCGCGACCGGCTCGGCCGGGACGTCTTCGCCCGCGGCCGGCCAGAAGGACTGCGCCAGGTCCGCAAGTCGCGCTGGCAAGTGTCGCTGTTCGAGCTGGCCTCCGCCTACGGCCAGGTCCGGGCTCGCTCGGCGCCGGTCATGCATGTCGTCGCCCGCCGCGCGGTGGTGACGCTGGAGGAGGCGATCGAGCGCGTCTCGTCCCTGATCGGAAGCGCCGTCGACTGGACGATGCTCGAGCGCTTCCTCGAACCGACCCACGATCCGGAACGGGCGCGGTCGGCGCTTGCCTCGTCGTTCGTCGCCGCGCTCGAACTGGCGCGGCAGGGCAGGGTCGAACTGCGCCAGGCCGGACCGTTCGCGCCGCTGGAGCTGCGGCAGGCACGCGCGTGAGCGACGATGGCTTCACACGCGCGGTCGAGGCCGTGCTGTTTGCCGCCGCCGAACCGCTTCGTCCGCAGGACATCACCGCCCACGCGGGCGAAGGCGATGTCGATGCCGCTCTTGCCGCGGTCCAGGCGCTCTACGCCAACCGCGGCATCCATCTCGTCGAACGCGGCGGGCGCTGGCATTTCGAGACCGCCCCCGACCTTGCCCACCTGCTGCGCCGTACCCGCGAGGAGCCGCGCAGGCTCGGCCGGGCCGCGACCGAGATGCTCAGCATCATCGCCTATCACGAGCCGGTCAGCCGGGCAGAGATCGAGGCGATCCGCGGTGTGCAGACGTCCAAGGGGACACTCGACGTGTTGATGGAGGCGGGGTGGGTGCGGCCGGCCGGGCGCCGCGACGGGCCGGGGAGGCCGCTGCTCTACGCCACCACAGGCGACTTCCTGTCCCATTTCGGGCTTGTCAGTCGCCGTCACCTGCCGGGTATCGAGGATTTGCGGGCCGCCGGGCTCCTGGAGGCGCCGCAGAGCGTTATACCGGGACTGCAGCTAGAAAGCGGCGACGAAGAGGACTAGATAGCCCTTCAAGCTAACGGAGTTTTGGTTCTCATGGGCGGTTTCAGCCTCATTCACTGGCTTATCCTCGGTGTAGTCATCTTGCTCCTGTTCGGCGGCAACCGCTTTTCCGCGATGATGGGTGACGTCGCGAAGGGGCTGAAGAGCTTCAAGCACGGCATGGCGGATGACGAGGAAGAAGAGCGCCGGCGCAAGGCCGACGAACAGCGCCGCCTCGGCTCAGTCGACCGCCCGATCGACGTGACGCCCAACCCGCGCGTGGCTGATCCGGTCGCGCCGCCGCCTCCGTCGCCCTCCGACACGCTCCCGCGCTGATCTCGCCGCCGCATGTTCGGCGTCGACTCGACGGAGCTTTTGATCATCGCGCTTGCGGCGCTTGTGTTTATCGGACCCAAGGAACTGCCGGGCGCGATGCGGCAGGTCGGCCGCTGGGTCGGCCGGGCCCGCGCCCACGCGCGCCATTTCACCGCCGGCATCGAGAACATGATGCGCGAAGCCGAGCTGGAGGAGATGGAGACGCGCTGGCGTCAGGAAAACGAGCGCATCATGCGCGAGCATCCCTTCGCCTCCCCCTATCCCGGTGCCTCCGACGCGGTGAGCGGCCCGCTGCCGCCGCCGGATCCGCCCCTGTCGCCTGACCCGCAGCTTCCGCCGGAAGCCGTCCCTTCGCCTGCGCCGCAACCCGTATCCGAGGGTGAGCGCTCGCCGCCGGCCGCCAGCCTGACGCCTGACGAGCCCGGGCTTCCCTTGCCCGATCCCGAGCATCATCGGCGCGAACTGCCGTGAAGGACCTCGACAACAGCAAGGCGCCCTTGTTCGATCATCTGGTCGAGCTGCGAAAGCGACTGCTGATCTGCATCGCGGTGCTCGTGGTGGCGTTTTTCGCCTGCTATTATTTCGCCCGCCCGATCTTTTCGGTGCTGATCCAGCCGCTCAAGGATGCCGGCGAGACGCGGGTGATCTATACCGACGTGTTCGAGGCCTTCTGGGTGCAGGTAAAGGTCGGCCTGTTCGCGGCGCTGATGATCTGCTTCCCGGTCATCGCCACCCAGGGCTGGCGGTTCGTCGCGCCGGGTCTCTACGCCAAGGAAAAGCGGGCGGTGCTCCCGTTCCTGCTGCTGACCCCGGTGTTCTTCGGCGGCGGGGCGGCGTTCGCCTATTTTCTCGCCATGCCATGGGCGCTGCATTTCCTGCTCGGCTTCCAGGGCGACATCGGGGGAGTCAGCCAGGAAGCGCTGCCGGGCGTGGGCAATTACCTGTCCTTCGTGACCCGCTTCCTGTTCGGCTTCGGGGTCGCCTTCCTGCTTCCGATCCTGCTGATGCTGCTGGAGCGGGCCGGGCTGGTCACCGCCGCCCAGCTCGCCAGCAAGCGCCGCTATGCGATCGTCGGTGCCTTTGCGATCGCGGCCGTGCTGACCCCGCCCGATGCGGTCAGCCAGCTGATGCTCGCGGTCCCCTTGTGGCTGCTCTATGAAAGCTCGATCGTTGCCATCCGTCTGACCAACTGGCGGTCGGCAAAACAGGCTGCGCCCGCCTCGACGACGGAGTGAGGCCGGCTTCGAAGCCCGCCAGATCAGCTCACATCAGGACTGCGGCTTCGCTGCTCGCGTAGACCGGTGTTCCAGTGCGCAATGCTGGCCGGGGCTTGCGCTGAGGAGATAGCTTGCGCCCCAGACGCAAAGCGGGCCCGAAATCGTCACCGGGGGGGGGAGGGTTGACGACTTCGGGCCCGTGTAAGTGGATAGCGAGAGCGGGGGGGCAAAAGGTCACTATCCGAAGATAAAAACGGTGATGTCGGCGAGGGGTTCCAGACCGGTGAAAATTATTTTTCGAATAGGGGCCGGCCGTCGATGCGGCCGCGCCGTCGCAGCGATCTAGACCGGCGGACGAGGCGCAAATACCGGCAGGTCGACGCTGTAATGCCCCTCGGTCCGCTCGAGCGCCGAGCGGAGCTGCTTGGCGAGCCCGGCGATGATCCGCTCGAACTGCTGATGCTCGGCCTGGTTGGCGATGTCGCTCGCCAAGGCCCCGGTGGCGAGGGTGAATCGAGCTGTTAAGTCGCTCACCCGCCGCAGCGTCAGCGTCACTGGCGCATCGGGCCGGGTCAGCATGGCATGCTCGACGATTTCGGTGGTCAGGAAGGCGGTTGCGACCGCGACGTCCTGCGTGGTGTTAAGGCTTTCGAGGTCGAGATTGATGTCCAGCCGCCGCGCGCTTTCGGGTGCGCTGCCGCGCAGGTTGGAGGCGAGTTCGCTGATCAGCGGACGAAGCGCGATCCCGCGGTTTTCTTCCAGTTCGGCGAAATGGTTGCGGTGGACCACGGCAAGGGCGTCGACCCGCCGCCCGATTGAGGAATAAGCGTTCTGCGCATCGTCCGACTTGGCGCTGCGGCGATGGATATTGAGCAGCGAGGCGACCACCTGGAGGTTATTCTTGACCCGGTGGTGGACTTCGCGGACCAGCTTGCGCTGGCCTTCCAGCGCCTCGCCCATGTCCTTCTGACTTTGTTCGATCTGTTCGACAGCGCGGGTGAAGGAGGCGCCGAGCTCACGGATCTCCACTGACGACCCGAGCCGCGCAGGAAGCTGCAGGGGACCCGAGCCCGGTTCGTGAGCGGCGATCGACTGGCTGATCTTGCGCAGCGGCGACAGCAGGAAGGTGCGAACCACCAGCCAGCTGAGCAGGGCCGCGACGATCCACATCAGCAGCGGAAGCAGGATCAGCAGCCGATCGACCGATGCGATATGTTCACTGGGCACATCCACCGCGACATCGAGCTGACCGTTCTGGATCGACTGCCGGAAGCTCTGGATGGTCATGTCCGAGCCGAGCCCGCTGCTGCGCTCGCCTTCGTCGCTGATCTGGAGCTCGCCACCGCGCGGGGAAACGAGCGTCAGGCCGGCGGTGCCGGCACGGGCGGCGCTCAGCGCGGCGCGGAACTGTTCGCGGTCGATCGAGCCGGTGGCCGATCCGCCGAGGATACCGACCTTGTAGAAGAGCCGCCCGCGCTCCGGCACGAGCCACATCTGCACTTCCCGGTTCGCCACCAGGAGGGTGGGACGGCCACCGTCATCGGCCGGGCCCGGCGAACAGATGCGGGTTCCCAGCGGGTCTGCCAGAACGAAGTTCTCGGGTGCGTTAGGTGCCGCTCGGAGCGACCGCGCAACCCGTTCGCACGGATCGCCGCCGGCTTCGAGTTCGCCGTTGGCCGCGATCCGCAGCGCCAGCAGGTTGCGGGCGATCAGGCCGTCGATTGCGCGTACCGCCAGCTGGCCCTGGTCGTTGGCCCGCGCGGAGAGGGCGGTGTTCGACTGATTGATCCCGCTGCTCGCTGCCGCGACCAGCACCAGACCCAGCGGGAACAGGGCTGCCGTCATCAGTAGCAGCAGCCTTCCGGCGGTGGGGAGCTGCCGGAACCAGTTTTGCAGAAATGACATCAAGCGATCGCCCGAGCGAGGGTGCCCCCGCTCAGCTCAGCTTGCCAAGGAGGTTGAGGAAATCATCCGGAACGTCTTCACGCAGGGCTTCGTCATAGGCGCTGCGCAGCGCCTTGCCGACATCGCCGGCAGCGGGGCTACGACGCCTGGCGTCTCTTGTGCTCTTGGTCTTGTCGTCCTCTGGACGGGACTCGTTGCTATCCGCACTCAATCCTTCGATCCCCTCCCGCCGCAGCGTAGCTTCGCGCAAGTTCGTGTCCTTGTGAACGGGCGAAACTCTAGCCCCCTATGAGTCGGGCAGCCGACCCGTCAACTGGGGGCTGTCCGCACACGAAACCAAATGGCCGCAGCTTTGTTCCGAACGCTTAACAATGAAAAACAAAGTGTCCCGCTGGCGGTCGCGCCATGCCGGGCCCCAAGGCTTGCAGTTTCGCCAACCGGCTCCCAATAGGGGCGCTAGATCTGAACACAGGAGCAACGAGATACCCATGTCGCTAGGCCAGGAACTCGCGCCGCATCTGCCTTTCTTGCGGCGCTATGCCCGCGCCCTCACGGGCAGCCAGACCCATGGCGACGCCTTTGTCCGTGCCACCCTCGAAGCCATCGTCGCCGCTCCCGAAAGCTTCCCCCGGGAAGTCGAGCCCCGGCTTGGCCTGTACAAGACATTCCACGCCATCTGGTCGACCGCCAACATCGAGGAAGGCGGGTCGGACGGTGACAATGGTCTCGGCAACCCCGAAGCGATCGCGCAGGCCCGGCTGAGCCGCATCACGCCGCTGTCGCGCCAGGCGCTGCTGCTGACCGCGCTCGAAGGCTTTTCCGCCGCCGACGCCGGCTACCTGATCGGCGCGGAGCCTAACGAGATCGACAATCTGGTCCAGGAGGCGCTCGGCGAGATCGAACGGCAAACCCTGGCCGACGTGCTGATCATCGAGGACGAGCCGATCATCGCTATGGACATCGAGACCATCGTCCGTGACCTCGGCCACAGCGTCACCGGCGTTGCCGTCACTCGCGACGAAGCGGTTGCGCAGGCGCGTGCGCACCCGCCGGGTCTGGTCCTCGCCGACATCCAGCTGGCCGACGATTCGAGCGGCATCGACGCGGTCCGCGACATCCTCGCCGAGTTCGCGGTTCCGGTCATCTTCATCACGGCCTTCCCCGAGCGCCTGCTGACCGGCACCCGGCCCGAGCCGACCTTCCTCATCACCAAGCCTTTCCAAAGGGCGACGGTAAAGGCGGCGATCGCGCAGGCGCTGTTCTTCGATGCGGCTACCGTTCCCGCGGGCTAGGTCCTCAGCCTCTGGAAGGGGAACCTAGGTTCCCTTCGTTGCGTTGGCGCTCCAAATAATCTCGGGGAGTGCACTTACTCATGGATCCCAATCATCCGGATCATCTGACCGGAACCGAAGCACGTGCCGGAACTACCCCGGGGGTCGCCCGGGTTGCCCTTTTTGGCGGACTGACCCTTGTCATTATCGCCTTCGCGATCATCTACTTCGTTGCGGGCTGAGTTGGATTGCGCGACGACGGGTGCAATTCGCGCCAACAGCAACAGTGAAGGCGGGCGGGCTTACGTGAACGACGATCTGGATAATCAACCGGCGGAAGCGGCGCGGGCCGAGCCCGTTCCGCTGTCCGATCCGGAATTCAAGACCCAATTGGCGCAAGTCATTCCGCACCTGCGCGCCTTCGGGCGTTCGCTGTCCGGAAGCCGTGACCTTGCCGACGACCTGGTGCAGGAAACGCTGCTCAAGGCGTGGGCCGCGCGGAAGCGCTTCCAAGCCGGCACCAACATGCGGGCGTGGACCTTCATCATCCTGCGCAACCTGTTCCTCAGCCAGATGCGGCGCGCCCGCTTCAAGGGCGAATGGGACGAGATCACCGCGTCCAAGCTGCTCGCCGCCCCGGCAAGCCAAGACCGCCATGTCGAACTTGGCGACATGCAGCGCGCGTTGATGCACCTGCCGCAGCCCCAGCGTGAAGCCCTGATCCTCGTCGGTGCGGGCGGCTTCGCCTATGAGGAAGCGGCTGAAATCTGCGGTTGTGCGGTGGGTACGATCAAGAGCCGCGTGGCCCGCGGCCGGGTCGCGCTCGAGCAATTGCTGTCGGGCGGCAAGTTGCCCAGCCGGCGCCAGCACAAGACCGACCCCAACCACAGCGCGCTGTCGCAGATCATGGGCGAAGTCGACGAACTGGCCGGCCCGCGCGGCTGAGCCCGAGCGACTGCCGGGGCTTCGGCCTTTAACCCTCATGCAAAAAAGCCGTGCCCGGAAATTTCGGCGCACGGCTTTTTCTTACGCATCACATCCTGGTCCGGCCTTCACCGGAAAGGGCATCACCCCAGACGCGCCAGCAGTTCTTCGAACTGGCGGTCTTCACCACCCGCGGGAACAGCCGCAAAGGCTCTCCGCAGGGCAGCGGTGACACCGGCATGTGCAGGCGGTAGCTCCACCCTGATGATACGTCGATCAAGCTGGGAAGTCGTGAGCACCGCCGCCGCCTTGTTGTCAGGTGCGGTTTCCATTTGCAGGTTCAACGCAGAGGGGCGGCTTTCGTTTCTCCTTGCGTCGGCTGTTCGACGGAGGGGGGAATGAGTGATGCCGGAGCAACAGGTCGTTTTGAGTCCTTGGAGCGCGCCCGGCGCTGGTCGCCCTTCCTCCGAACGCTCGCCGAACGACACCCGGATCTGGTCGAAACTTTCGAGCAGGGTGGCAGCGACGCCGCGCTGGCGATGGTCGATGCTGGAGCACTGCCGGTCGCCGTCGGCCTGCGCCGCGCCCGCCAGCGGCTCGCGCTCGCGACCGCGCTCGGCGACCTGTCGGGCGAGTTGCCGCTCGAGGAAGTCACGGCCGCGCTGTCCGACTTCGCCGATACCGCCATCCACGCTGCGCTCGTCCAGGCGATCGGCGAGCGCACCCCCGGAGAGCCGGTCGCCGGCCTGACCGTCCTCGCGCTGGGCAAGCTCGGCAGCCGCGAGCTCAATTACAGCTCGGACGTCGACCTCATCCTGCTGTTCGACCCTGACACCCTGCCACGCCGCGCCCGGGACGAGCCGGGGGCCGCCGCGGTCCGCCTCGGGCGGCGGCTGGTGGAACTGCTTCAGGAGCGCACCGCCGAGGGCTATGTCGCCCGGGTCGACCTTCGCCTGCGCCCGTCGCCCGAGGTGACCCCGATCGTGCTCCCGGTCGATGCCGCGATTTCCTATTACGAAAGCTCGGCGCTCCAATGGGAACGCGCCGCCTTCATCCGCGCCCGGACCTGCGCCGGCGATGTCCCGCTGGGCGAGCGGTTCCTCCAGGAGATCCGCCCGTTCGTATGGCGCCGCGCCCTCGACTTCGGTGCGATCGACGACATCCGCGACATCTCGCTGCGGATCCGTGACCATTATGCGCAGGGGCAGGAGTTCGGCCCCGGCTATGACCTCAAGCGCGGGCGCGGCGGAATCCGCGAGGCGGAGTTCTTTACCCAGGTCCAGCAGCTCGTCCACGGCGGCCGCGAGCCGGCGCTGCGGGCCCCCGCCACGCTCGACGCGCTGGCGGTGCTGTCGGCGTCAGGGCGGCTCGACGAAACACAGGCCGCCGCCATCGGCCATGCCTATCGCGCGCTGCGCACGGCCGAGCATCGGGTCCAGATGATCGACGACCGGCAGGAGCATCGGCTTCCCACCGGAGAGGCGCTGGAGGCCGTAGCGAAGCTTGGCGGGCACAAGGATGCAGCGGCGCTGCTCGCCAGTCTACGCCCACACGTCGATGCGGTCGGCCAGTCCTTCGACAGTCTGGTGCGTGCCCGCACCCACCAATTGTCGAGCGATCCCGACCTGCTCCTGCGCGAACTCGAGAAGATGGGCTGGCCGCAGCCTGCCGAGGCGGCGCGGCGGCTTGCCGACTGGCGCACCGGCAAGGCGCGGGCGTTGCGCTCGCCTGCCGCGCGCTCTGCCTTCGAAGGCATGTTGCCGACCCTCCTGCCTCGGATCGCTTCTGCGCCCGATCCGCAGCGCGCGCTCAACCGGCTGAGCGACGTCATCGACCGCATGTCGAGCGGTCTCAATTTCTTCCGCCTGCTCGAGGCACGGCCGCAGCTCGCCGACCTGCTCGCCCTGATCCTCGCCCAGGCGCCCGCACTGGCCGATCAGCTGGCGCGCCGCCCGACCCTGCTCGACGGGCTGATCGACGAAAGCAGCTTGGCCGAGTTGCCCGACGCCGACACGCTGACCGAGCGATTCCTCCACGCGGCGCGCAACGACCCGCTCGACACCGCGCTCGATCGCATCCGGCGGCTGGTCGGCGAACGCCGCTTCGCGCTCGGCGTCCAGTTGATCGCCGCAACCCGCGACCCGATCGCCATTGCCGAAGGCTATAGCGCGCTCGCCGAAGCGGCCGTGCGGGTCATCGCCGCCAAGGTCGAGGACGCCTTCGCCGAGGCGCACGGCCGCATCGCCGGCGCGGATTTGGCGGTGGTCGCCTTGGGGCGCTTCGGGGGCAGGGCGCTGACCCATGCCAGCGACCTCGACCTCGTCTTCCTGTTCGAGGCTCCGGACGGGGCGCGTTCGGACGGGCTGCGTCCGCTGGGCTCGACCGATTATTTCAATCGCCTGGCAAGCCGCATCGTCGCCGGCCTGTCGGTCCAGACCGCCGCCGGTCCGCTGTACGATGTCGACACGCGGCTGCGGCCGCAGGGCGAGCAGGGGATGCTGGCGGTCAGCTGCGAGGCCTTTGCCGCCTATCAGCGCAGCGAAGCCTGGACGTGGGAGCATCTCGCGCTGTGCCGCGCCCGCCCGTTGGCCGGAAACGCCGACTTTCAGGCGAGGGTCGCGGCGCTGATCCGCTCGATCCTGCTGGAGCCGCGCGACGCGGTGAAGGTGAGGGGGGACGCCGCAGCGATGCGGCTCGACATGGCCCGCCACAAGCCGCCGTCGGGTCCGCTCGACGTCAAGCTCGGCCCGGGCGGACTGGTCGATCTCGAGTTCACAGTTCATGTCCTTCAACTCACCACCGAAGTCGGCCTCGACCCGCAACTTGAGGTCGCGCTCGACGCACTGGCGGAGGCTGGGCTGATCGACGCGCAGGCCGACCCCGACCTGCGCCTCCTGACCCGCTTCCTAGTGGTGCTCCGCCTGGTCGGGCCGGGTTCGGCGGCCGAGGTGCCGGCGCCCACCCGCGCCCTCGTCGCAAGCCTGTGTGGACAGGAGGACTGGAATGCGCTGTTGGCGGCGCTGGACGAGGCGCGGGCGCGGATCGCCGCACGTTGGCAACAGGTAAGCGGAGGCACGAGATGATCGAGGAAGGCGGCCGGGCACCGGCACTCGAGGTGGAAACGGGCGCCGGCGAGCGGATCGACCTCGCCAATCCCGGCGGCAAGCTGGTGCTCTACTTTTATCCCAAGGACGACACGTCGGGCTGCACCCGCGAAGCGCAGGACTTCACCGCGCTGGCCGACGAGTTCGCCGCCGCCGGCACCCGCATCGTCGGGATCTCGCGCGACAGCGCCAAGAGCCACGACAAATTCATCGCCAAATACGACCTCAAGGTCCCGCTCGGGATCGACGAAGGCCCGCTCAGCGAGGCGTTTGGGACCTGGGTCGAGAAGAGTATGTACGGCCGCAAATACATGGGAATGGAGCGCGCGACCTTCCTCATCGCGGCCGACGGCACTGTTCTTAAGGCATGGCGCAAAGTGAAGGTGCCGAACCACGCCGCCGAAGTTCTGAAGGCAGCGCGCGGGAGCTAAGCCGAGACAGAAATGTTTCGGTCCCATGACGGAATTGTTCGGGACCGATCGCTTCGACCTCTGGCCGCACCTCGCCTCCCTGTTGCTGGCTTATGTGCTGGCGCTGCCGATCGGCTGGAACCGCGAACGCGAAGAACGCTCGGCGGGGCTGCGCACCTTCCCCTTGGTGGCGGTGGCCGCCTGCGGTTTCCTCCAGGCGACCGAAGGGATCATCGGCGATAATCCCGAGGCGACCGCGCGTGTCGTCGAAGGCCTCATCACCGGCATGGGCTTCATCGGCGGCGGAGCGATCCTCAAGGTCAAGGACAGCGTCAAGGGAACCGCCACGGCGGCCAGCCTGTGGGTGACTGGTGCGATCGGTCTCGCGGTCGGCCTCGGCGCGATCGATGTCGCGGTGATGCTGACGATCATGGCCTTCGTTACGCTTTACCTGCTCGCACCGCTCAAGAAGCTGGTCGAGCCGGAAACCGACCGGCCTTCGCACGAAGACTGATACGGTCCTTCGGGAGGACTGGCTTTTCGCCCTTTCTCCTCCTATCTCGCGCCCATCGTTAGAGGATTGAGAATGGCCGAGTTCACGCTTCCCGCCAACAGTGTCATCAAGGGCAAGGGCCGCCAGTTCAAGGCGGAAGCCGGCGCCAATCGCGTCAAATCCTTCAAGATCTACCGCTACGATCCCGACACCGGCGAGAACCCGCGCTACGACACCTACGAGGTGAACCTCGACGAGTGCGGGCCGATGGTCCTCGACGCGCTGATCAAGATCAAGAACGAGCTCGATCCCACGCTGACCTTCCGCCGCTCGTGCCGCGAGGGCATCTGCGGCTCCTGTTCGATGAACATGGACGGCAAGAACGGCCTCGCCTGCACCACCGCGATCGAGGACGTGAAGGGCGACATGCGGGTCACGCCGCTGCCGCACTGCGACGTCATCAAGGACCTCGTCCCCGACTTTTCGCACCTCTACGCGCAATATGCCTCGATCGAGCCGTGGCTGAAGAGCGCCAGCCCGGCGCCGAGCGGCAAGGAGCGGCTGCAGAGCCCGGACGACCGCGAGCATCTCAACGGCCTCTACGAGTGCATCCTGTGCTTCTGCTGCACGACCTCGTGCCCGAGCTATTGGTGGAACGGCGACCGCTTCCTTGGCCCGGCGATCCTGCTCCAGGCCTATCGCTGGCTGGCCGACAGCCGCGACGAGATGACTGGGGAGCGCCTCGACCAGCTGGAGGATCCGTTCCGCCTGTATCGCTGCCACACCATCATGAATTGCGCCAACGCCTGTCCCAAGGGGCTGAACCCGGCCAAGGCGATCGCCGAAACCAAGAAGCTGATCGCCGAGCGCGCGGCCTGAACGCTTTCAACCTCCCCATTGCTGAGCGGTGGGGAGCTTCCTAGAAGCTGCGCGCATGGACGTACCCCAGGAAGACAGCGACAACCGCCCCTCCGGCGCGCGCGAGGATCCCGATCATCCCGGCTGGTACAGCTGGATCGACATTAATCCCGACAGCTTTGCGGCGCAGACCGGCAAGATGATCTTCCGTCCCGACGGACCCGGCCGCGCGGTGGTGCGGATGTTCCCGGACGGACGCCACCTGAACCTCGGCGGTAGCTTGCACGGCGGCATGGTGATGAGCTTCATCGACATGGCCCTGTTCGGCGGCGGACGCTGCGCAGGGATGCGCCGCGCGCATTACGTGACCCTCGACCTCACCACCAAGTTCATGGGCCGCGGCGAAGCGGGAAAGCCGCTCGACGCCCATGTCGAGCTGGTCCGCCAGACCCGCAGTCTTGCCTTCCTCCAGGGGGTCGTGCGCCAGGACGGCGCGGCCTGCTACAGCTTCTCGGGTACGCTGAAGAAGCTTCGCGACGTCACGTGAGCGGAGCCGTTGCCGCGGCGTATGGCCGCCTGCTTGCCGCGGGTGAGCTGAGGGCCGATCCCGACCAGGCCCGGGCCGCCGAAGCGCTCGACCGCCTGGGCGAGGAGTTGGCGATGCGCCGCGGCTTTTTCGCCCGGCTGCTCGGCCGCCGCCGCGACGTCTGCGGGGTTTATCTGTGGGGCGGGGTAGGGCGCGGCAAGTCGATGCTGATGGACCTCGCGTTCGAGCAGATCGCCGTCACGCCGAAACGCAGGGTCCATTTCCATGCCTTTATGATCGAGGTGCACGAGCGGCTGCGGATCGAGCGCCTCAAGGGGCATGGCGACCCGATCCCGGCGCTGGCCGAAGCGATCGCGGAGGAGAGCGTGCTGCTTTGCTTCGACGAGATGGTGGTCAACAATCCCGCCGATGCGATGATCCTTTCACGGCTGTTCACCGCCCTGCTGGAGGAAGGCGTGGCGGTGGTGACGACCTCCAACCGCTGCCCGCGCGACCTCTACAAGGATGGCCTCAACCGCGAACTGTTCCTGCCCTTCATCCACCTGCTGGAGGACAAGCTGGAAGTGGTGCCGCTCGGCGGCCCGACCGACTACCGCCTCGACCGTTTGCACGGGGTCGAGACCTGGCACGTGCCCAACGGACCCGCGGCGACGGAGGCCCTGTCGAAGGCCTTTTTCCAGCTCACCGACTATCCCGTCGAGGACCGCGCCAACGTGCCGTCGGAAGAACTGGCGGTCGGCGGCGGGCGGAGCCTGCATGTGCCCAAGAGCCTCAAGGGCGTGGCGGTCTTTTCCTTCAGGCGGTTGTGCGGAGAGGCGCGCGGCGCCGCCGACTATCTTGCAATCGCCCAGCGTTTCCACACCGTGATCCTGGTCGGCGTGCCGGTGATGGAGCCCGAAAAGCGCAACGAGGCGGCTCGGTTCGTGACCCTGATCGACGCGCTGTACGAGCATAAGGTGAAACTGCTTGCCGCTGCCGATGCGGAGCCCGCCGCCCTTTATCCCGCAGGGACCGGTGCGTTCGAATTCCAGCGCACGGTCAGCCGCCTGGAGGAGATGCGCAGCGCCGACTACCTTGCCGAGGGCCACGGCGCAGAAGGCTAGGGGAACGGCGGCCGGTCCGATCAGTTTTGCCTGTTGGGCAAGGAGGACAGACCCATGCTTGCGAACGCCAACGCCACCCCGATGATCGCGGTCGAAGAGCTCGACCGGGCCCGTCGCTTTTACACCGACGTGCTCGGGGCACGGGAGGTCGGCAGCGTGGGCGAGGAAGTCGTCAATCTGCAGACCGGCGACACCCGCTTCGATATCTACCGGTCGCAATATGCCGGCACCAACAAGGCGACCGCGCTGACCTTTTCGGTCGACGACGTCGAGGCCGAGGCCGCCGAGCTCAAGGGCAAGGGGATTGCCTTCGAGCATTACGACATGGACGGGCTCGAGCGGCAGGGCGACGTCTATGTCGCCGAAGGCATGAAGACCGCCTGGTTCAAGGATCCCGACGGCAATATCCTGAGCCTGATCGAGGGCTGAACCTCCGGCGCTTGCTGCCGCGTCCCAGTCGACCTAACTCCCCCTCATCACGGGGGAGGACCAACCATGCTGCTCACGTCACTGCTGCTCGCCGCTGCCCAGCCAGCCGCTGCGCCGTCAACTGAGCGCACCGCCGAACGCGCGCTCTTCAAACAGATCGTCGAAATGCAGACGGTCGCCGGCAAGACCGCCGATCCGGCAAGCTGACCACTCTCCTCACCAGTGAATTCCGCAAGGCGGGCATGACCACCGTGGTCAAGGATCACGACGACACCCAGACCCTGATCGCTCGCTGGAAGGCGCCGCGGCCGAGCGGCAAGAAGCCGATCCTGCTGATGGCGCACATGGATGTGGTCGAGGCCAAGTCCTCCGACTGGAAAAACCCGCCGTTCGAGTTTCGGGAAGAGAAGGGCTTCTACCTTGGCCGCGGATCGAGCGACAACAAGGCGGCGCTGACCGGCGTCGTCCTCGCCCTGCAGAAGCTCAAGGCCAGTGGCTGGGCGCCAAATCGCGACATCGTGGTGCTGTTCACCGGGGACGAGGAAACCGGGATGAGGAGCGTCAAGCGCGCCTCGACCGAGTGGCGCGACCTCATCGACGCCGAATATGCTTTCAATTTCGATGCCGGCGGCGGGGCGCTTTACAAGGATGGCCGGGTCGACGCCTATTACATGCAGATCGCCGAGAAGACCTATGCCGACTTCAAGCTGACGGCCGAGAACGAAGGTGGCCACAGCAGCGCGCCGCGGCCCGACAATGCCATCTACGCCCTGGTCGGAGCGCTAAAGAACCTCGAGGAATATCGCTTCGTTGGCGGTCTGTGGGGCTATCTGACCGAGCCGAGTAACGCTCACGGCCTCAACGAGCGCGTAGTGGTCGACGGCTTCCACGATCAGGTCCCGATCATCGCCGACCTTATCCGCCGGGTCGGCGGCTGAGACACGAAAAAGGGCCGCCCGGATCGCTCCGGACGGCCTTAACTTCCATCGTGTGCCGGCTCAGCGCAGAAGCGCGCCGATGATCTGCTCGATGATCTGGGTCTGCGGGTCGACCCCGTAGAGACTGCCCTGATCGTAATAGTAATTGTTGCGCGGATCGAGGCCGTACTGCCGCCTCACGTCATACGGGATCTGGTTGTAAGCATAGCGGTCGTAGCCATAGCTCTGGACATAGCGCTGACCGATTGCGAGCTTCTTCGCCTGGCCCGGCGGCAGGCAGCCATTGTTCTTCTTGGCGAGACCCGGCGGGCAGCCGGCCTGGTTATAGCCATATTGGCCGCCGTAGCTTTGCGAATAGCCGCCGTGCTTGCCGTGTTTGCCGCCCGCATGGGCCGGCTTGGCGGTGGCCGGAGCCGCGACGAAGGCGAGCGCTGCGCCCGCAAGGATAAGTGCCTGTTTCATGCCACCGGGTATCGACCCCGGCCCCTTAACAACGCGTGACGGCGCCATTCATGTGCGTTGGATACAAATGGCGCTTCCTTCCGGTTGCCCCGGCGGGGCTCAAGGGCTAGAGGCCCTGACCAACCCGGCCGTCCGTCCCGGCGGCGGCCTTATCGCCCAAGAACCCGACGGAGACCCCGCCCTTGTCCGCCACGAAGTCCGCCACGACTGCGACCCGCAAGAAGATCGCCCTCATCGGCGCCGGTAACATCGGCGGCACCCTCGCCCATCTCGCCGCCCAGAAGGAGCTTGGCGACATCGTCCTGTTCGACGTGGTCGAAGGCGTTCCCCAGGGCAAGGCGCTCGACATCTCGCAGTGCGGCCCAATCGAGGGCTTCGATGCCAAGGTCACCGGTTCGAACGATTATGCCGACATCGCCGGCGCCGACGTGATCATCGTCACCGCCGGTGTCGCCCGCAAGCCGGGCATGAGCCGCGACGACCTGATCGGCATCAACCTCAAGGTGATGAAGGCGGTCGGCGAGGGCATCAAGGCCAATGCCCCCGACGCCTTCGTGATCTGCATCACCAACCCGCTCGACGCGATGGTCTGGGCGCTGCGCGAATTTTCGGGCCTCCCGGCCAACAAGGTCGTCGGCATGGCCGGCGTGCTGGACTCGGCGCGCTTCGCCCACTTCCTCGCCGAGGAATTCCAGGTCAGCGTGAAGGACATCAACGCCTTCGTACTCGGCGGCCACGGCGACACCATGGTTCCGGTCACCAGCTACACCACGGTCAGCGGCATTCCGGTCGACGACCTGGTCAAGATGGGTCGCTCGACCAAGGAAAAGATCGACGCCATCGTCAAGCGGACCCGCGGCGGCGGCGGCGAGATCGTCGCCCTGCTCAAGACCGGTTCGGCCTTCTACGCCCCGGCCACCAGCGCCATCGCGATGGCCGAAGCCTATCTCGGTGACCAGAAGCGGATCCTGCCCTGCGCGGTTGAAGTGAACGGCAAGTACGGCCTCGACGGCCTGTATGTCGGCGTTCCGGTCGTGATCGGTGCCGGCGGCGCCGAGGAAGTGATCGAGATCGCGCTCGACGAAGAGCAGAAGCAGAACCTCAAGGTCAGCGTCGATGCGGTCAAGGAACTGCTCGACGCCTGCCGGGCGATCGAGCCGAGCCTTGGCTAAGGCTGCGCGCCTTGCCGCCCTGGCGCTGCTGACCGTCTCCGTGACGGCAGCCGCGCAGACCAACAATCCGCCCGCCGCGATCGTCGAGGCGGCGGCGGATTGCTGGCAGGTGACCGGCCCGGCCGGGGTCGACCAGGCGGCGCTTGTCGCCAAGGGCTGGAAGGCCGGCGAACTCAAGGAAAAGAGTGGCAAGGCGGTGGCCTCGCCGCTCAAATTCTACGGCAAGCCGACCTCCACCGTGGTGCTGGTGATCCTGCCCACCTCGGGCGCCTGCAGCGTCGTCTCGGGGGTCACCGGGATCGCTGCCTATCGGCCGCTGATGGACCAGCTCCAGACCCGGCTGAAGCAGGTAGAGCCGGCGCTCAAGACCGGGCGCGCCGGGAAGAATGGCGCGGCCTTTGTGGGCGGCGGGCGGATCGCGCTGATCGAGCCGACCGGCACCAAGGAGCAACTCGGTGTCCGCTACACCGTCACGGCCCAGGCCGCGGCCAAGAAGGGCAAGTAGCCGAACCTGTGGCCGCCCTCCTTTCCCTTCTTGCACTGGCAGCCGCCACTACCGATCAGCCACGGCTCGATCCTGCGCAGCCTGCGGACCTGGTGCCTGCGGTGCAAAGCTGCACCCGTTCGGTCACCGGAAAGGTGAAGGTCGACCATTACGCGCTGGAAGCGGACGGGTGGAAGCAGGACGAGGCAAAGGGCATCTGGATCGTTCGCCGGAAGCCGGGCAATGCGGCGATCATCCTCGCCAACAGCGGGCAGTCCAGCGAGTTTCCGGGAAGCCTCATGCAGGAAGTCTGCATGGTGCGCGCCCGCCTGGGTCACGCTGCCACCCTCGCGGCGATTGCAGCGAAGGTGACCGCTTTCAGCGGGGTCGAGCCCGTCAGGAGCAGGCGGAAGTCCGGTACCTGGCTGTGGAAAGGTGCCTCCTATTGGATCGGCATGGAACCCTTCGATCCGGCGGCCGACGGTTCACCAGTCACCCAATTAGCGGTCTTTCCCGCGCCTCCACGGCGTCCGTGACCGACCCCAATGCTTCGAGCCGAATTCAAGATCAGGAGCCTAGATGAGCATTCTCGTTAACCGGAACACCAAGGTCATCACGCAGGGCATGACCGGCGAGACCGGCACTTTCCATACCGAGCAGGCGCTCGCCTATGGGACGCAGATGGTCGGCGGTGTGACCCCGGGCAAGGGCGGGTCGACCCACATCGGCCTGCCGGTGTTCGACACGGTCGAGGAAGCGGTTGCGAAGACCGGTGCCGATGCATCGGTGATCTACGTTCCGCCCCCCTTCGCGGCCGATTCGATCCTCGAGGCGATCGACGCGAAGGTCCCGCTGATCGTCTGCATCACCGAGGGCATCCCGGTGCTCGACATGGTCAAGGTCAAGCGCGCGCTCGACGGTTCGTCGTCGCGCCTGATCGGGCCAAACTGCCCCGGCGTCCTGACCCCGGAAGAGTGCAAGATCGGGATCATGCCGGGCAACATCTTCAAGAAGGGCAGCGTCGGCGTGGTCTCGCGCTCGGGCACGCTGACCTATGAAGCGGTGTTCCAGACCTCGAACGAGGGCCTCGGCCAGACCACCGCGGTCGGCATCGGCGGCGATCCGGTCAAGGGCACCGAATTCATCGACATGCTCGAGATGTTCCTGGCGGACGACGAGACCAAGTCGATCATCATGATCGGCGAGATCGGCGGCAGCGCGGAAGAAGAAGCCGCGCAGTTCCTGGCGGACGAAGCCAAGCGCGGGCGCAAGAAGCCAACCGTCGGCTTCATCGCCGGCCGCACCGCGCCTCCGGGCCGCCGCATGGGCCATGCCGGTGCGATCGTGTCGGGCGGCAAGGGGGATGCGGAATCGAAGATCGCCGCGATGGAAGCCGCTGGCATTCGGGTGTCGCCGAGCCCATCTGAGCTTGGCCGTACGCTGAAGGACCTGCTGAACGGCTGACACGCCCTGGCAAGGGTACGGCGCTATAATGGCCTGAGGCCCCGGCGTTCGAGCGGGGCAACGAGGATGGAATGACCGACCTGTACGAGACCGAGCAAGGACCGAGCTGGCAGCGGGCGAACTGGCCGCTGGCGGAGCTGGACGCCGTCAACCTCGGTCTCGACCCGACCGAGGCAACGCTGGAGCAGGTCGCGTCCAAGGCCAAGGACAAGGCGGCCGCGTCCGGCGCATCCGAGGCCGAGGTCCGCCGCGCCGCCGACGATTCGATCCGGGCGATGATGCTGATCCGCACCTACCGGGTGCGCGGGCATCTTGCCGCCGACCTCGATCCGCTCGGCCTCGCCAAGCGCGACTTGCCGGCCGACCTTACGCCCGAATATCATGGCTTCACGCCGGCCGATCTCGACCGTCCGATCTTCCTGGGCGGCACGCTCGGCCTCGAGACCGGCACGGTGCACGAGATCGTCGCCATCCTGCGCGCCAATTACTGCGGCAAGATCGGCCTCGAATATATGCACATCAACGACCTGGGGGAGCGCCGCTTCCTCCAGGAACGGATCGAGGGACGCGACAAGGGCGCCAGCTTCACCGCCGAGGGCAAGCAGGCGATCCTCGAGAAGGTGATCCACGGCGAGCAGTGGGAGAAATTCCTCGCCAAAAAGTATGTCGGGACCAAGCGCTTCGGCCTCGACGGCGGCGAGAGCATGATCCCGGCGCTCGAAGCCGTCATCAAGTACGGCGGGCAGGCGGGGGTCGAGGAGATCGTCGTCGGCATGGCCCACCGCGGCCGCCTGAACGTCCTCGTCAACGTGATGGGCAAGCCCTACCGCGCGATCTTCAGCGAGTTTGCGGGCGGCAGCGCCAACCCCGAGGACGTCGGCGGGTCGGGCGACGTCAAATATCACCTCGGCACCTCGTCGGACCGCGAGTTCGACGGCACCAAGGTCCATCTGTCGCTGCAAGCCAACCCGTCGCACCTCGAAGCAGTGAACCCCGTCGTGCTCGGCAAGGCGCGCGCGGTGCAGGTCATCAAGGGCGACGTTGAGGGCGACAAGGTCCTGCCGATCCTGCTTCACGGCGATGCGGCCTTCGCCGGCCAGGGCATCGTGTGGGAGTGCCTGAGCTTCTCCGGCCTGCCGGGTTACGGCATCGGCGGCTGCATCCACTTCGTCATCAACAACCAGGTCGGCTTCACAACCAGCCCGCAGTTCGCGCGGTCTTCGCCTTATCCGTCGGACGTCGCCAAGGGCATCCAAGCGCCGATCCTGCACGTCAACGGCGACGATCCCGAAGCCGTCACCTTCGCCTGCAAGCTAGCGACCGAATTCCGCCAGGAATTCAACCGCGACATCGTGATCGACATGTGGTGCTACCGCCGCTTCGGCCACAATGAGGGCGACGAGCCGAGCTTCACCCAACCGCTGATGTACGACGCGATCCGCAAACATCCGCCGGTCAGCAAGCAATATGGCGATCGGCTTGTGGCCGAGGGCGTGGTCGACCAGGCCTGGGTCGACGGCAAGACCAACGAATTCGTCGCGCATCTCGAGGCCGAGTTCGAGGCGGGCGCGCATTATCTGCCCAACAAGGCCGACTGGTTCGAAGGCCGCTGGGCCGGGCTCAGCAAGCCGGCCGAAGGGGTCGAGGGCCGCCGCAACACCGGCACCGCCGTCCCGATGGACGAGGTCCGCAAGGTCGGTGAACTGCTGACCCGCGTTCCCGACAATCTCAACATCCACAAGACGCTGGCCCGGATCATCGACGCCAAGAAGGCGATGTTCGACAGCGGTGCCGGGTTCGACTGGGCGACCGCCGAGGCGCTGGCATTCGGCACGCTGCTTGCCGAAGGTCACAATGTCCGACTGTCGGGCCAGGACAGCGGGCGGGGCACCTTCAGCCATCGTCATGCGGTGTGGACCGACCAGAAGAGCGGCGACAAATATATCCCGCTGACCACGGTCGAGGGCGGCCGCTTCGAAGTGCGCGACAGCCCGCTCAGCGAGTTTGGCGTGCTCGGCTTCGAATATGGCTACAGCCTCGCCGACCCGCGCACCCTGGTGCTGTGGGAAGCGCAGTTCGGCGATTTCGCCAATGGCGCGCAGGTCATCATGGACCAGTTCATCGCCAGCGGTGAAGCCAAGTGGCTGCGCGCCAGCGGCCTCGTCTTGCTGTTGCCGCACGGTTTCGAGGGGCAGGGGCCGGAGCACAGCTCGGCCCGGCTGGAGCGCTATCTCCAGCTCTGTGCCGAAGACAATATGCAGGTCGCCAACGTCACCTCGCCGGCGAACTACTTCCACCTGCTGCGCCGGCAGTTGCTCCGCGATTTCCGCAAGCCGCTGGTGATCATGACTCCCAAGTCACTGCTCCGGCATAAGTCGGCGGTGTCGGCGATCGCGGACTTCTCGGGCGAAAGCCATTTCAAGCGCATCCTGTCCGACCTCTCGCCGCCCGCCGAGGGCCGCACCCGCCGGCTGGTCCTGTGCTCGGGCAAGGTCGCCTACGAGCTGATGGAAGCGCGTGACGAAGCCGGGATGGACGATGTCGAGATCCTGCGCATCGAGCAGCTCTACCCGTTCCCCTCCGAGCCCTTGGTCAGGCGCCTCGCCGCCATGCCCGCGCTGGAGGAAGTGGTGTGGTGCCAGGAAGAGCCGCGCAACAACGGCAGCTGGTTCTTCGTCGAGGCTTATATCGAGGAAGCGTTGCGCGCCGCCGGCAAGGGCTTCCGTCCGCACTATGCCGGCCGCCCGGCCTCGGCCTCGCCCGCGACCGGACTTGCCAAGCGGCACGTCGCCGAACAATCCGCGCTGATTGCCGCCGCGATCGGCACCAGAGCCGCTGCACCTGCCGCCGTTGATGCGGCCCAAGATACTGTCCGGCACGCCGGCAAAGCGAACGCTTGAGGGGAAGAATGGGCATCGAAGTCAAAGTCCCGGCACTGGGCGAAAGCATCACCGAAGCGACGCTCGGCGCGTGGCTGAAGAAGCCGGGCGATGCGGTCGCGGTCGATGAGCCGGTGGCCAGCCTCGAGACCGACAAGGTGTCGGTCGACGTCCCCTCGCCCGTCGCGGGGGTGTTCGGCGAAGCGCTGGTCGCCGAGGGTGACACGGTGAATGTCGGCGCGGTGATCGCGACGATCGGCGAGGGCGGCGGCGCTGCTGCGGCCCCAGCCGAAAAGGCTCCGGAAGCTGCCCCGGCAGCAGCGGCTCCGGCCGCTCCCGCCAATGAAGGCGTCAGCGACGATCAGGCCCAGGCGCTGCGTCTGTCGCCCTCCGTCCGCCGCGCGGTGCAGGAAAGCGGTGTCGACCCGGCCGGCCTCACCGGCTCCGGCCGCGACGGTCGCTTGACCAAGGAAGACGTGACCAAGGCCAAGGCGTCGCCCGCGCCTGCTCCGACTGCTGCTCCGGCTCCGGCCCAGGCCACTGCTCCGGCCGCTCCGAAGGGCGAACGCAGCGAGGAGCGGGTCAAGATGACCCGCCTGCGCCAGACCATCGCCACGCGCCTCAAGGATGCGCAGAACACCGCCGCGTTGCTGACGACGTTCAACGACGTCGACATGACCGAGGTGATCGCGGCGCGCACCCGCTACAAGGATCTGTTCGAGAAGAAGCACGGCATCCGCCTCGGCTTCATGGGCTTCTTCACCAAGGCGGTCGCCTTGGCCGCGCGTGACGTCCCGTCGGTCAACGCCCGGATCGAGGGCGACGAGATCGTTTATCACAATTACCTCGACGTCTCGGTCGCGGTGTCGGCGCCCAAGGGCCTGGTCGTGCCGGTGGTCCGCTCCGCCGACCAGATGAGCTTCGCCGAGATCGAGCAGGCGATCGCCGGCTTCGGGCAGAAGGCCAAGGCGGGCACGCTCACCGCCGAAGACATGAAGGGCGGCACTTTCACCATCTCCAACGGCGGCGTGTTCGGCTCGCTGCTGTCGACCCCGATCATCAACCCGCCGCAGAGCGCCGTGCTTGGCCTCCACCGGATCGAGGAACGCCCGGTCGTCAAGGACGGTCAGATCGTTGCCCGCCCGATGATGTACCTCGCCTTGTCCTACGACCACCGCCTGGTCGACGGCCGCGAGGCGGTGACGTTCCTGGTGCGGATCAAGGAAGCGATCGAAGATCCGACGCGCCTGCTGATTGACCTCTGATCGTCGCGGGAGGCCCGCGTACCTATATACACTGATGTCCCGGCCTTCGCCGGGGCGACGAGGATGATATGGCTGACTACGACTACGACGTTCTGGTGATTGGCGCCGGCCCTGGCGGCTATGTGGCCGCGATCCGCGCTGCGCAGCTTGGGCTGAAGACTGCCTGCGCTGAAAGCCGCGAGACGCTGGGTGGCACCTGCCTCAACGTCGGCTGCATCCCGTCCAAGGCGCTGCTCCACGCGTCCGAGCTGTTCGAGGAAGCCGCCCACGGCCACATGGCCAAGTGGGGCATCACCGGCCAGTTCAACATCGACATCCCGACCATGCAGAAGGGGCGGGTCGAGGCGGTCGAAGGGCTGACCAAGGGCATCGAGTTCCTGTTCAAGAAGAACAAGGTCACCTGGCTCAAGGGCCTCGCCAAGTTTACCGGTGCCGATACCGTCGAGGTCGCCGGCCAGACCGTTCGCGCCAAGAACATCGTGATCGCCACCGGCTCCTCGGTCACCCCGCTACCGGGCGTTACGGTCGACCAGGAGCGCATTGTCGATAGCACCGGCGCGCTTGAGCTTCCGGAAGTCCCGAGCCACCTCGTCGTCATCGGCGGGGGCGTGATCGGGCTCGAGCTTGGCAGCGTGTGGCGCCGGCTTGGCGCGCAGGTCACCGTGGTCGAATATCTCGACCAGATCCTGCCCGGCATGGACGAAGAGATCCGCAAGGAATCGAACAAGATCTTCAAGAAGCAGGGCTTCACCTACAAGCTCGGCACCAAGGTCACCGGCGTCCAGCGCAACGGCGACGCGGTCACGGTTACCGTCGAGCCCGCCAAGGGCGGTGCGGCCGAGACGATCGAGGCCAGCCACGTGCTCGTCTCCATCGGCCGGCGCCCCAACACCGACGGACTGAACCTCGAGGCCGCCGGGCTCCAGCTCAACGCCAAGGGCCAGGTCGAGACCGACCACAGCTTCCGCACCGCGGTGCCGGGCGTGTGGGCGATCGGCGACGTGATTCCCGGCCCGATGCTCGCCCACAAGGCCGAGGACGAGGGCATTGCGGTGGCCGAGAACATCGCCGGCCTGACCGGCATCGTGAACCACAACATCATTCCGTCGGTGGTCTACACCACGCCGGAAATCGCCGGCGTCGGGCTGACCGAAGAGCAGGCCCGCGCGGGCGGCGAGGTCAAGGTCGGCAAGTTCCCGATGATGGCCAACAGCCGCGCCAAGACCAACGGCGAGCCCGACGGGCTGGTCAAGGTCATCGCCGACGCCAAGACCGACCGCGTGCTGGGCGTGTGGATGATCAACAATCTGGCGGGCACGATGATCGCGCAGGCCGCGCAGGCGATGGAATTCGGCGCCACGTCCGAGGACATCGCCTACACCTGCCACGCCCACCCGACCCACGCCGAAGCGTTCAAGGAAGCGGCAATGGCGGTGCAGGGCAAGCCGATCCACATCTGAGACATGGTGGGGCTCCGGTCGCGGCCGGAGCCTAGCTGCCGCCCTTCACCCGATGCGGGCAGCCCGGCCAGCAGCAGGGCCGGCGCTTGCCCTCGCCGAGGCTTTCCAGCCCCCAGGCGATGCGCTTGGTTCGCGTTTCGACCTTCTTGGGTGAGGTCACCCAGCAGATCCACTCGTTACGCGCGAGCGGGGTGACGTCCTCCCACGTCGCCCGGGCCGCAGGCGCGCCCAACAGCGCCGCGGCGAGGTCGTCCGGCAGGTCATGCACCGTTCCACCGGAGAGGGTCGTCTGGTCGGCCATTCCCACAGTTTCACCCCAATCGAAGCGGGCATCAAGGGTGCGCTGGAAAGGACGACGCCCCGGGCTTTGGACCCGGTCGGAACCGAGTGGCGCGCCGTAACGCTTCAGTTCTGATGCTGTCCCTCCTCGAGCCACCAACCGCCGCGGGCAGCAGCAAGCTTCGCGTACAGCTGACCTATTGGTGGCGGCACCGCCGGCTGGCGCAATTGCAGAAGCCGATGCTGTTCACCGAATGGGTGCAGCATCGCAAATTGCACGACCGCGACCCCCGGCTCCCGGCGCTCGCCGACAAGGTCCACGCCAAGACGTTCGTCGCCAAATCGCTGGGCGATCAATGGGTCACCCCGACCTTGTGGGAGGGCACCAGCCTGCCCGCCGAGCCTGTCTGGGACTTTCCCTATGTGGTCAAGGCGCGGCACGGGTGCGGCCAGTTCCGGGTGGTCCGAACCCGCGATGATCATGCCGAAGCGGTCGAGCAGTCGCAGCGCTGGATGCGGCAAAGCTATGGCGCGTGGCTCGACGAATGGCTGTACGGCGAGATCGAACGCGGGCTGCTGGTCGAGCCCTACATCGGCGAGGAAGCGACGCTTCCCGTCGACTACAAAATCTTCGTGTTCGGCGGCCAGGCGCGCTTCATCCAGGTCCATCTCGGCCGCGGCGAGGACCATCGCTGGATCGTGTTCGATCCCGACTGGAACCGGGTGTCGCCGCCGACCGACGATCCCGACCCCGCCCGCCCCGAGACCCTCGGCGCGATGCTGGCCGCGGCCGAGCAGCTCGCCGCCGGCTTCTGCTTTGTCCGGGCCGATTTCTACGAGATCATGGGACAACCGAGGTTCGGGGAACTGACCTTTTATCCGGGCAGCGGTCTGGAAAAGGTCGAGCCGCCCCGCCTCGACCTGCTGATGGGCCTGCTGTGGAGCGCGGCCTTGCCCCGCTGGTTGGAGCCGATGGGACTGCTCACGGCTTGACGCGCCAGGCTGCTCTTTATCGCAAGCCCCCGGTGCCGTAGCACCCTGCCCATGACCTTTCGCGCGACGCTTCGCCGCTGGCACATCTGGCTCGGCTGGCTGGTCGGGGTGCCGTTCCTGTTCTGGGCGCTGTCCGGCCTGATCATGGTGTGGAAACCGATCGAGGAAGTGCGCGGGACCGACATCCTCGCTCCGCTTCCCCCGGTCGTGCTGAACGTCCCCGCGGTGCTGCCCTCCGTCGTCGCCGGCCTGCCGCTGGCCAAGGTCAGCCTTGAGCAGCGCGCGGCGGGACCGCGCTGGGTGATCGAGGTACGTGGCGGTCCGACCCGGCTTGCCGATCCCACTACAGGACGTCTTCTTGCGCCGCTAAGCGCCGCCGATGCCTCAGCCGAGGTGCTCGCGCGCTGGCGCGGGGAGGCCACGATCACCGCGGTTCACCGCACCAGCGCCAACGACCCGCCGCTCGAACTGCGTCGCCCGGTCGCGAGCTGGCAGGTCGACATGAGCGATGGCACCCACCTTTTCGTAGCCGCTGACAGCGGAGCGATTGTCGCCACCCGCACCCGCTGGTGGCGCTTCTACGACATGATGTGGGGCCTCCACATCATGGACCTGAAGGGGCGTGAGGACACCCACCATCCGACGCTGGTCGCCTTTGCCGCGATCAGCCTGCTGACCGTCCTGCTGGCGCTGGTCCTGCTGCCGCTTTCAATCAAGCGCCGCCGCTCCTAGATCGGGCCGCATGGGATATGAAACCGAGCTGAAGCTCTTCATCGACGGCGCGTGGCGCCAGGGCGAGGGCGACATGTCGCCCGTGATCAATCCGGCGAGCGGCGACACCATCGCCGAACTGCACCTCGCCAGCACTGCCAACATTGACGAGGCGCTGGCGGCGGCCGGGCGGGCCTGGCCGGCGTGGCGCGCGCTCGATGTCGAGAAGCGCGGGGCGATTCTCCACAAGGCGGCGAGCCTGCTTCGCGAGCGGGCCGAGAGCATCGGTCGCCTGCTGACGCAGGAACAGGGCAAGCCGCTGGCCGAAGCGATCGGCGAGGTTACCGGCGCGGCTGGAATGTTCGACTATTTCGCCGAGGAAGCCAAGCGCAGCGGCGGGCGCGTGCTGGTCCGTCCCACCGGGCAGCGCTCGATCGTCATTCCGCAGCCGGTCGGCCCAACCGCGACCTTCACGCCGTGGAATTTCCCCATCTACCTGCTTGCGAAGAAGGTCGCGGCAGCGCTGGCGGCGGGATGCACCGTCATTTCCAAGCCGCCGGAGGAAACGCCCGGCTGCACCGGCGCGCTGGCCAGGGCGCTCGATGATGCCGGCATCCCCAAGGGCGTATTCCAGCTGGTGCACGGTGTTCCCGACGCGGTGTCGCGCCAGCTGATCGGAAGCCCGATCATCCGCAAGATCAGCTTCACCGGTTCGACTGCGGTCGGCAAGCATCTGATGAAGCTCGCCGCCGACGGCATGAAGCGCATCACCATGGAGCTGGGCGGTCACGCGCCGGTGCTGGTGTTCGACGATTGCGACCTCGACAAGACGCTCGACATGCTGGTCCCCCAGAAGTTCAGGAATGCCGGGCAGGTCTGCGTGTCGCCGACCCGCTTCTTCGTCCAGGAAGGGATCTACGACGCCTTCGCCAAGGGGTTCGCCGAGCGCACCCGCGGGATCACGGTGGGCAACGGTCTCGACGCCGACACGCGGATGGGTCCGCTCGCCAATGGGCGGCGGCTCCCAGCGATCACCGAACTGGTCGATGACGCCAAGGCCAAGGGTGCCCGCGTCCTGGCCGGAGGCGAACCGGGCAAGGGCGGCTTCTTCTTCCAGCCGACGGTGCTGGCCGACGTCCCCGACGACGCGCAGGCGATGAACGTCGAGCCGTTCGGTCCGGTCGCGCTGATGCGTCCCTTCGCCAGCGAAGACGAAGCGCTGCAGCAGGCCAATCGCCTGCCTTATGGCCTCGCCGCCTTTGTCTTCACCGAGAATGGCCGCCGCGCCAATCGCATCGGCGACGCGATTGAGAGCGGGATGGTGGGCATCAACACCTTCGCCATCTCGGTCGCGGACGCGCCATTCGGCGGGATCAAGGAAAGCGGCTTCGGCAGCGAAGGCGGGGCGGAAGGTCTCGCCAGCTACCAGGTGACCAAGGCCATCCACCAGGCTTGACCCCCGGTGCGGGCGGCTCCACATGCCGCCCGCCCACGTGCTCGGGCGAACGCACTCCCCCAAGAGGAAGCGAATGCCCGAGATTGCCCTGTTGTACGAACATCCCTTGTGGTTCGAGCCGCTCTTCGCCGCGCTCGATCGCGGCGGCGTCGATTATGTGAAACTCGCTGTCGGCGACCACCGTTTCGATCCCGCCGCCTCGCCGCCGCCCGCGCCGGTCATCTTCAATCGCGTCGCCATGTCGAGCTTCCTGCGCGAGCCTGAGCATCCGCTCTTCTACACCGCCGCGCTGCTCGACCATTGGCGCGGGCAGGGGGCCACGGTCCTAAATGGACCCGAGGTGATGGCAATCGACAGCAGCAAGGCGCGGCAGTTGTCGCTGCTCGGCCGGCTGGGCCTCGCCACCCCTCGCACCCGCGTCGTCCACCGCGCCGCCGATCTTGCCAAGGCAGCCGAGGAGATCGGCTATCCTTTGCTGGTCAAAGCCGATGTCGGTGGCTCGGGGGCCGGGATCATGCGCTTCGACAGCGCGGGGGAACTGGCCGCGGTGGTCGCCGCCGGCGATGCGCCGCGCTCGGTCGACCAGGTGCTGCTGGTGCAGGAAGCGGTGCCGGCCCGGGACGGGGTGATCTGGCGGCTGGAAACTCTGGGCGGACGCTTCCTGTACGCGATCGAGGTAGCCGGAGCGGGCCAGTTCGACCTGTGCCCGGCCGATGCCTGCCGCGACGAGCGCGGGGCTATCCTGATGCGCGCCTTCGACCCGCCAGCCGAGATCGTCGCTGCGGCCGAGCGGGTGGCGGCGGCGATGGGGATGAACGTCGGCGGGGTCGAAGTGATGGTCGACGAACGCGATGGGACGGCGAAATTCTACGACATTAATGCCCTGTCGAATTTCGTCGCCAAGCCCACCGAAGTGCTCGGTTACGATCCGCACGACAATCTGGTGGAATGGCTCAAAGGCAGGATCGCGGAGGCACGAGCATGAGGTTCGGTTACTGGATGCCGGTGTTCGGCGGTTGGCTCCGCAACGATCCCGACGAGGGCCCCTCGGCCAGTTGGGAAGCGGTGCGCGACCTGACCTTGCGCTCGGAGGAAGCCGGCTGGGACCTGTCCTTGATCGCCGAGCTGTTCCTCAACGACATCAAGGGCATCGAGCAGCCCGCGCTCGACGCGTGGAGCACTGCCGCCGCGCTTGCCGCGATCACCTCGAGCATCGAGCTGATGGTCGCCGTCCGCCCCAACTTCCACCATCCGGCGCTGCTCGCCAAGCAGGCCGCCAACATCGACCGGATCAGCGGCGGGCGGCTGGCGCTTAACGTCGTGTCGAGCTGGTGGAAGGAGGAAGCCGAGCAATATGGCCTCGCCTTCGACCAGCATGACGACCGCTACGCCCGCACTGCCGAATGGCTGACGGTGGTCGATGGCCTGTGGCGCGAGGAGCGGTTCAGCTACGACGGCGATCGCTATCAGCTCAAGCAGGCGATCGTTTCCCCCAAGCCCGTCCGCCGTCCGGTCGTCTACGCCGGCGGCGAAAGCGATGCGGCCAAGACCCTGATCGCGCGCCAGTGCGACGCCTATGTCATGCACGGCGATCCGGTCGAGGCGATCGCGCCCAAGATCGCCGACATGCGCAACCGTCGCGAGCAGGCGGGCGGAGCGCCGATGCCGTTTGGAATGGCCGCCTACGTCATCGTCCGCGACAGCGAGGCCGAAGCGCAGCGCGAGCTCGAGCGGATCACCGCCATGCCGGCTACCCCGCCGCCTGGTTTCGCCAACTTCGACCAATGGTTGTCCGGCACCGAGCTCGAGCGGACGCTCAAGCTGCAGGAGTATAGCGTGTCGAACCGAGGGCTCCGTCCAAACCTGGTCGGAACGCCCGAGCAGGTCGCCAATCGCATCCGCAGTTACGAGGCGATCGGGCTCGATCTCCTGCTGCTCCAGATGAGCCCGCAGGCAGAGGAAATGGACCGGTTTGCGGGCACCGTGATGGCGCCGATGCGGGCCGGCAAATTGTAGCCGTGACCCGAACCGGTACAGTCTTTGGGCTTAACCAATTTCGCTAAGGAGCGGGGTCTTTGCAGGGGCGTTGGTGAGGCGCATAAACATTCTCGTAACCATTCTGACTCCGCAGGCCCCACTTGAGCGCTCCGTTCCGTTTTCCGAAATTCTTCGTCACTTCGCCGGCGCCTTGTCCGTATCTTCCGGGCAAGATCGAACGGAAGGTGTTCACCGAATTGTCGGGCCACCACGCCGGTGAGCTGAACGAGGCGCTCGGCCGCATCGGCTTCCGCCGCTCGCAATCGGTGGCCTACCGGCCGAGCTGCATCGATTGCCAGGCCTGCGTCTCGGTCCGCGTGGCGGCGAACGAATTCACTCCGACCGCAACCCAGCGCAAGCTGATGCGGCGGCATGCCGACCTCGAGGTCAGTGCGTGCAAGCCCTGGACCACCGAGGAGCAATTCGAACTCCTTCGTCGCTACCTGGCCGTCCGCCACCCCGGCGGAGGCATGGCCGAGATGGACGACAACGACTTCGCCGACATGGTCGAGCAGACCCCGGTCCGCACCTATGTCGTCGAATATCGCGAGCCGTCGGTAGACGGCCGCCCCGGCCGCCTGGTCGGCGCCTGCCTCAGCGATCAGCAGAGCGACGGTCTCAGCATGATCTACAGTTTCTTCGATCCCAACCTGACGGATCGCAAGGGGCTGGGGACCTTCATCATCCTCGATCACATCCAGCGCGCATCCCGCGCGGGCCTGCCCTACGTCTATCTCGGCTATTGGGTCGAGGGATCCGAGCGGATGGCCTACAAGGCCAAATTCCGCCCGATGGAGCGGCTCGGCCGCGACGGCTGGAAGAGGTTCGAGCCGCAAATATTAACCCCTGTTGCTGCAGTAGGTGGCACCGCTGCATGATCCGTTGCGTCTGCACCACTGGTAAGATGCTCCAAAATGACGCAAACAGGGAAAGAATCTGGGGGAAGTGGAATGCGTAACTGGCTTTTAACGGCGGCGGTTTGCCTGCTGGGCATGGCAAGTCCGGCCAGCGCGGCGCTGACGCAGCTGACGATCTCCGGTACCGCAACGGGGACGCAGACGATCATCAAGTGCCCACCGGGCGCACCGACGAGCTGCTTCACTTCCTATCCGAGCGGCAACCTCACGCAGTCCTATGCCGCAAACTTCAGCCAGACGATCCTGCCGATCGACCTGAAGGAAGGCGACAACTCCTTCACCTACGGTTCGGTAGGGACAATTGGCTATTATTCGGGGATCATCAATTTCTCGGGCGGCGTGCTGACCGGTCGCAACCTGTTCTACTCGTACGAGGATCCCGGCGTTCGTACGATCACGCTCAACAGCAGCTACATCAATGCCTCGGCGCGGTCATTCTCGGTGGCAGCGGTCACCGCCGTGCCGGAGCCGGGCACCTGGGCGCTGATGCTGGTCGGTTTCCTGGCGGTGGGCTCGGCGCTTCGCCGGAAGCCCAGGCGGACATTGCTGCCCGCCTGACACTCAGCCTTCAGGCGACCGCCGCCTCGGGCAGGTCGATGTCGACTTCGCCCGCATCGCGCAGGACATAGCCGCGGCCCCATACCGTCTCGATATAATTGTCGCCGCCGCAGGCGAGGCTGAGCTTCTTGCGCAGCTTGCAGATGAAGACGTCGATGATCTTGAGTTCGGGCTCGTCCATCCCGCCATACAGGTGGTTGAGGAACATTTCCTTGGTCAGCGTGGTGCCCTTGCGGAGCGAGAGCAGCTCCAGCATCGCATATTCCTTGCCGGTCAGATGCACGCGGGCGCCATCGACCTCGACCGTCTTGGCGTCGAGGTTGACCGCCAGCTTGCCGGTCCGGATGACGCTCTGGCTATGGCCTTTGGAGCGGCGGACGATGGCGTGAATGCGGGCAACCAGTTCGTCGCGGTGGAACGGCTTGGTCACATAGTCGTCGGCGCCGAACCCGAGCGCACGGACCTTGCTGTCCATCTCGCCGATGCCCGACAGGATCAGCACCGGGGTCGCGACCTTGGCGGTCCGGAGCTTCTTCAGCACGTCATAGCCGTGCATGTCGGGCAGGTTCAGGTCGAGGAGGATGATGTCGTAATCATAGAGTTTGCCGAGATCGAGGCCTTCTTCCCCAAGGTCGGTGGTGTAGACGTTAAACCCCTCGGTCCCGAGCATGAGCTCAATGGACTTGGCGGTGGTCGGTTCATCCTCGATCAGCAGAACGCGCATTATGTCTATCCCCCGTTCGAGAGCCAGCGAAGCCTAACGCGGCTTAACGGCCCTGAAGGTCAAGTTAACCATTCGCGGTGTCGCCTGAAAAGGTTAACATGACCTAAACGAAGGGATTGCATCGGAATCGTTGCGCGGTTGCATCAGTTTTCCACAGGCCCACTGGTCCGCCGAAGATGAACAAGGTCACAAAGGTCACTGGTGGCGGGGGTTCGATCTGCGCGACGAAAGCTGCCGGCGCGGGGGAGAAAATCGAAAACGGGCAGGCGGGCAATTGCATCGACAAGGATAGACCAGCCGAAATCCTATTTTGCAAGGAGGGTGCGGCGAGGCGCGGAAACCTCTAGGGCTGGCCCATGCAGCAGCTTCTTTCCTCCTACATCCTGTTCATCGACGGCGAGGCGTTCGTGCTCGACAAGCCGGCCGGCCTGCCCGTCGACACGCCCAAGCGCGGCGGGGAGAGCATCGAGCGGCGGCTCGACGAGCTGCGGTTCGGGTTCAAGCGGTTTCCGACCGCGATGCACCGGCTGGACCAGGATACGTCGGGCTGCCTGGTGTTCGCGCGGCATCCGGCGGCGCGGGCCAAGATCCAAGGGGCATTCGAAGCGGGCGCGGTGGAGAAGACCTACCTGGCGCTGCTGGCCGGAACGCTGGACGGAGAGGAAGGCGAGATCGACCTGCCGCTTGCCAAAAAGAGTTCGGCCGAGGCCGGGTGGAAGATGATCGGCGATCCCAACGGGCAACGCGCGGTGACCCGCTGGCGCAAGCTGGGGACGCGCGATGGCCGGACCCTGGTCGAGTTCCGGCCGCTGACCGGGCGCACCCACCAGATCCGCGTCCATGCCCGCGAGGGGCTGGGCGTGGGGATCGTCGGCGACCGGGTCTATGGCACGCCGGGCGGGCCGATGCTGCTGCATGCCAGCCGGCTGGTGGTGCCGCGCGGGAGCAAGCCACCGATCGACGTGACCGCGCCCCTGCCCGAGCATTGGGGTGAGTGGGCGAGCATGGTGCCACAAGCCGTCGTCCCGGCGGAGCCCGTCCTTAGCGCCGTCGAAGGGGCCGGGGCCTCAGGCGATGTTGTCGCACCCTCGAACGAGGTCCCGGCCTACGCCGGGACGACGGAAGACACCGGCACGACGAGCGCAGCTGAAGCCGAAGTTGGTGATGAAGGCTGACGAGGTCGACCTGCCCGAACAGGCGCTGAGCGAGACGTTCCTCGCCAGCACCGGACCTGGCGGGCAGAACGTCAACAAGGTGGCGACCGCCTGCCAGCTGCGCTGCGACGTCTATGCCCTCGGCCTGCCGCTTCACGCCTATGAGAAACTGAAGATCCTGGCGGGAAGCAAGCTCACCCAAGGCGGCGAGCTTGTGATCACCGCACGCACCCATCGCAGCCAGGAAGCCAATCGCGAGGAAGCCCGCCGCCGCCTGCGCGAGCTGATCGCCGAAGCCTATCACCGCGACGCCCGGCGCCGCCCGACCAAGCCCAGCCGCTCCGCCAAGGCCAAACGGGTCGACACCAAGAAGGGCCGCGGCGCAGTCAAGGCGATGCGCGGGCGGGTCAGCGTGGACTAAGAGTCGTTATGTCGGCTTTCGACCCAATGCGGAGATTTCTGTCTCGTCCGCTAATCGCATTTCCAAAACAAATCCTGCCAGCCGATCACCCGCGCGCGGACGTTCGTTTAGCCAAGCAGCTATGTCTGCTCACGGCCTTGCGGGCATACATCGGAGGTTCGCCTTCAAGCGCGAATTGCAATTCACGGGGATGGCTTCCGAAGCGTGATCAACCACATATCCGGGACAGCGCCAATTCGTAGGGGCAGGATGCTGGTGCCAAGTCCGGCGCTGACCACTAGCGTTTTTCCATTCTCCTTCACAATCCCGCACCCGTAGCGTGCACCATATTGCGAAGCGTAGGATTTCGCGCCGATCAAGGGCAGTCTGATCTGGCCACAGTGAGTATGGCCGGCCACCATCAGTCGAATGCGTGACGGGAGATTGGGAAAAGCGTCTGGGCTGTGCGACATGAGGATGGGCAAACCGCGTGTCGTGCCCATTGCGTCCAAGGTCTTCCCGATATCTTCGTGGCCGGTGAGCCTATCGTCCAAACCGCCTATGGAAAGCGGTCCCGCCGACACTGCGCTGTTGTCGAGGACCCGGATGTCCGCGTTCTTCAACGCGCGACGAGCGGCAGCGGCGTTGCGCCAGTGGTCGTGGTTGCCCAGGACAGCAAACACCCCGAGCCTGCTTTGAAGACGAGCGAGCGGAGCAATTGCCTCTTGAAGTGAGTAGATGCGCGTTGCCGGCAGCTTGTCGCTCACAAGGTCGCCGGTAATGACGACGACATCAGGCTTGAGCGCGTTGGCCTGATTGACGATGCGCCGCAGCCGTGATGGCGGCATGTCCGGACCCGCGACATGAATGTCGGTCATCAGCAGCACACGAAGCTGAGCAGAGGTTGCATCGAGCGGAAGCAAGGCGAGTTCTACCTCGCGTACGACTGGATCCGAGATCGCCGTCCAGTAGGCCCAGCCGAGCACCGCCAGTCCAGCGCCGACGGTCAGCAGTATGATCCGAACGATTTTCAAGTGTCGAGGTCTGCAACACGACTGAGCAAGCGGCGACTGACCTAGCTGCTAATCTCCGCAATAGATCAATTGCTGATGCGTTTCAGCGATTGGGTCGCGACGTGCCCCCGACTTTCTTCCGCCGCCCTTCGCGAAGGAAAATCGCGCCGGCAAGTAAGCGGCAGGAACCACCACCGGCCGTTACGGTTGCGAACCGTATGACAAAGCATTTCCGAGCTTCCGAAGAGCCGCGCTGGTCCGCCAAGGTGATCGCCGCGCGCGACATGACCTATGCCGACGGGCCGTCGGAGGATGACGACCGGCCGCCGCACGTCCGCGCGGCTTCGGGCCTCAGCGCGTTTCGCGAATATCTGGCGGTGATCCAGGACGATGCCAATTGGCTGGCGCTGATCGATGCCGACCAGCAGGTCACCGCCGTGCCGCTGCCGCCCAGCCCGGCGGGCGACCGCGTGTTCAGCAAGAAGCGCGGCAACCAGGCCGACAAATATGACCTGGAGGCGTGCGTCACGGTGGCGAGCGGCGAGCAGGAGGAGCTGGTCGGCTTCTCCTCGGGATCGCGCGAAGAACGGCAGTGGGTGCTTCGCGTCAAGGAGGCGGGCGGAGGTGACTATGAGGCCGAATTCACGCCGGCCCCGGCCTTTTACACAGCGATGGCCGCCAACCGGGCGTTCAGCGGCGCAGGGCTGAACATCGAGGGCGCGCTGTCGCTCGACGAGGATCGCATCCGCCTTTTCCAGCGCGGCAATGCCGAGGCCAGGGACGGTGCCGAGGCGATCGATGCCACCGCGGATTTTTCCTGGACCGAGCTGTGCGAGCATCTCGGCGCGCCGGACAAGCAGCCTCCGCCCGCGCTGGGCAACATCCGGACCTATGACCTGGGCACGCTAGCCGGGGTGCGGCTGACCTTTTCCGATGCCGAGCACCTGGGCGGCGGGCGAATGCTCTATTCCGCTTCGGCCGAGGACCCCGACAGCGGGGAGATCAGGGGGTCGGTGCTGGGAATCATCGAGGCCGACGGCAGGGCCCGCTGGACCCACCTGTCCGACCAGGACGGATCGCCCTTCAACGGCAAGATCGAGGGGCTGACGGTCGACGGCAAGGACCCAGGCAAGGTCTATTTCGTGATCGATGACGACGACGAGGATACGCCCTCGCGCATCTTCCACGCGCGGGTCAGCGAAGAGATGATCAGCGGGCGTTCGGGTTGAACCATTGGCGGTGGAGGGGTGGGCTTGGCTGACGCCTCCGCCCTGTTCCTTGCCGCCGCCGCGGGGCTGGTCGGCGGGGCGATGAATGCGCTGGCGGGCGGAGGCACGTTCGCGACGTTGCCGGCACTGATCGCCCTGGGGCTGCCCGCCAACATCGCCAATGCGACCAGCAACGTCGCGCTGCTGCCTGGCGCGGCGACCAGTGCCTGGGCATTTCGCGACGAGCTAGGGCCGGTGGCGGGCCTGTCGGTGCGGGTGCTGGCCGGGCTGACCTTCGTGTTCGGGCTGGTCGGAAGCTTGGCTCTGGTGCTGACCCCGTCCGAGACGTTCGACATCATCATCCCCTGGCTGCTGCTGTTCGCCTTCGCGGTGATGGCGCTGGGCAAGAGTGCGGCCGACTGGCTTCACAGCCGGGTCAGCATTGGGCGGCCGACCTTGCTGACTGCGCAGGCGCTGCTGGGTGTCTACGGCGGCTATTTCGGCGGGGGCGTGGGGCTGATCACCACCGCGCTGTATGGCCTGCTGGCGAACATCCGCCCGCGCGAGCTGTTCGCGATCCGCACCGCGATGCTGGCGGTCGCCAACCTGGCAGCGACCTTGGTGTTCATCGGCTTTGCGATGGTGTGGTGGTGGGCCTGCGTTCCGATGCTGGCGGGGTCGATCGCCGGCGGGTGGCTGGGTGCGAAGCTGGGCAAACGATTGTCTGCGAGAGCGGTACGGTGGTGGACCCTGGCGGTGACGGGCGGGACAACTGCCGTCTTCTTCGTGCGCGCCTACGGCTAAGGAAGGGCTTGCGCCCGCCCACGTTTAGGGGTGCCCTGCCGAGGCTCGGGTCAGGGAGTCGGCAGATGCGCGATCTTGCACTTGGATTCAGCGTGGCGGTGATGGCGGCGGCTCCGGCGGCGGCGCAGCGAAGCGTTCTGGTGGCGGCGGAGCCGGTGGTGAATACGCCAAGCGGTATGCAGGCGTGGAAGATCCGCTATCTCAGCCGTGACGACCGGGGGGTGCAGCGCGAGCTGACCGGGATGGTGGTCGCCCCCCGCGAGGCGATCCCGGCGCGGCCCCGGCGGGTGCTGGCCTGGACCCACGGCACCTGGGGCGCCGCCCAGCAATGCGCGCCGTCGGCCAGCCCGCGCTTCTTCGAGCTGACGCCCGCGCTGGACGCGGTCCGCAATGGCTATGTCGTGGTAGCGCCCGATTACCCTGGGCTTGGCAAACCCGGGCCGCATCCGTATCTGGTCGGCACGGTGACTGCCCGCTCGGTTCTTGACGCGGTGCGGGCGGCCCAGGGCATTGCCGGCGCCGCGGCGGGTAGCAGCTATGCGGTGTGGGGCGAAAGCCAGGGTGGCCATGCCGCCTTGTGGACCGGCCAGTTGCAGGGCGTCGATGGCGCAGGCCTCAGCCTGGTTGGGGTTGCCGCGGGCGCGCCGCCGACCGACCTTGCCGCCAATCTGCGCCAGGCGAGCGACGCCAGCGCGCGGGCCTTTCTGACCGCGCTCGCGACCGACAGCTGGAGCAAATATTACCAGGTGCCGCTGCGGCTGGGACGGGCGCGGACGCCGGGGATCATTCAGCGGATGGCGCGCAATTGCGTGAGCGTCGATTCGACGCCGAAGCTTGGCGCACTTCTGGGGATCTTGGCGCTGCGGCAGGACCTGGCGAAAGTCGACCTGGGGCGCACGCCGCCGTGGTCGTCTTATGCCGCGGCCAACAGCACCAGCCCGGTCAGCCGGGTGCCGGTGCTGTTTGCGCAGACGCAGGGCGATCCGCTGGTCGCGCCGGCGGTGACCCGGGCGTTCGCGCGGCGGATGTGCGCCAACCGGGTGCGGGTGAGGTGGATCGACCTGCCGGGCAAGGATCACGCGACCACGGCCAAGCAGAGCGCGGCGGCGACGCTGGCGTGGATCGACCAAAGATTCGCGGGTGCCCAGGCGCCGGACGATTGTGGGCGTTTCTGAACCGGGGAGAAAAATATGCGAATGATCGTGATGGGCGCGCTGGTGATGATGGCGGGCGGCGCGGCGGCATCGACGCCGGCGGCGTGGGCGCAGATGGATCGGCAGGTGACGCGGGCGTGCATCGCCGCGTCGGGGCTTAAGCAGGCCAAGATCATTCCCGACAAAGCGAGTTTCTCGGACCGGGTGCCGGTCGAGCTGCGGATCGTCGAGGGCTATAACCGCGGCAACGTGATCGACGTGAAGCTGTGCGCCTACGACCGCCGGACCAAGCGCGCGACCACGGTCGAGGGCGTCGGCCGGCTGGGCGTCAATCGCCGCTGAGCTGTTCGCCCTCGGCGCGGAAGGGGACGATCGGGCGGCCGACGTCCCCTTGTCCGACGGTGCGGCCGGCCATTTCCAGCATGCGCTCCAGGGGCACGCGGGCGCGGTCCATCAGCTCGGGCTCGAGCTCGATCCGCGGCTCGAGGTCGCGCAGGGCGACGTAGAGCTTTTCCAGGGTGTTGAGCGCCATGTAGGGGCACATGTTGCAGTTGCAGTTGCCGTCGCCGCCGGGGACGCCGATGAAGGTCTTGTCCGGAGCAGCCTTTTCCATCTGGTGGATGATGTGAGGCTCGGTCGCGACCAGGATCACCTCGGCCGGTGAAGCGATGGCGAAGTCGAGGATCGAGCGGGTGCTGCCGACATGGTCGCTATGATCGATGATGTGCGGCGGGCATTCGGGGTGCGCGGCGACCGGGGCGCCCGGATATTGCGCCTTCAGCTTCAGCAGCTCGGTCTCGGAGAAGGCTTGGTGGACGATGCAGATGCCCGGCCACAGCAGCATCTCGCGCCCGGTCTTGCGCGCGAGATAGCCGCCGAGGTGGCGGTCGGGGCCGAAGATGATCTTCTGGTCCTTGGGGATCTGGGCGAGGATGGCGTCGGCGCTGGACGAGGTGACGATGATGTCGCTCTGCGCCTTCACCGCGGCCGAGCAGTTGATGTAGGTCAGCGCGATATGATCCGGATGGGCGGCGCGGAAGGCCGCGAACTGATCGGGCGGGCAGCTGTCCTCGAGGCTGCAGCCGGCGTCCATGTCGGGCAGGATCACCGTCTTTTGCGGTGACAGGATCTTCGCCGTCTCAGCCATGAAGCGGACGCCGCAGAAGGCGATCACGTCGGCGTCTGTCGCCGCGGCCTTGCGGCTGAGGTCGAGGCTGTCTCCGACGAAGTCCGCCAGGTCCTGAAGCTCGGGCTTCTGGTAGTAATGCGCGAGGATGACGGCGTTCCGCTCCTCCTTGAGGCGCTGGATTTCGGCCAGGAGGTCGGTGCCGACGGGGGGACGGAGAGGTGCGGTCATGGGGCCTCAGATAGGCTCAGCGTGGGCGATCCGCCAGCACCTGCTCGATCGAGCGGCTGACGTCCCAGCGTTCGCCGTCGCGGACCCCGGTGGCGGGGGTGATGACGCGTACGGTGATGGGTCCGAGGCCGGCGGCTTCAAGCGGGGTCCGGGCAAGGGCGGCGACGACTTTTTCGGCATTTTTCTGCGCCGCGGCGAGGTTGGCGGGCTCGGCCGCGACCTCACCGGCCTTGGCTGTGGCTAGCTGCGAGGCGCGGCGCGCGAGATTGGCCGAGGCACCGCGGGTGACGAACAGGCCGCTGGTGCCGGCGACGGCGCGGTTGGCCTCGTCGATATTCGGAGCTTCAGGCGTCACGGTCGGCACGCGGATGGTTAGGGTGCGGGCGCCCGGCTCCCACCGGTAATCGTCGGCGCCGACGTCGGACAGATTCAGCGTGTAGCCGACGCTGTAGGGAACGGTCGCTTTTTGCGAGGAGCGGAGGAGCGGCGTGGCGCCGGGGTCGACGACGGTAACGTCGAGCGTGCCGTTGATCTCCCCGACCTTCAGCGCGGCCTTGTTCGAGAAAGTGGCGGACAGGACGCGGACGATGCCCTGGGCCTGGGCCAACTGCTCTTCGACCCGGCGCTCCTCGGCGCGCTTGTCCTGCCACCAGAATATTCCACCGATCAGCCCAAGGGCGATCAGCAGTAGCGGCCAATAGCGTTTCAAACCTTCCATGTGCCGCCAACGCAGGTAACGGCCCCGCGCTCCTCCAAGGTGATGAGGTGCGCGAGTGCGGTCGCTTCGGCGGCGGGGCGCAGGCGGGGGTCGAGCGCCGGATAGGCGCGCAGTGTCAGGTCTGCGAGTGGCGCGGGGGCCTCTCCAATCAGGCGCAGCAATTGTCGCTCACGCTGGACGCGGTGGGTCAGCATGCCGCGCAGCAGGCGCTGGGGGTCCTCGACCGGTTCGCCATGGGCGGGGTGATAGAGCGTTTCGGTGCGGGCCTGCAGCTTCTGGAGGCTGGCCATATAGGCACCCATGTGGCCGTCGGGCGGGATGACGACGGTGGTCGACCAGCCCATCACATGGTCGCCGCTGAACAGCCGGTGCCCCCACGCGAAGCACAGGTGGTTGGAGGTGTGACCGGGGGTGTGAACGGTTTCGAAGGCCGCGCCCGCAAGCTCGATCGTCTCGCCATCGGTGAGGATGCGATCGGGCGCATAGCTGGTGTCGAAGCCGGCTTCCTGATTGCCGGGGACGACCAGCGGCGCGCAACCCCAGACGGGTGCTCCCAGCCGTTCGGACAAGGGCGCGGCAGCCGGGCTGTGGTCACGGTGGGTATGGGTGACGAGGATCGCCTCGACCGGGCGGCCGGCGATGGCTTCGACCAGCGCATCGAGATGGACCGGGTCGGCCGGACCGGGATCGACAATGGCGAGCCGCTCGGTGCCGATCAGGTGCAACCAGGTGCCCTCGCCGGTGAAGGGCGAAGGATTGGGCGCGAGCAGGCGGGCAAGGCCGTCCCCGAGGGGATAGAGGATGCCGGGCGTGTGGGTCACCGCCGCGGCAGTGACAGAGCCACGCCCGACGGGCAACTCACTCGTTGACGGGGAGCTTGGCGATCGCCTCGTTGATCGCAAGGGCGATACGGGTCCGGGTTTCCTGCGACAGGTTGGGATCGGCCTCGATCCGCTTGGCGACCTCGGGAAGCTGCCGTGCTTTCGACACGTTGCTGCTGCCACCCTTGGCGCAGATCATCACGCGGGTCTTCTTGCCATCCTTGTCGGTCGCCTCGCTGTCGACCTTGGCGCCGTCGTCGCAAGACAGCATCGCAACCTTGGTGCCTGGGGCGCCGGGTTCGCGCAGGATGCGCACCTCGCGGCGTTCGCCGGGCTTGCCGGGCGCGATATCGACGATGCGGACATGGCGTTCGGGGTGGCTTCCGACCGCCGCGCGATCGCCGCTGCGGACGATCACGATCTCGCGGCGCTCTTCCTTTCGCTTGGGATCGGTAGCCTTGCCGTCGCGGTCGCTGTGAATGACGATCTCGCGAATGACTGTCTCTCCCGGCTGGGATGGAGCCGGGGCGGGCGGGACGGGCGTGGCGGCCTGAACGGCGGCGAGCATCAAGAAGGCGATCATCAGCAGTTCCCCCTGCCTGTGAGTAACGCGCCAATGATCATCATGCCCCGGTTAAACGGGGGATGAACGGGGGTTCAGACTTCGACCAGCGATCCGGCAGTGGCGACATCCGGCAATTGCCGGGTGGCGGCGCGGGCGAGGGCGTGGGGGATGATCGTCCCGAACAGCTTTTCCATGCTGTGCGGCCAGCTGTATTCACCCGCGACATAGGCCCGGCCGCGCTCGCCCATCGCGCGGTGATCGGAAGCGAGGACGGACTGGATGTTGGCGGCCATCGCGGCGACGTCGGCGATCGGTCCGAGCAGGCCCATGCCGGGAAGCACACGCTCAGGCATCGCCCCGCCGTTCACGCCGACCACCGGCAGGCCCGAGGCCTGGGCCTCGATCACGGAGACGCCGAAGGTCTCGTTGGGCATGGCCGAGGCGTAGAGGTCGGCGCTGGCGAGGTAGCGCGCGAGCGTGGCGCGGTCGGTGACGAAGCCCGGGGTGATGATGCGCGGGTCGCCGAGCGCTTCGAACTCTTCCTTCTGAGGTCCTTGGCCGAGCAGCACGATCCGGGCGCCGACGCTTTCCGGCAGGGTGCGAAACGCCTCGACAATGATGTCGGGACGTTTCTCGATGTCCATTCGCCCGACGTAAATCAGCAGGGGCTGATCGTCGGACAGGCCGAGCGAGCGGCGAAGTTCGGGATCGCGGCGGTCTGGGCCGAAGTCGGCGAGATCGACGCCCAATGGCAGGATCTGGACATCCTCGACGCCGAGCGAGCGCAGCAGGTGGCCGCCGCCAGCCTCGGACAGGGCGTAGACGCAGTCGAACTGGCGATAGAGCTTGCCGCAATAATCGTAGCACAGCTTGCCCGCGGCGCGGCCGATCGTGCTGCCGAGCGCCTTGGAAATGGGTCGCTCGGCATAGACGTTGGGAAAGTCGGTCATGTAGCCGGCGACCAGCGCGGTCCCCGGGTGTGCCTTGCGGTGCGCGGTCGCGGCCCACGGCAGATTATACGCATCCTGACACTCGATCACGTCGGGACGGTAGCTGGCGAGTGCCTTGCGTACCGCGCCGTTGCGCAGGAGCAGCCGGTAGTTCGGACTGAACGGGACGCTCGGGCTTTTCAGCCAGACGGTGATCGCGCGGCCGCCGTCGCTTTCCTCGATCGCGTCGGAAGCCGCAGGGAGGATCATCAGGTGAGTATGAGGCGTGTTGGCGACAATGTGCGCGCGCTTGGCCCGGAGATAGGTGCCGACCCCGCCGCCGACCGCCGACCAGCTTTGTGTCAGGTCACACAGCAGCAGCGGCCGGTCGGCGGCAGGGGGTGGAAAATCGGCGTTCACGACGCCAGCCAATGCACCGGCCGGGGTAAAGTGCCAAGCGGGCGCATGGCTGTCGGAAAGCTTGACACTCGAGCCCGGCGAAAAGCGCCTTGCTCAGAAGGAAATGGCTGAAATCCGCCACCCGGCAGAAACTGGCACGGGCACTGCATCAGTGATGCTGTCCACTTTGGTTCCACGCCAAACAGAGGGGCGGCAAGGCGGTTTCTGGTCCAGCCTCGCCGCCCCTTTTTGTTTGCGAACATGGAGCCGGGGCTCACGCGTCGGCCGAAACCATCGTCTTCAGCTCGCCGCTTTCGAACATCTCCATCATGATGTCCGATCCGCCGACGAACTCACCCTTCACGTAGAGCTGGGGAATGGTCGGCCAGTCGCTATATTCCTTGATGCCCTGGCGGATTTCCTGATCCTGGAGGACGTCGACCGTCTCGTACGGCGTGCCGAGATGTTCGAGGATGGCGATCGCCCGGCTGGAGAAGCCGCATTGCGGGAACAGCGCGGTGCCCTTCATGAAGAGGACGACGTCGTTGCCCTTGACCAGGGCGTCGATGCGCTCGTTGGCGTTGCTCATATTACTTGCTCCTGAGGGGCGGCGGTGGTCAGCTGGAGGGCGTGGAGTTCGCCTCCCATCCGGCCACCCAGCGCGCGGTAGACGAGTTGGTGCTGGCGGACCCGCGGCAGGCCGGCAAAGGCCGCGCTGGTGACGGTGGCGGCATAATGGTCGCCGTCGCCGCGCAGGTCGATAATCTCGATCCTGGCGTCGGGGAGGGCGGCGCGGATCAGCGCTTCGATGTCGTCGGCGGCCATCGGCATGAGGATCAGCCCTGCGCTTCCATCAGCTGGCGGCGGGCGTCGACGGTCTTGTCGGCCAGCGCCTGGCGGATGGCGGCGTCGTCGATCTCGATATTGGCCGCCGTGAGGTCGCCGAGGATCTTGCGGATGACGTCCTCGTCGCCGGCTTCCTCGAAATCGGCGCGGACGACGTCCTTGGCATAGGCTTCGGCTTCAACCGCCGACAGCTTCATCAGGCCGGCAGCCCAGTGTCCGAGGAGCTTGTTGCGCCGAGCGATGACCCGGAACTTCATCTCCTCGTCATGCGCGAACTTGGTTTCAAAGGCCCGTTCGCGATCGTCGAAGGTGGTCATGTCCGCTCCCACTGAAGGTATCAGCCGGGAGATAGGCGCGGGCGCCGCGAGTGGCAATGCGGCGTCGCGGCCGGCAGGGCGAGGCAAACCCCATCCCGCCGGCCCGTGAAGGCTTAGGGCATCACCACCGTGTCGATGGCGTGGATCACGCCGTTTGACGCGTTGACGTTTGCAGTGACGACATGGGACATGCCGCCCTTGGCGTCGGTCAGCATGATGCGGCTGCCCATCAGCAAGGCCTTGAGCGTCCCGCCCTGGACCGTGGTGAGGGTGGCGGTGCCGCCGCCGTCACGGATGAGCTTGGTCAGCTGGGCGGCGTTCACCCGGCCCGGAACCACGTGATAGGTGAGGACCGAGGTCAGCGTCGCCTTGTTGGCGGGCTGGACGAGGGTCTCGACGGTGCCGGCCGGAAGCTTGGCGAAAGCGGCATTGGTCGGGGCGAAGACAGTGAAGGGGCCCTTGCCACTCAGCGTGGTGGCGAGGTCGGCGGCGGTGACCGCGGTGACCAGGGTCGAGAAGTCGGGATTGCCGACGGCGACTTCGACGACGCTGCGGCCGGGGGCCTTGGTGTGATGATCGGCGGCGGCGGGGGCCGCAACGAGGGCGAGGCCGGCGAAGGCGGCGAACAGGGCGGTTGTGCGCATGGGGGTGCGAGCTCCAGTTGGTTGTCACTCCGGCAACGCTGCCGGACCCCATAGGTGGTGTGCTGATACCCGCGCTTTCAGATGGCCTTTGGTCCTAGCGGGCGGAGGCGGGGGCGATGTCGAAGTGCAGCACGCGCTCCTCGCTCCCCAGCTTGCGATAGAGGGCGACGGCGGGTTCGTCGGGCGGATCGGCCTGGACGAAGATCATCCATGCGCCGACCGCCGCGGCATGGTCCTGCAGCGTTGCGATCAAGGCGGTGGCGATCCCGCGGCGGCGGTGCGCTTCGTCCACGGCCAGATCGTAGATGTAGAGCTCGCTTCGGGCCTGCTCGAATTTGGGCAGTTCGTAGGCGGCGAGCGCGCCCAGCATCGCCTCCCCCTCGACCGCGACCAAGGCGACGAAGCATGGGTCGGCGAGGCGCTCGCGGACGTAATCGTCGGGCGGCGGCGCGCTTTCGTAGCTGGCGGGATCCTCGAAGGCGGCGGAGAAGAGGAGATTCATCGCCCGGAAGCGGGGCAGATCGCAGGATGCGAGGCGGACGATCTCCACCGCTCAGCCGATCTCCACCACCACCTTGCCGATCACCTGACGCGCGGCGAGCGAGGCGATGGCATCGCCGCCCTTGTCGAGCGAGTAGGTGGCGCTGACCCGGGGACTGATCTTGCCCTCGTCCCACAGCGCGAATAGCTCCTCGACATGGGCCTGGTTGGCCTGCGGATCGCGCGCGGCGAAGGCGCCCCAGAACACGCCGCGCACGTCGCACGACTTGAGCAGGGTCAGGTTCAAGGGCAGGCGCGGGATGCCGGCGGGGAAGCCAACCACGAGGTAGCGGCCTTCCCAGGCGATGGCGCGCAGCGCGGGCTCGCAATAGTCGCCGCCGACGGGATCGTAGATGACGTCCGCGCCCTTGGGGCCGACCGCGGCCTTGAACTGCTCGGCCAGCGCCTTGCTGGCGTCCTTGTCGAAGGGTCCGCGGGGATAGACGATCGCCTCGTCGGCGCCGGCGTCGCGGGCGGCTTGCGCCTTATCCTCGTTGGAGACGGCGGCGACGACGCGGGCGCCGCGGGCCTTGCCGAGTTCCACCGCCGCGAGGCCGACACCGCCGGCCGCGCCCAGCACCAGCAGGGTCTCGCCGGCCTTCAGTTGCCCGCGGTCCCACAGCGCGTGGATCGAGGTGGCGTAGGTGAGGAGCAGCGCCGCACCTTGCGCGAAGCTGCGGCTGTCGGGCAGGCGGAAGGCCGACGCGGCGGGAATGACGATCTGTTCGACGAGGCCGCCGAAGCCGGGGACCGCGATCAGCCGATCGCCGACCGACCAGCCATTCACCCCTTCGCCCACATGAAGCACTTCACCCGCGATCTCGCCGCCCGGCGCGAACGGGCGGGGCGGGCGCATCTGATACTTGTCCTCGATGATCAGGACGTCGGGGAAGTTGATGGCGGCGGCGCGGACCCGGACCAGCAGGTCGCCGGGGCCGGGTGCCGGCTCGGGCAAGTCGGAGAGCTGGAGCGTGTCGGGGCCGCCTGGAGCGGTGCTGAGCAGGGCTTTCATGGCGCCGGTTCTAGCCCGGCGGCAGGCCGCCGCCTAGCGCGTGCGGCGGCGATAATCTTCGGCGATCTGCGGGCCGGTCATACCGTCGAAGGTAGTGCGGAGCAGGGCCTCCGGGTCGGCCGAATAGCGGCGGCTGCCGACCGAACCGAGCGCGCTGTCGAAGGCAACGCGGTCGGCGGGGTCCAACTGCTCGCGCGCTGCCGCGGTGGTGGCGGCGAAGCGTTCGGGAGAAGAGCCGTCGATGGTGACGGGCGGCGCCTCGGGCGCGCAGCCCGCCAGGAAAAGCAGGGGGAGGAGGCGGCGAACCGCCTCAGCCCTCGTACTGCGCCGTGGTCTTCTCGCGCACTTCCTCGGGCGTCACACCGGGAGCAATCTCGATCAGCCTGAACGGGCTGGCGTGATCGGAGCGCTGAAAGACGGCGAGGTCGGTGATGATCATGTCGACGACGTTGCAGCCGGTCAGCGGCAGGGTGCATTCGGGGATGAATTTGGGGCTGCCGTCCTTGGCATTATGCTCCATCACCACGATGATCTTCTTGACGCCCGCGACCAGATCCATCGCGCCGCCCATGCCCTTGATCATCTTGCCCGGGATCATCCAATTGGCGATGTCGCCGCCCTGGCTGACCTCCATCGCGCCGAGCACCGTGAGGTCGATATGCCCGCCGCGGATCATCGCGAAGCTGTCGGCCGAGCTGAAATAGACCGACGAAGGAAGCTCGGAGATGGTCTGCTTGCCGGCGTTGATGAGGTCGGCGTCTACTTCGTCCTCGTACGGGAACGGCCCGATGCCGAGCATGCCGTTCTCGGACTGGAGGGTGACTTCCAGACCCTGCGGGATGTGATTGGCGACGAGGGTCGGAATGCCGATGCCGAGGTTCACGTAGAAACCGTCGCGCAGCTCTTTGGCGGCGCGGGCGGCCATGTCGTCACGGGACCAGGGCATCGTCAAACCTTCTTTGCTGAGAGCGCGGACCAGGCGCGCCAGGTGCCGATCGCATAAGTGAGCCCGAACACCAGGACAATCAGCGATGTCCAGAGCATGAAGGTCGAGGAGCGGCCGGGTTCGGTAAAGCGCTGGGGATCAACGATCATCAGTCCGCGCGCCAGGTAGATCGCACTGATGATGATGAGCGCGGTTCGCATCAGCGGAAGGCGGCGGATCAACCCGGCACCCGCGAATGCATAAGCGCCCCAGATCGCGAGAATGACTGCGATGCCAGCAGTGATGTACGCAAGTGCCGGGTTGCCGCGTTCCAAGGCCCCTATCAACGGTTCGGGAGCCCCTACAGCGCGATACCATGCTGGTCCGCCCGCAATGCAAGCGAGATGAAGCAATGCTGCGGCAATGCTCAACGAACCGGCAATAAGCAGCCAATTGTTGCGGGAGATCATGCCGGCTCACGCTGGCGGACGGTGCGGAACTCGATCTTCTTGTCGTAGGGGGCGCCGAGGATCAGGCGCTTCACGTAGATGCCGGGGAGGTGGATGGTGTCGGGGTCGAGGCTGCCGACGGGCACGATCTCTTCCACTTCGGCGACGCAGACCTTGCCGCTGGTGGCGGCGGGCTGGTTGAAGTTGCGGGCGGTCTTGCGGAACACGAGGTTGCCGCTCTCGTCGGCCTTCCAGCCCTTGATAATGGCAAGGTCGGCGCGGATCCCGCGTTCGAGGATATAGTCCTCGCCGTCGAAGCTCTTCACTTCCTTGCCCTCGGCGACCTTCGTGCCTACGCCGGTTTTGGTGTAGAAGCCGGGGATGCCCGCGCCGCCGGCCCGCATCCGCTCGGCCAGCGTGCCCTGGGGGCAGAATTCCACCTCCAGCTCGCCTGCGAGATACTGGCGCTCGAACTCCTTGTTCTCGCCGACGTAGGAGCTGATCATCTTGGCGATCTGGCGGGTGCGCAGCAGCTTGCCGAGACCTTCGTTGTCGATCCCCGCATTGTTGGACGCGACCGTCAGGCCGGTCACGCCGCTGGCGACGATCGCGTCGATCAGCCGCTCGGGGATGCCGCACAGGCCGAAGCCGCCGGCAGCGATGGTGATGCCGTCGTGGAGCAGCCCGTCGAGGGCCGCTGCGGCGTCGGGATAGATCTTGTTGGCCATGACCCCGTCTTAATCAACACGGACCGCGAGCGGCAAGTTGAAAGAGTTTTCAACTTTGGTGGCAGGGGAGCGCGGGTGTAGGGCGGGCATCGCTTCGAAGGAGGAGGGCATGCTTGCACTGCCGCGAGCAAAAACTGGCCAAGATTTCGGCCTGATATCGTTGCATGCCGGACGAATAGAGCATTTTCGGAGTGGCCGGTAACGGGCCGACACTGACTGGCTCGCCCACTCTTAAGCTTCTGCGGCCATCTCTGATGAGGCGCGCCGTAGACCGGAGCGGACATGGATGGTGTAAACCCCGCTAACCTTGTTGTGTAACTGTTGTTATCAATCGCGCTTGACCCCCGCGCCGCTTGGCGTACCCTGTCAAATGGGGAGGGGCACTCGCACATTATGCCCCATCCGATTTGTTGTATCTGGATCGGTCAACAGGGGTCAATCATGGCAAAGTTAGTAGCGTTCGATCAATTTGATATCAACACGGTCGATCTGAACTGGTATTTCGAGAATACCTATGATGCTTACCTTACCAAGAACGCGCAGGTCCAGGTCAACGGCGTAACGTACGCCGATGTCTATTATGTCAATGGCTACGACGGCTTCGACGATCTCGAACTCTATTTCCTTGGCAGCGGGATGACGGAAGATGCGCTTGGGCGCGTCGTTTCGGGTACTGTGAATTTCGTCGCCGAAGCCGAGTACGATAGTTCCGGCTTTCTCTGGTATGCCGAGGGCATATCCATCAGTGCCGTGTCACTGTACGATGCGGCTGCAACGCCTTCGAACGCCGATGAGTTCGCGCTGATCGTTTCTGCCTTGAGCGGTGACGATACGATCATTCTGTCCTCCTTTGCCGATCGCATGAGCGGCTTCGCCGGGAACGACACCATTACGGGCGGTCTTGGACGCGACATACTCGAGGGTGGGTCCGGTAACGACACCTTCCGGGACACGAAGGCAGGGCTGAGCGGCGATGTCCTTCTCGACTTCACGTTCGGTGATCGAATCGTGATCACCGATGCGACGCTGTCCTCATTCTCGTTCAATATCACTGGCTCGACGCTGAACTATACCGGCGGCTCCCTCACCTTCGGATCGGCACCCAGCGGCATCCTGTTGGCGAGCGCGGCTGCGGGCGGTGGGGTCCAACTCGTTCTCAGCAAGCAGTTCGCCAGTTCCGGGAATGTACTGGTCAGCAATTTCGCGGTGGGCGCGGGCGGTTGGTCAAGCCAGGATTCCTACCCGCGGCATGTCGCGGACGTGAACGGGGACGGCTACAGCGACATCGTCGGCTTTGGGCAGGCTGGCGTTGTCGCTTCCTTCGGCTCGGCCAATGGCAGTTTTTCCGCGGCCAGCCTGGTCTCCTCCGACTTCGGTCAGTCCGCGGGCTGGAGCAGCGACAACGCGTTCCATCGTGAGCTTGCCGACGTGAACGGCGATCGCCGTGCCGACATCATAGGTTTCGGCACTGCCGGTACGCTCGTGTCGCTTGCTCGAGCAGACGGAACGTTCGCGGCACCCGTCGTCGGTGCTCAGAATTTCGGGACCGCGCAAGGCTGGACATCCCAGGAAAGCCACGCACGAGTGGTCGGCGACGTCAACGGCGACGGCAAGGCAGACCTGATCGGCTTCGGCTCGGCCGGCACCCTGGTGGCGCTCGGCAATGGCGACGGCACCTTCGGGGTCGCCGCCCTCGCCCTCGCCAATTTCGGGGTGCAGCAGGGCTGGACCAGCGACAACGCCTTCCATCGCGTCGTCGCGGACGTGAATGGCGACAAGAAGGACGACATCATCGGCTTCGGCGCTGCGGGCACGTGGGTGGCGCTGTCGAAAGGCGATGGCACGTTCCAGGCTCCACAGCTTGCCTTGAGCAATTTCGGCAAGGACCAGGGATGGTCGACCCAGAACGGCTTTGCGCGTGATGTTGCCGACGTGAACGGCGATGGGCGTGCCGACATCGTGGGGTTCGGGATCGCGGGGACTTATGTTGCCTATGGCAGCGCCAGCGGTACGTTCACTTCCGCCACCCTCGATGTGGAGAACTTCGGCGGTAACCAGGGGTGGACCAGCGACAACATCTTCCACCGCGAACTGGCCGACATCAACAATGACGGACGGATCGATATCGTCGGCTTTGGTCAGGCTGGCGTGCTTGCTGGCCTGAACCAGGCGCATTGGATGTTCTGAACCGAACCGACGGCGTTTGCGGAGAAGCGTCTCGCTTTTGCAAAGGCGCTGCAAACGAGGACGGGGGGCGGCCTGGGATCATGGCCGCTCCCCATCTTCCGGGCGACCGCTAAGGGCCGATAGCGAACGGCGTCAGGCGAACTGATCGATCTTGAGGCCTTCGTGGGCGATGGCACGGACCACGGCGGGACGCTCGACCACGCGAGACACGAGGCCGGTCCAGCGCGGGTAGAGCGTCAGGTCGAACTTGGCGGCGCGGGCCCAACGGTAGAACACCGCGGCATAGCTGTCGGCGGCAGTGTAATCGTCGCCGGCCAGCCAGCCCTCGCCGCACAGGTCGTCAAGCTCGACGAAATGGCTGGTCAGCGCGGCATGGGCGCCTTCCTTGATTCCGGGGTGGAGGGTTTCGTCCGGGGTGAAGCGGGCCGGGCGGAACAGGGCGGCAAAGGCGGTGGCGTGGACGGTTCCGCTCAGCCAGCTCAGCATCTGCATCGTCTGGGCGGTGCGATAGGCGTCACCGCGCGGGACCGAGCCGGGTGCGCCGAAGCGGTCGGCGAGATAGCCGAGGATCGCGAGATTCTCGGTGATGGTGCCTTCGTCGGTGACCAGGGCGGGGACGCGGCCATGCGGATTGACCGCGAGATATTCAGGGGTGCGCTGCTCGCCCGCGGCAAAGTCGATCCGCACCGCTTCATGCTCGGCATCGGCTTCGTGAAGCGCGATGTGGGTGACGAGGCTGCAGGCGCCGGGCGAGTAAAAGAGTTTGAGCATGGTTTCTCCGTCGCCCCGGCGGAAACCGGAGCCTCAGGCAGCAAACGCGCTCGCCGCTGCCTGAGGCTCAACCTTATTTTGCGTTAGCGCAGCTTGGCGAGGACGCCCTGGAGCTGCATCGCGTTCGACATGTCGCCCTCGACCTTGAGCTTGCCAGTCATGAACGCAGTCATTCCGTCGAGCTGGCCGGCGGCCATCGATTCCCAGTCGGCCCAGCTGACCTTGAGCGTGGTGTCGGCCGGCGTTTCCGCGTCCTCGGTGACCTGGTTGGCCTGGCCGTCGAGCAGGATCGCGCCCTCGTCGCCAAAGTGCAGGCGTACCTTCTTGCCCGGGACGAACGCCTGAGCGTCCTGCATCTTGGTCACCAATTCCTGCTTGGTCATTCGTCAATCCTCCTGACAAAATTGTAGGTAAGCTGGTAGCGGGCGGCCTTTTGCCGGGCAATCCCCCCACCTCAATCCATGTGCTTGAGGCCGATCCTGAGATAGTCCCAGCCGGTGATCCCGGTCAGGATCGCGGCCGCCCATAGGCTGACCAAGCCGGTGGCATGGACCCACCACACATCGGGGGTCGCACCGGCCAGGATCAGCGCCCCGAGCGCGACCAATTGCAGGGTGGTCTTCCATTTGGCGAGCTTGCTGACCGGCATCGAGACGTGCAGCGGGGCGAGGAACTCGCGCAGGCCCGAGACGATGATCTCGCGCAGGAGGATGATCCCGGCGGGCAGCAGGTGGATGCCGTGGATGATCGGCTGCGCGTCAGGCTGCCGGCTGGAGATCAGCATCAGGATCACCGCGGCGACCATGATCTTGTCGGCGATCGGATCGAGGAACTGCCCCAGCCGGCTGATCTGCCCGTGCGCGCGAGCCAGATAGCCGTCGAAATAATCGGTGATCCCGACCAGGCAGTAGAGGATGAAAGTGACCAGATAGTCGATCGGCTGCGGCGTCCACAGCAGGAACACCAGGATCGGCACCGCGAATATGCGGGACAGGGTCAGGAGGTTAGGCAGCGAGAGCATCGTTCGGGCCCGTCTTAGGACAAGCATCGCCGAACGCCAAAGGGGCTTGTTGGCGCTGGCCGCAACCACCGCTAAGCCACTGGCGAACCTGCACACTGCGTAAGGCGTCTCAAGCTTGATCCAGAATGTTTCGCACCTGTTGAGGACAAGGCGTTTCGTCCCCTTGTTCGTCACGCAGTTCCTTGGCGCCTTCAACGACAACCTGTTTCGCACCGCGATGGTGATGCTGGTGATCTACGGCATCTACCGGTCCGAAGCGCAGGAAGCGGCCTTTTCGGCGCTGGCGGGCGGGCTGTTCATCCTGCCCTTCTTCCTGCTGTCGGCGCTGTCGGGGCAACTGGCCGATGCGATCGACAAGACCCGCATCATCCGCGCGGTGAAGACCGCCGAGATCGGGATCATGGTGTTCGGCGCGGCGGGGCTGCTGCTGCTCAATGTGCCGCTGATGCTGGTCGCGCTAACCGCAATGGGCATCCATTCGACCTTCTTCGGACCGATCAAATACGCCATCCTTCCGCAGCACTTGGAAAATGACGAGGTTCTAGGGGGGACCGGGCTGGTCGAGGCGGGGACCTACATCGCCATCCTCGGCGGGACGATCCTTGGCGGACTGCTGGTCGTGCAGGACCCGGATGGCCGCTATCATGCCGAATATGCGGCGGCGGCGGTGCTGCTGGTCGCGGTGGCGGGCCGGATCGCGGGGCAGTTCGTGCCGCCGGCGCCGCCTTCGACCGAAGATAGCGGGACGCTCAACGATCCCGACCTACCGCGCCCGGGGCTCGACTGGCACATCCTGCGCGCGTCGATCCGGCTGGTGAAGGCGACCATGCACGTGCCGCGGCTGTTCGTGGCGATCATGGCGATCAGCTTCTTCTGGGCGATGGGGGCGGTGCTGGCCGCGCAATTCCCGCCGCTGGTCAAGAACGTCTTCGGCGGCGACCAGAGCGTCGCGACATTGTTCCTGGCGATCTTCTCGGTCGGGGTGGCAACCGGATCGCTGATCATCAACCGTCTTCTGAACGGCAAGGTGTCGGCCCGCTTCGCCCCGATCTCCGCGCTGCTGATGGGGCTGTGCGTGCTTGCGCTCTATCTGCTCAGCCGGACCTGGACGCCATTCCCCGATCTGGTGGGGATCAAGGCGTTCCTGGCCGAGCCGTCGGGCTGGCCGGTGGTCGCCAGCCTGTTCGGGGTGGCGACCTTCGGGGGCATGTTCGTGGTGCCGCTCTACGCCTTCCTGACCACCAGCGTGCCCAAATCGGAGACCGCGCGAACGGTGGCCGCCAACAATATCGTCAATTCGGGTGCGATGGTCGGGGCGACGGTGTTGCTGTTCGGAATGGTCCAGCTGGGCGTGTCGGTGCAGGAAACCCTGCTGCTGGTCGCGGCCGGGACGCTGGTGTCGGCGTGGCTGGGCCGCAAGCTGCACCAGGCCTGCGTCGCAGCGGGTTACCCCTGAAGGGTCAGGCGATGAACAGGCTGATGGCGAGGAAGCCCGCGGCATAGGCGGTGACGAACAGCCGGGCGTCGGGACTGAGCCCTTCGGGCATCTGCCGCGCCAGTGACTGGAGCCAGCGGCGACCGACGCCGAAACTCAGCGGATGCGGACCGCCGAGGCGGACGGAATAGGGCAGGGCGACGGCCCGGACGCGACGCATGGCAACACCTTAACGTGGTTTTTACCATGCTGAAACGGGGCGCGCGGGAATTACGTTTCCGCCTTCTTCCGCTGTGTTCAGTTGTGGGACTACGGGCCCCGGGATGGCTTCAGCCAGCGTGGCGAAGCAGCGTGTCGCCCTCGACCGAGCGGCGACGCAACAGGTCGGCCACCCCGTCGGAGTTCATCGGCTTGCCGACGAACCAGCCCTGGCCGGTGTGGGCGCCGAGCGCCGCGGCCTTTTCGTAGGTGATGGCGTCTTCGAGGCCCTCGGCCGTGACGGGGATTCCGAGCGCCTGGGCAAGGGTGGTCACGGCCTTGATGATGGCGGCGCTTTCGCGGTCGACATGGACGGTCGCCATGAAGCTGCGATCGATCTTGATCATGTCCAGCGGCAGCATTCGCAGATGCGACAGGCTGGAGAAGCCGGTGCCGAAATCGTCCAGCGCCAGGCGGACGCCCTGGTTCTTGAGGCTGACCACCAGATTGCGGGCAAGGTCGATGTCGGCGAACAGCGAGCTTTCGGTCAGTTCGACAATCAGCCGGTCGGCAGGAAAGCCATGTTCGGTGATCAGCCGCACCAGCCGCTGCGCCAGCCACAGGTCGGACATCTGCGCCGGCGAGATGTTGATCGACAGGCTGAAATCGCCTTCCCACTGCTTGGCCGCGTCGAGCGCCTGGTCGACCACCAGCTCGCTCAGGGGACCGATCAGACCGATCTCCTCGGATACCGGGATGAACAGTTCGGGGCTGAGCAGCCCGCGATTGGGATGCTGCCAGCGGGCCAGCACTTCGAAGCCGGTAAGGGCGCCGGTGACGAGATCGACCTGCGGTTCGAAATAGGGAATGAATTGGCGATGCTCGATGGCGACCCGGATCGCCTGTTCCAGCTCGCCGCGCTCGATCAGTGCTTTTTCCATGCCGCTGTCGAACCAGGTTGGCCGGGCGGCGCGGGCGCTGCGCGCGTCGTCGAGCGCGATGTCGGCCCGACGCAGGATGTCGGCCGCGCGGCAGGCGGTACCGGGAGGGGCGCTGGCGATGCCCGAAATGGCGCCGACCTGCACATAGGTGCCGGCGATGTCATAGGTCCGGCTGACGTCGCGCAGGAGGGCTTCCGCCAGCCGCTCGGCGGAGGCAAGATCACTCTTGTCGACCGCCAGCGCGATTCCGAATTCGTCGCCCGACAGCCGTGCGACCACCGCATTGGCGGGAACATGCTCGCACATCGCCTCGCCGATCCGCTTCAGCAGCGCGTCACCCATCTCGTAGCCGAAGCGATCGTTGATCCGCTTGAACCGCTGCATCTGGAGCGAGATGATGACGAGGCAATGGTCCGCGTCGATCGACGACTTGCACAGCTTGTCGACGCCCTCGGCAAAGCCCTTGCGGTTGGCGAGCCCGGTGATGCTGTCGGTGGCTTCCTGCAGCGCGGCGCGGCGTTCGCCTTCGGCGCGCAGCGCGGCTTCCTGCTGAAGGTCTGCATAGCGACGATAGCCGAACAGGATCAGAGCGACGTTCAGGACCAGCGCGGCAGCGGCGACCTGGACGCTGGGATCGAGGCCACTGGCCTTTTCGCTGGCAACGAGTTGCAGCAGGCTGCTGCCGTTCCAGATGAAGGCGGCCATCGCGCACAGCAGCAACAGGATGACCGGCCATTCGGCCCTGGCGGGCCAACGACTACGAGTAGGCAAGGATACTGACGACGCAACGAGCATCGGCAACTGTTGCACGATGACCCGTTAATGTTTCACTCCGAATCGGTTATATCTCTGCAACCGATTGGTTCTCCTGGTGCGGACGGCGGGACTTGAACCCGCACTTCGTTACCGAAAGCCGATTTTAAGTCGGCAGCGTCTACCATTCCGCCACGTCCGCATGGGGTGGGTCCGGCTTGCCCCGACGGCCGCGCACCGGTCAAGGAAACCGGGCGCAAATAAAATAACGCACCCGTCATGGACCCGCTTTGCCGCTGTCGCGTTCGTTCAGCCGCAAGACAAGGAGCACAAGCCATGATTCGCAAGGTAATGACCCTCGCCCTGATCGCCGGTTCGATGAGCATTGCGGCCTGCAACACCGTTCGTGGTGCTGCTGCCGACGTGAATTCGGCCGCCAACGCGGTCGACAACAACCTTTGATCCGGGGCATGGGTCATTCCGCTATCATTACGGAGGTGACCCATGCGCAAGATCTTGACCCTAGCCCTGATCGGCAGTTCGCTGGCCCTGGTGGCCTGCAACACCGTTCGCGGAGCCGCCAATGATCTGAACTCGGCTGCGAATTGCACCGAGAACACCATCAACGGGGGTCGCTGCTAAGCGATCAGCCAGGTCTGAAAAGAGAAACCCCGCCGGTGATGAGCCGGCGGGGTTTTTCGTGTCTGGATTAAAGGCGGGCCGGTGAGGCCCCGACCCCCTCCCCGCCGCAGGACGCGGCAGGGAGGAGCATCGGTCTCGCTCAGTCCTGCAGGTAGTCACCGGCGTCAGCATCGGTGCCGGTACCGCTGGTGACGACTTCACCAAGCGGGTCGGGACCCGAGGCCGAAGCGTCGCGGTTGCTCTGGGCCAGTTCGGCCGCACGCAGTTCCGCCGCGCTGTCGGGAGCGACGAGGGCATCGGCGAGCTTGCGCTGCGCCGCCCGGAGCGAGGCATCGCGGCTGGTCGCCGCAACCCGCATCCGGTTCATGCCCGCACCGGTACCGGCCGGGATGAGGCGGCCGACGATGACGTTCTCCTTGAGCCCGTTGAGCGTGTCGATCTTGCCCTGGACAGAGGCCTCGGTGAGCACCCGGGTGGTCTCCTGGAAGGAGGCCGCCGAGATGAACGACCGGGTCTGGAGCGAAGCCTTGGTGATCCCCAGCAGGATCGGCTTGCCCGAGGCCGGACGCTCGTTCTTGCCGAGCTTGGAATTGATCTCGTCCATCTCCTCGCGATCGACCTGCTCACCCTTGAGGAGGGTGGTGTCGCCGTCGTCGGTGATCTCGACCTTCTGCAGCATCTGGCGAACGATCACCTCGATGTGCTTGTCATTGATCTTCACGCCCTGCAGTCGATAGACCTCCTGGATCTCGGTGACGAGATATTCGGCCAGGGCGACGACGCCGAGCGCCTCGAGGATGTCGTGCGGATCGGGCGAACCGCCGACGAGGTTGTCGCCCCGCTTGACGTAATCGCCTTCCTGTACGTCGATGACGCGGCTCTTGGGGACCAGCTCCTCGTGCGGATCGCTGCCGTCGTCGGGGACGATCGCGATCTTGCGCTTGGCCTTGTAGTCCTTGAGGAACTGCACCCGGCCCGAGACGCGGGCGATGATCGCCTTGTCCTTGGGGGTACGGGCCTCGAACAGTTCGGCGACGCGCGGCAGACCGCCGGTGATGTCACGGGTCTTGGCGGCTTCACGCGGCATCCGGGCGAGCACTTCGCCGGCTTCCACGGTGGCGCCGTCCTCGACCGCGACGATCGCGCCGGCAGCCAGGCGATAGACGCCCGCTTCCTGCGCATTGTCGCCGAGCAGGGTCAGGCGCGGACGAAGATCTTCCTTCTTCGACTTGGCCATGTCCTCGGTGACGACGCGCTGGCTGATGCCGGTCGATTCGTCGGTGACCTCGGTCATCGTGCGCATCTCAGTCAGGTCCTGATACTTGATCGAACCTGCCTTCTCGGTGATCACCGGGCTGAAGCTCGGATCCCACTCGGCGATGCGTTCGCCCTTGCTGACGATGTGGCCGCCCTCGCACAGCAGATGCGCGCCGTACGGGATGCGGTGGGTCGACAGTTCGCGCCCGTCCATGTCGAGGATCGCGATTTCACCCGAACGCGACAGCGAGATGTGCCGGCCGCGCGGATCGGTAATCGTCGGCATGTCGCGAAGCTCGATGGTGCCGTCGACCGGCGCTTCGAGGTTGGACTGCTCATTGAGCTGGGCGGCGCCGCCGATGTGGAAGGTCCGCATCGTCAGCTGGGTGCCCGGCTCACCGATCGACTGGGCGGCAATGACGCCGACCGCTTCACCGATGTTGACCGGGGTGCCGCGGGCAAGGTCACGCCCGTAGCACTTGCCGCACACGCCTTGGCGGCTGGCGCATACCAACGGCGAGCGGATCTTGAGGCCCTGCAGGTTGGCGGCCTCGAGCCGAGCAACCATCGCCTCGTCCAGCAGCACGCCTTCCTCGATCAGCAGTTCGCCGGTCTTGGAATCGACCACGTCCTCGGCGGTGGTGCGGCCCAGCACGCGATCGCCAAGCGATGCGATGACCGAACCGCCCTGGACGATGGCGCGCATTTCGAGCGCCTGGTCCGTTCCGCAATCCTCCTCGATGATCACGGCGTCCTGCGACACGTCGACCAGACGGCGGGTCAGGTAACCCGAGTTCGCCGTCTTGAGCGCGGTGTCGGCCAGGCCCTTGCGGGCGCCGTGAGTCGAGTTGAAGTATTCAAGGACGGTCAGGCCTTCCTTGAAGTTCGAGATGATCGGGGTTTCGATGATCTCGCCCGACGGCTTGGCCATCAGGCCGCGCATGCCGGCGAGCTGCTTGATCTGCGCCTGCGAACCACGGGCACCGGAGTGAGCCATCATGTAGATGGAGTTGACCGGACGCTCGCGCCCGTCGTCGCCCTTACGGACGTCCGAGATCTCCTTCATCATTTCCTGCGCAACGCGGTCACCGCAACGCGACCAGGCGTCGATCACCTTGTTGTACTTTTCCTGCTGGGTGATCAGGCCGTCCTGATACTGCTGCTCATAGTCCTTCACCAGCGCGCGGGTTTCCTCGACGAGGGGCTCCTTGGCCTGGGGGATGACCATGTCGTCCTTGCCGAAGCTGATCCCGGCCTTGAACGCGTGGCGGAAGCCGAGACCCATGATCGCGTCGGCGAACAGGACGGTGTCCTTCTGGCCGGTGTGACGATAGACCTCGTCGATCACGTCGCCGATGTCCTTCTTGGTGAGAAGGCGGTTGACGGTCTCGAACGGCACCTTGTGGCTCTTCGGGAGCGTTTCGCCGAGCAGCATGCGGCCCGGGGTCGTCTCGAAGCGCTTCAGATACTGGTTGCCGGCCTCGTCCGTCTGCGGAACGCGGCTGACGATCTTGGTGTGCAGGGTGACGACGCCGGCGGCGAGGGCCTGGTGGACCTCGGTCATGTCGGCGAGCATCGAACCCTGGCCCGGCTCCCCGTCCTTTTCGATCGACAGGTAATAGAGCCCCAGCACCATGTCCTGCGAAGGAACGATGATCGGCTTGCCGTTGGCGGGCGAGAGGATGTTATTGGTGCTCATCATGAGCACGCGGGCCTCGAGCTGGGCTTCCAGGCTGAGCGGCACGTGGACCGCCATCTGGTCGCCGTCGAAGTCGGCATTGAACGCGGCGCAGACCAGTGGGTGAAGCTGGATCGCCTTGCCCTCGATCAAGACCGGCTCGAACGCCTGGATGCCGAGACGGTGAAGCGTCGGGGCGCGGTTCAGAAGGACCGGGTGCTCGCGGATGACTTCATCCAGGATGTCCCAGACTTCCTTGCGCTCCTTTTCGACCCACTTCTTGGCCTGCTTCAGGGTCATGGACAGACCCTTGGCGTCGAGGCGCGAGTAGATGAACGGCTTGAACAGCTCGAGCGCCATCTTCTTGGGCAAACCACACTGATGGAGCTTGAGCTCCGGACCGGTGACGATGACCGAACGGCCCGAATAGTCGACGCGCTTGCCGAGCAGGTTCTGGCGGAAGCGGCCCTGCTTGCCCTTGAGCATGTCGCTGAGCGACTTGAGCGGACGCTTGTTGGCACCGGTGATGGTGCGGCCGCGGCGGCCGTTGTCGAACAACGCGTCGACGGCTTCCTGGAGCATGCGCTTTTCGTTGCGGACGATGATGTCCGGCGCGCGCAGTTCGATCAGCCGCTTCAGGCGGTTGTTGCGGTTGATGACCCGGCGATACAGGTCGTTGAGATCCGACGTCGCGAAGCGGCCGCCATCGAGCGGCACCAGCGGGCGCAGCTCGGGCGGGATGACCGGAACGACGTCCAGGATCATCCACTCGGGACGGTTGCCCGATTCCAGGAAGCTCTCGACGACCTTGAGCCGCTTGATGATCTTCTTGGGCTTGAGTTCGGACTTGGTGACGGCGAGCTCTTCGAGAAGCGTCTTCTTCTCGCCCTCGAGGTCGAGGTCCATCAGCATGATCTTGACCGCTTCGGCGCCGATCCCGGCCGAGAAGGCGTCTTCGCCATGCTCGTCCTGGGCTTCGAGCAGCTCGTCCTCGGTCAGCAGCTGATACTTTTCGAGCGGGGTCAGGCCCGGCTCGATGACCACGTAGGATTCGAAGTAGAGGATCCGCTCAAGCTGCTTGAGCTGCATGTCGAGCAGCAGGCCGATGCGGCTCGGAAGCGACTTCAGGAACCAGATGTGGGCAACCGGGGCGGCGAGCTCGATGTGGCCCATCCGCTCGCGGCGGACCTTCGAGACGGTGACCTCGACGCCGCACTTCTCGCAGACGATGCCCTTGTACTTCATCCGCTTGTACTTGCCGCACAGGCATTCGTAGTCCTTGATCGGACCGAAGATGCGGGCGCAGAACAAGCCGTCACGCTCGGGCTTGAACGTGCGATAGTTGATGGTTTCCGGCTTCTTGATCTCGCCGAACGACCACGAACGGATCTTGTCCGGGGACGCGATGCCGATCTTGATCTGGTCGAAGGTCTCCGGCTTGGCCACCGGGTTCGCGAAGTTGGTCAGCTCGTTCATCAGTTACTCCTGAGCCCCAAGGGGCCTCGAGTTCAATTCAAATGGCGGGAAGAGGAGGGCCGAAGCCCTCACTCCGCCGCGAGCGCCGGCGGCTCGTCTGCGTTGTCGACGCTGTTGAGTTCGACGTTGAGGCCGAGCGAGCGCATTTCTTTGACCAGCACGTTGAAGCTTTCCGGAATGCCGGCCTCGAACGTGTCGTCACCCTTGACGATCGCCTCGTAGACCTTGGTCCGGCCGATCACGTCGTCCGACTTGACCGTCAGCATCTCCTGCAGCGTGTAGGCGGCGCCGTAAGCCTGGAGGGCCCAGACCTCCATCTCGCCGAAGCGCTGACCGCCGAACTGGGCCTTACCGCCCAGCGGCTGCTGGGTGACGAGGCTGTACGGCCCGATCGAACGGGCGTGGATCTTGTCGTCCACCAGGTGGTGCAGCTTCAGCATGTAGATGATGCCCATCGTGACCTTGCGGTCGAACGGCTCACCGGTGCGGCCATCGTACAGGGTCGACTGGCCCGAGGTGTCGAGACCGGCCTGGGTCAGCATCGCCGACACGTCCGGCTCGCGCGCGCCGTCGAACACTGGGGTGCCCATCGGCAGGCCGCCGACCAGGTTGCGCGCCAGTTCGAGCGCCTGCTCGTCGGTGCGGGCGTCGATGTCGCCGTCATACTGAGTGCCGTACATGGTCTTCAGTTGCTGGCGGATCGCCGCAATGTCCTTGCCGGCGAAGTCCGATCCGCGGTGGTGCATCTCCTCGAGCATGTCCCCGATCTGCTTGCCGAGGCCGCGGGCGGCCCAGCCAAGGTGGGTTTCGAAGATCTGCCCGACGTTCATGCGCGACGGCACGCCCAGCGGGTTGAGCACGATGTCGGCATGAGTCCCGTCCTCGAGGAACGGCATGTCCTCGATCGGCAGGATGCGGCTGATGACGCCCTTGTTGCCGTGACGGCCGGCCATCTTGTCGCCCGGCTGAAGCTTGCGCTTCACAGCGACGAAGACCTTGACCATCTTGAGCACGCCCGGGGCCAGCTCGTCGCCCGCCTCGACCTTGCCGACGCGATCCTCGAGCTTGCGGCGGATGGCCGCCTCGGCCTCGTCATACTGGCCCTTCAGCGCCTCGATGTCAGCCTGGCGGCTGTCATCCTTGACGGCGATCTTCCACCAGTCGTGCTTGTCGGTGCCCTCGAGCATCTCCACGTCGAGCGTGGCGCCCTTCTTGATCGTCTTGGGCGCAGCGGTCGCGACCTGGCCGACCAGCATTTCCTGCAGACGGGCGAAGGTCGCCCGGTTGAGGATCCGACGCTCGGATTCGGCGTCGCCCTTGAGGCGATCCTTGTCCTCGGCCTGGATGGCGCGGGTACGGTCGTCGATGTCGATGCCGTGACGGTTGAAGACGCGCACGTCGACGATCGTCCCGGTCACGCCCGGCGGCAGGCGCAGCGAGGTGTCGCGGACGTCCGAAGCCTTCTCACCGAAGATGGCGCGGAGGAGCTTTTCTTCCGGCGTCATCGGGCTTTCGCCCTTCGGAGTGATCTTGCCGCACAGGATGTCGCCCGGTTCGACCTCGGCTCCGATGTAGACGATGCCAGCCTCGTCGAGATTGCGCAGGGCTTCCTCGCCGACGTTCGGGATGTCGCGGGTGATGTCTTCCGGCCCGAGCTTGGTGTCGCGGGCCATGACCTCGAACTCCTCGATGTGGATCGAGGTGAAGACGTCGTCCTTCACGATCCGCTCGGAGATCAGGATCGAGTCTTCGTAGTTGTAGCCATTCCACGGCATGAACGCGACGAGCACGTTGCGGCCGAGCGCCAGCTCACCGAACTGAGTCGAAGGACCGTCGGCGATGATCTCACCGGCCTCGACCCCGTCGCCGACCTTCACCAGAGGACGCTGGTTGATGCAGGTCGACTGGTTCGAACGCTGGAACTTCATCAAGCTGTAGATGTCGACGCCGCTCTCACCGGGGCGAAGCTCGCTGGTGACGCGGATCACGATGCGGGTGGCGTCGACCTGGTCGACGATGCCGGCCCGGCGCGCGCCGATGGCGGCACCCGAGTCGCGGGCGACGGTCTCTTCCATGCCCGTGCCGACCAGCGGAGCGTCCGCCTGCAGCAGGGGAACGGCCTGGCGCTGCATGTTCGAGCCCATCAGCGCGCGGTTGGCGTCATCGTTCTCCAGGAACGGGATGAGCGAGGCCGCGACTGACACCAGCTGCTTGGGGCTGACGTCCATCAGGGTGATCTGGTCGCGCGGAGCGATCAGGAAGTCGCCGTTGCGCCGCGACGAGATGATCTCTTCGGCGAAGGTGCCGTCCGGATTGATCTCGGCATTGGCCTGCGCGATCGTGTGCTTGGCCTCCTCCATCGCCGACAGATAGACCACCTGGTCGGTAACCTTGTGATCGGTGACGACGCGGTACGGCGTTTCGATGAAGCCGTACTTGTTGACGCGGCTAAAGCTCGCGAGGCTGTTGATCAGACCGATGTTCGGGCCTTCCGGCGTCTCGATCGGGCAAATGCGGCCATAATGGGTCGGGTGGACGTCGCGGACTTCGAAGCCCGCGCGCTCACGGGTCAGACCGCCCGGCCCGAGGGCCGAGACGCGACGCTTATGAGTCACTTCGGACAGCGGGTTGGTCTGATCCATGAACTGCGACAGCTGGCTGCTGCCAAAGAATTCACGCACCGCGGCAACCGCCGGCTTGGCGTTGATGAGGTCGTTCGGCATCACGGTCGAGACGTCGACCGAGCTCATCCGCTCCTTGACCGCGCGCTCCATGCGCAGGAGGCCGACGCGATATTGGTTCTCGAGCAATTCGCCGACCGACCTGACGCGGCGGTTGGCAAGGTTGTCGATATCGTCGATCTCGCCCTTGCCGTCCTTGAGGTTCACCAGCTCCTTGACCACCGCCAGGATGTCCTCGCGGCGCAGAGTGGTGACCGTGTCTTCGGCGTCGAGGCCGAGGCGCATGTTGAGCTTGACCCGACCGACGGCCGACAGGTCGTAGCGCTCCGGATCGAAGAACAGGCCGTAAAACAGGGCATCGGCGGTCTCGCGCGTCGGCGGCTCGCCCGGGCGCATGACGCGGTAGATGTCGCTCAGCGCCTGGTCGCCGTCTTCCGACTTGTCGGCCTTCAGCGTGTTGCGGATCCAGGGACCGGTGTTGACGTAGTCGATGTCGAGCAGCTCGAGGCGATCGATGCCCGCCTTGTCCAGCGCTTCGAGGTTCTCGGGAGTGATCTCGTCACCGGCCTCGACGTAGATCTGGCCGGTCGACTCGTTGATGAGATCATAGGCCGAGAAGCGGCCGAAGATGGTTTCGGTCGGGATGATCAGGTTGGCAAGGCCTTCCTTGCCGGCCTGATTGGCGCGGCGCGGAGTGATCTTCTCGCCGGCCTTGAATGCCACTTCGCCGGTGTCGGCGTTGACGATGTCGAACATCGGCTTCTGGCCGCGCCAGTTCTCGCCGACGTAGGGGATCTGCCAGCCATTCGGCCCGCGCAGGTAGACCACGCGGCCGTAGAATTCGTTGAGCACTTCCTCGCTGGTCAGGCCGAGCGCGTGCAGCAGCGCGGTGACCGGCAGCTTGCGCTTGCGGTCGATACGGACGTTGACGATGTCCTTGGCGTCGAACTCGAAATCGAGCCACGAGCCGCGATACGGAATCACCCGGGCGGCGAACAGATACTTGCCCGAGGCGTGGGTCTTGCCGCGATCATGGTCGAACAGGACGCCCGGCGAGCGGTGCATCTGCGACACGATGACGCGCTCGGTGCCGTTGACGATGAAGGTGCCGTTCTGCGTCATGAGCGGCATGTCGCCCATGTACACGTCCTGCTCCTTGATATCGATCACCGACTTGGCCTCGGTGTCGGGATCGATCTCGAACGAGGTGAGGCGCAGGGTGACGCGCATCGGCGCGGCATAGGTCAGCCCGCGCTGGCGGCACTCGTCGGTGTCGAACTTGGGGTCCTCGAGGACATAATGGTCGAAGTCGAGGTGGGCGGTGCCGGCGAAATCCTGAATAGGGAATACCGAGCGCAGCGTCTTCTCGAGGCCCGACACATAGCCGGTAGCCGGATCGGAGCGCAGGAACTGCTCGTAACTTTCGCGCTGAACCTCGATGAGGTTCGGCATCTCGCTGATCTCGTGGATGTTGCCGAAGATCTTGCGGATGCGGCGCTGCTTGGTGAAGCGCCCCGAAGAGGTGTTGTGCGGAATGTCGATCGACTTGGTGGCCATGCGAAGTCCCTGCGCTTGGACGGGGCACAGGTCTGGCCTGCGCTCCCGCTGATCCCCGGCACGGAGCCGGGGGTTGCAATAAGTGGAGCGCTGCTCCCGCTGGTCTCTCCACTTCGTTCGGCCCGCGCGCTGTTCGGACCCTGTCCCGGAGAGGGCAGGAAAGGCCCCAGGCGCACGGGTTGACGTGCGGCGGAGCCGGTATGTTTGTCGGATGAAGACTGCATATAGCCTCGTGCGCGGCCTTCGCAAGAGGGCAAAGCAACCAAAGCCGTGCGGCAGGCATTGGGGAAGCAACGCTTTTCCCGCCTGCTTACGAGGGGTCGTCCATGCGCCTGTTGCTCGTCTCTCCCGCCTTTGTCCTGCTTGCCGCCTGCGGTTCGGGGGCGAACGATCCTGACAAGAATATCCTCAACGCGACCGAACAGATGGACCCGGCAGCGGCGGCAGCGGTCGAGAATGCGACCGCGCGCGGGGTCGATCCGCAAAATGCGCTAGCGATCGGGGGCGAGGCTGCGACCTTCGCCAACGAACCCAGCGCCGCCGACCGCGGGCAGGTGGCGCCGCCCTCGGTCCAGGCCCAGCCCAACACCGTCGCCAGCCCCAATCGCAAGGACGGCACCAGCGCGCCCGACACCGCGGCAAGTCCGCCGGCCGAGGGGCAGCGTTAACCATCTTGTGACGCTCGCCCGCTAGGACCTATCCTGCAAGCCTGAGGCAGGCACGGGCAGTGGGGCGGGAAGCGGATGATGAGTGCGGAGCCGGCGGGCAACTGGTGGGGGAGGGCGCGATCCGCCTTTGCCGCGAAGCCGCAGCGAACCGACCTCCTCGCGCCCGACAGGCTCGACACCTACGGCCCTGCCATCCAGGCAGCCCTGCCGTTGCTGCTTGCCGGGCTGATCGCCTTCAAGCTCCAGATCTACATGGACGGGGACACCGGCTGGCACCTTGGCGCCGGGAAATGGATCCTCGCCAACGGGGCGGTCCCGACCACCGATCCGTTCAGCCACACGATGCCGGGCAAGGCCTGGACCGCGCACGAATGGCTGGCCGAGATCGTGATGACCGGCGCCTTCCGGCTGGCCGGATGGGGCGGGCTGGCGGCGCTGTTCGCCCTGTCGGTGGGGACCACCTTCCACCTGCTCGCGCGCGAAGCCTTCCGCAACTTGTCTGCGCGCTGGGCAGTGGTCGCGGTCAGCATCGCCGCAAGCCTGCTGTTTACCTTTGCCCTGGCCCGGCCGCACGTGCTCGCATGGACCTTGCTGGCGGCCTGGACCGTGATCCTGCTGCGCGCCCGCGAAGGGCGTCGCGCACCCCCGCTCGCCGCCGCACTGCTGATGGTGGTGTGGGCCAATCTTCATGCCAGCTATATCTTCGGCTTCGGCCTCGCCGGGCTGTTCGCGCTCGAATCGCTGATCGAGAATCCGCGCGATCGCGGGCTGCTCGGCCGCTGGGTGGCGTTCGGCCTCGCCTCGCTGGCCGCCGCCGCGCTGGTCACGCCATTCGGCCCGAGCGACTTCCTTTATCCCTTCCAAGTCAGCGGCATGAAGGCGCTGTCGGTAATCAGCGAATGGCGCCGCTCCGTCCCGCTTGCCGACAAATTGTTCTTCATCTGCCTGGCCGGCCTTGCAGTGCTGGTCGTCGCGCGCTGGCGGACCATCCCGCCGCTGCGCCTGCTTCTACTGGTCGGCCTGTCGGCGATGGCGATAACCCATGCCCGCCACCAGATGCTATTCGCGATCGTCGGACTGCTGGTGGTACTGCCGTTGCTCGACCCCCGTGCGGCATCGCGCCCTCATCTGACCCCCGTGCGCTGGTTCTGGCCGGCGGTGGCGCTGCTGGTCGCGTTGCGGGTCGCGATCCCCTACCAATTCAAGGAACATAGCAGCTACCCGCTGAGCTTGCTTGCCAAGGTGCCGGACGAGATCCGCCGCCAGCCGGTCTACAACGAATATAGCCAGGGCGGACCGCTGGTGATGCTCGGCATCCGACCGTACATCGACGGCCGCGCCGACATGTACGGCGACGACTTCACCTTCCGCTCGCGCGCCATCAATCGCGGCGACATCGTCAAGTTTCGCGAGGACGTCGCGCGCTACGGCATCCGCTGGGCGGTGGTGGAGTTCGACGATGGGCTGAAGCGCAAGCTCGAACGCGAGCCTGGCTGGCGCAAGTTCGCCGAGGACAAGCATGCGACAATTTTTATCCGCACCAACTGAGCGCTTGCTTATTGAAAAACGATAAGACAACTTACCGATACTCGGTAAGGAGTCGTGACATGCTGTCTTTCTCTCGGTGGGTGGTGAGCGCGCTGCTCATCCTCAATGTGCTGGTTGGAGTGCCGTTGCTGGCGGTGCTTGGTTACTCGTTCGTCGCGGAACCCAAGTTTCTTGAAACGCTGGGCCGACTCAACCCGGGGCGTGACCTAGACCTTCTGCTGCTGAGCGCGCGCTGGATCCTCGCGATCGTCGCGCCGGTCATGCTGTTCGCCCACATCCTGCTGCGCCGGTTGCAGGCCATCCTTCAGACTGTGCGCGATGGTGAGCCCTTCGCCCCCGCCAATGCCGAGCGCCTGCGGCTCGTGGCCTGGTGCCTGCTGGCGATCCAGTTTTGCGACCTCGGCTTCGGGTTCGCCGCGACCACCTTCGATACGGTCGCGGGCGAGCGTACATCGGGCTGGTCGCCAGGAATCACCGGCTGGGTCGCGGTCCTGTTGGTCTTCGTCCTAGCCCGCGTGTTCCGCGAAGGCAGCCGCCTGCGCGACGAAGCCGAACTGACCATCTGATGCCGATCCGCATCGACCTCGACGCGCTGCTGGCACGGCAGCGCATGACCCAGGCGGAGCTGGCGACGCGGATCGGCATCACCGCGCCCAACCTCAACGTACTCAAGACCGGCAAGGCAAAGGCGATCCGCTTTTCGACCCTGTCCGCCATTTGCCGCGAGCTGGGCTGCCAGCCGGGCGACATCCTGCGCTGGGAAGCTGGCGCCGACGACGAAGGGGAAGACCAATGACCAACCTGTGGCGCGACGTACGCGACATCTATGGCAGCGCTTGGGCCTTCGCCTTCGCTTGCCCTCTCCTGTTCCTGATCCCAGTCCTGTTCGAACTCGCCCAGCACGTGGTGGAGATCCAGAGCGGGCTGTACCGCTCGATGGAAGCGGCGCGCCTGGCCGAGAATGACTCCTCGCGGATGCTGTTCGGCTACTGGAAGACACTCGCCATCTCGCTGCCAAGCTACTGGATATACCGCTACGTAGTGAGTGGCCGTGACGCGGCCTACGCGCGCCGGCTCGATCCCAAGGCAGTGATGCTGTGGGCCCTGCTATTCGTGCCGCTGGTCATGGGGCTCCAGTGGCTGGCGCTGTTTGGGCCCCCGCTTGGGCAGATAATCGGTCTCGAGGGGCGGGCGGAGTCGATCGCCAAGATGGTATCGACCCTGGTACAGACCGTTGCCGGCATCTATCTCACCGCCTGGCTGGTCGCCTTGTCGCAGGGCAATGCCGCGGTCGGGCCGCTGGCGTCGATCCGCATCATGAGCGGCAGCTTCTGGCGCACGGTGGCGCTTATCATCGCCGGCGTGGTGCCGTTGATGGCGCTCCATTATGCCGGGCTGTTCGCGATCGGGCGGCCCGAGCCACTGGTCTGGGCCCTCATGGTCTTCGACAGCCTGGTAGTCGGCTTCCTCGCCCTCACCATGTTCGCCGCTAACGCGGTGGCGGCCCGAGCTGCTGCAAAGCGGAGGGGCGTGGACCTGATGCGATCAGCCAGCATGGAGCCAATCGGGTCCGCGGCAGTCGCATGACGCACGAACGGGCGACCTCTTGCGAGGCCGCCCCTTCCGTCTACGCGCGCTTCAAGATGGGCGGAAACGCTGGACCGTCGGGGGCGGTCACCTCCGGCCATCGCAAACGGAAAAGGGCGACCCCTTGCGGAGCCGCCCTTCCCAATCACCGGCGCTTCAAGACACCGGCGAAACTGATTGTGAAGCTTACTTGAGCTCGACGGTTCCGCCGGCTTCCTCGATCTGCTTCTTGATCTTCTCGGCTTCGTCCTTGTTGACGCCTTCCTTGAGGGCCTTCGGAGCGCCTTCGACCAGCGCCTTGGCTTCGCCGAGGCCCAGGCCGGTGATCACGCGGACTTCCTTGATGACGTTGATCTTCTTGCCACCGTCGCCGGTGAGGATCACGTCGAACTCGGTCTTCTCTTCGACGGCCGGGCCGGCAGCGGCGGCAGCAGCCGGAGCGGCGACGGCAGCGGCGGCCGAAACGCCCCACTTCTCTTCGAGGGCCTTGGCCAGCTCGGCGGCCTCGAGGACGGTGAGCGCCGACAGCTGGTCGACGATGTTGTTGATGTCAGCCATTTCTTACTCCTTGGCGGGGCTCAGCGGCCCCTGATTTGTCGTGCGAAAGAAAAACGAAGAACCTCAGGCGGCTTCCTGCGCCGCATAGGCGCCGAACACCCGTGCGAGCATCGCGCCCGGCTCTGCGACGGTCCGGGCGATCTTGCTCGCCGGCGCCATGATGGTGCCGATGAGGGTCGCGCGAAGTTCGTCGAGGCTCGGCAGCTCGGCCAGCGCCTTGACCCCATTGAGGTCGAGGACGGTGTCACCCATCGCTCCCCCAAGAACCTCGAACTTGTCGGTGGTCTTGGCGAAATCGATCGCAACCTTGGCGGCGGCGACCGGGTCGATGGACGTGGCGAGGGCCGTCGGGCCCTTGAGCAGCTCGCCGATCGGCTGATAGCGGGTGCCATCGAGCGCGATAAGGGCGAGGCGGTTCTTCGCAACCTTGAACTGGGCTCCGGCGTCGCGCATCCGCAGGCGAAGATCGGTGGACTGGGCCACCGTCAGACCGAGATTGCGGGTGACAACCACCACGCTGGTCTCGGTCAGGACCTGCTTCAGTTCGGCAACCAGATCCGCCTTTTCGTTGCGATCCATGCCAACTCCAAACAAATGGCCGCTGGATACCCTAAGGCACCGGCGACCGGCTTCATGACCCGCCAGGGCGCAAGGCCTTGGCAGGAGCTCATGTCCGTGGGGCTGGGAGGCGCGTGCGGGGTCTCCGCACGACAACGCGAAAAGCCTTGGCTCCCCGCGAGAAACTCTCTTCCCCGTCTCGGCTGGAAATTAAGCCTGCAAGAGGCACCAACTGTCTCGGACGGCGCCCCGGCAAGCCGGGGACGAGCGGGCCAATAGCAGAAAGCGCGGCGCGATCAACCCGCGCGGGTCAGCCGAACATCGCGATCAGGTTGGCCAGCATGGCATCGCCATGGGTGGTGAGGATGCTTTCCGGGTGGAATTGAAGTCCGGCCTGGAGCGCGCCCGCGTCGCTGAACGCCATCGCCATGCCGTCGACCTCGGCATGGACCGTGAAGCGATCCGGCAGGTCGCGGGTGCACAGGCTGTGGTAGCGGGCGACCCGGACCGGGCTGGACAAGCTCGCGAACGGGCCGGCGCCGTCGTGCTCCAGCAGCATCGACTTGCCGTGGACGGGTTCGGGCGCGCGGGTCACGGTGCCCCCGGCTTCCTCGACGATCGCCTGGTGGCCAAGGCAGATGCCAAGTAGCGGCACGCGGCCCTTGGCTAGCGCGATCAGCTCGAGGCAGCAGCCGGAGCTCTGCGGGGTACCGGGGCCGGGCGAAATCATCAGCAGCGCGCCCCGCGCTTCGGCTTCGGCCAGCGCGGTCGCGGCGGCGATGCTGTTGCGGCGGACCAAGACCTCGGCCCCGATCCGCTCGAGGCTCTCGACCAAGTTGAAGGTGAAACTGTCGAGGTTGTCGATCAGCAGGACGGGCTTCATGCGCCGAGCACTCCCAGCAGCGCCGAGGCCTTGGCGCGGGTCTCGTCGGCTTCGGCCTGCGGCACGCTGTCGTGGACCACGCCTGCGCCCGAGCGCACCTCGGCGACGCCGTCGCGAACCAGGGCCGAGCGGATCACCACCGCCGTATCCATTCGTCCATCCCCCCCGATCCACCCGATAGCTCCGCCATAAGGGCCACGGCGCCTGACTTCTGCGGCGCGGAGCAATTGCATGGCGCGGATCTTGGGCGCGCCGACCAGGGTGCCGACGTTGAGGCAGGCGGCCAGAGCGTCGAAGGCGTCGAGACCCGGGCGAAGCGTCCCGGTGACCGAGGAGACGAGGTGCATGACGCGGGCGAAGCGCTCGACCGTCAACAGCTTCGCCACCCGCCGCGTGCCCGGAAGCGAGACTCGGGCGATGTCGTTGCGGGCAAGGTCGACCAGCATCATGTGCTCGGCCAGTTCCTTGCCGTCGAGGCGCATCTCCGCCTCCATTCGGTCGTCGGCATCGGGGCTGGCGCCGCGGGGGCGAGTGCCCGCGATCGGCTTGACCTCAACCGTGCGACCGCTCGGACCTCCCGGCGACAGGCGGACGCTGGTTTCCGGGCTGGCGCCGAGCAAGGTCCAGCCGTCGTCGACCAGAAAAAAACGGTAGCTCGCCGGCTCCGCCTGCCGCAGCCGGGCATAGGCGGCGAGGGGGTCGGGACAGGGGCCGGTGAAGGTGCGGCTGGGCACGATCTGGTAGACTTCGCCGGCGGCGATCTCTTGCTTGAGGCGGGCGACGAGGGCGATGAAATCGGGGTCGGACAGGTCAGGCGGGAACGCAGCGGCAGCCCCGGCGGGCAGCGCAATCGTTGGAGCAGGCCGCTGCTCGACCGGCGGGCTCGCAAGCGCCGCCAACCCCTCCTCCAGCCGCCGGGCGGCGTCGTTCACGTGCCGCTCGTCCGGACCGAAGGCGGTGCACAGCAGGCGCGCGGCGCCGCCCGGGGCGATGGTCAGCAGCGTGTCGGGCACGAAGAAGACGAAGTCGGGGACCTCGGCAGGCGGGGCCGCGGGCATGTCCTCGCCCCACGCCGCCAGATCGAACCCGGCCACCCCCAGCAGTAGGCTGCCGAAGGGCTCCCCACGCGGGGCCGCGGCGGCATCGAGGAGCGCGCGCAGGGCATGCAGCGGCTGGGCCCCGAGCAGGCGTTCGGCGGCGTCCTCGCTGGTAGGCCGGGCGAAGGTCAGCACCAGCCGGTCGACCCGGCGTTCGCTCACCCACGGTGCCTGATAGGCCGCAAGCAGCGCCTCGCCGTTGGCGTTGAGGGCGTCCAGCACCACGTGCCCCTCCCGCGCCTCGGCCCGTACGCAGGCCCGGCCCATGATCAGTCGCTGGCCGTCGGGCGCCTCGAACAGGCCGGTTCCTGCCTCTCCGCCGCCGAGTGCGCGATAGGCGGCGAGGGGGTCGAGGCCGGCGGGCAGGCGCCGTGCGAGAACCTGCGCTTCGACCTTCACAGCTGGCGGCCGACCGCCGCCGCGACTGCGCCGATCGATCCCATCAATTGCTCGAACTGCGCAGGGTAGAGCGACTGGGCGCCGTCGCTCCACGCCTTGGCGGGATCGCGGTGGACCTCGATCATCAGGCCGTCGGCGCCGGCCGCGACCGCTGCCAGGCTCATCGCCGGGACCAGGTCGCGCGCCCCCGTGCCGTGGCTGGGGTCGACCACGATCGGCAGGTGGGTCTTGCCTTTGACGTAGGGCACGGCGTTGAGGTCGAGCGTGTTGCGGGTCGCCGGTTCGAAGGTGCGGATGCCGCGCTCGCACAGGATGACATTGGGATTGCCGGCGGCCATCAGATATTCGGCGGCGAGCAGCCATTCCTGGATGGTGGCGGAAAGGCCGCGCTTCAGCAGCACCGGCCGTCCGGCGGCGCCGACCGCGCGCAGGAGCGCGTAATTCTGCATGTTGCGGGCGCCGATCTGAAGGCAGTCGGCGGCTTCGGCGACATGGGCGACGTCGGCGGTATCCATCACCTCGGTGACGATCGGCAGGCCGAGGTCATCGCCCACTTCGCGCAGCACCTTGAGGCCCTCGATCCCGTGCCCGGCAAAGCCATAGGGGCTGGTGCGCGGCTTGTAGGCACCGGCGCGCAGCAGGGTCGCGCCGGCGGCCTTCACGGCTGCGGCGGTCTCGTGCAGCTGGTCGGGGCTTTCCACCGCGCACGGGCCCGCGATCACCGCCAGCCGGTCTCCGCCGATGCTCACCCCGCCGACGTCGACCACGGTATCGTGCGCCTGCAGTTCGCGGCTGACGAGCTTGTAGGGCGCGAGGATCGGCTTGACGCTTTCCACCGCGGGATCGCCTTCGAGCGCCAGTTCGGCGAGCACCCGTTCGTCGCCCAGCGCACCGAGCACCACCCGCTCGGCACCGGGCATGTGGAGCGGCTTCAGGCCCGCGTCCTCGATCTTCCTGAGCAGGCGCTCGGCGGAGTCGGCGGGGGCTTCGGGCTTCAATACGATGATCATGGCAGTTCCTGACGGTGGGAGGAGGAGCCGGCAGGACAATAAAAAACCCGCCGGATGAGGGCGGGTCGGCAAGCGCTAGGGCAGATGAAAAGCCCTGCTAGCGCTCGATCGGCACGCCGCCTTCATCGTTCCAGCGCCACCAGCGGGCAGCGAAGACAAGTTGGGCGGCGGGGCGAAGCATGGCCGTTAAAGAGCGCAAACTATCTAACAGGTCAAGCCGGCACGGAGGGACGGCGCACGGGTGTTCACGCGCGCCGTCCCGCTGACGCCCTCACCGCGAGGCGACAAGGGTGATCGTGCGGGCGCCCTTCACGCTGCCGGCAGCGGCAAGCAGGGTGGCGGAGGCTCGTAGCGCGGCGACCTGCTCATTGGCCGACCGCCGAGCATCGTAGTGGCAGCGTCCGTCGGCGATCAGACGGCGGTCGTTGCCCGGATCGCGGCAAACGTCAAAGACGGCGCGATCGATGCGCGATTTCAGGCGCTTGAGGTCGGCCGCATTGGTGAAGTCGACGTCGCTGGCGTCGACCCGGCGGGTTTGCACGTCGCGGTCGGCGGTGGCGGTCAATTCGACGGGTTCGGCATCGGTGATCGCGGCGTGCGCCACCGCGGGCGTCAGCGCCAGCGCCAGGATGCCGGCGGACAGGGTAAAGGACAAGGCGGCGATGCCGCTACTTTGCAATCGACTGGTCATTTCAATCCCCTTGGACCGGCCACACGAAACCATATCGTGTGGCCGATTCTGGGATTAAACCGGGTCCGGGATCATCGCCCGTCCGCTTCTACGCCGCGGCTGGGATGATCGATGCAGCGGCAGACCGCCGCTGGACCTCGACTTGTCGGCAGACGGCGGAAAAGCCCGACTTTCGGGTCGTGCCGCCGCCTGATTATCCAGCAATCAGAAGCTGCTGGTGGCGCCGCCGCCGGTCGTCGGCTGATCACGGCCGCTGTCCTGCCGGTCCTGTTCGCTGCCTCCGCCGAACTGGTCGGCGCCGCCCTCCGTCTGGCCGCTGGCGAAGCGGAACGCGCTGCCGTCGTCACGCGCCTGCTCGAAACTGTGGGTCTGGGTCGAGGCGATTTCCCCGCCCATCGCATCGGTGCCGTCGCTCATGCCCTGCTGGCCGATCGCGCCGGTCGCCGCACTGCCGGCACGGCCGCCCCCGGTTTCCTGCATAAGGCAGTCGTGAAGCAGTTGCTTGGCCTGCTCGGCCAGTTGCTTCTGGACCTGCATGGCGCCTTCGAAGAACTGGCGATGCTCCTGCTTGCCCCCGGCGTCGCCCATGTAGATCTGGCAATTCTCGACGCCCTGCAGTGCATGGTAGAGCACGGCGGTGAGGTCGTAGGTGACGTCGCGGGTGCCGGTGCTTCCGCCCTGGTCGCCGCTGGTCGGGTTGTTGTCCATGGTCGTTCCTCCGCTTGGTGATGCCGGATCGTCCGGCGCGCGAGGGAGAAACGCTCGGAGGGCACATTCGCCGCAGCGGCTAAAGCGCCTGACCCGCCGCCACGCCCGACGCCCACGCCCACTGGAAATTGTAGCCGCCGAGCCAGCCAGTGACGTCGACCGCCTCGCCGATCGCGAACAGGCCGGGGACCTTTCTCGCCTCCATTGTCTGCTGCGACAGGTCGGCGGTGCTGATCCCGCCCACGGTCACCTCGGCCTTGGCGAAGCCTTCGGTCCCGCTCGGCGCGAACGACCAGCCGGCGAGCAGGCGCTCGGCTTCCTCCAGCTTGCGGTCGGGAGCATTGCCGAGCTCGACCGCGAGGCCGATCCGCTCCGCCAGCGTGTCGGCGAGCCGCGCCGGTAATTGCTCGCCCAGCAGCGTCGGCAAGCGCACCCGGGGGCGGTGACGCTTGGCTTCGCGCAGCCAGCCGGGCGCGGCCTCGGGCAGGAAGTCGATCAGCACGGCCTGGCCATGGCGCCAGTAGCTCGACACCTGCAGGATGGCCGGGCCGCTCATGCCCTTGTGGGTGAACAGAGCGGCCTCGCGAAAGGCGGCGTCGCCGCAGCGCGCTTCGATTGGCGCGGCGACGCCCGACAGCGAACGGAACAGCGCTTCCTCCCCGCCCAGCGTCAGCGGCACCAGCGCGGGGCGGGGCTCGACCACCTTGAGCCCGAAGCGGCGGGCGAGGTCATAGGCGAAGCCGGTCGCGCCGAGCTTGGGAATGGACAGCCCGCCAGTGGCGATCACCAGCGCCGGCGCTTCGGCCTTCATCTTACCCGCCGCGACCCGGTACCGGCCGTCGGCATGGTCGACCGAATGGATCGGCGCATTGCAGCGGACCGTCGCACCGCCGGACGCGCACTCGTCGAGCAGCATGGCGACGATCTGGCGGGCCGATCCGTCGCAGAACAATTGCCCCAGCGTCTTCTCGTGCCAGGCGATGCGGTGCTTGGCGACCAGCTCGAGGAAATCCTGCGCGGTGTAGCGGGCCAGCGCCGAGCGGGCGAAATGGGGGTTGGCGCTGAGGTAGCGGTCGGGCGCGACGCCGAGATTGGTGAAATTGCACCGCCCGCCGCCCGAGATCAGGATCTTGCGGCCGGGCTCCGAGGCATGGTCGATCACCAGCACCTTTCGGCCCCGCGCGGCGGCGACCGCGGCGCACATCAGCCCGGCGCCGCCAGCACCGAGGATGATTGCGTCATAGGTGTCCGGAGCAGGCATGTGCCGCCGCTAGCATCCCGATGGGTTCGAGGCGAACGGCGGCAGCTGCTTAATTGCCTTCGAGCGGCAGCGTGTCTTCCTGGCCTTCGTCGTCGAGCGCCATGCCGGAGGCGGCGCCTGAAGCGTCGGTGTCGAGCGGGAGGGCGCCGGCTTCGGCCTCGGCCAAGTCGCGGGCGGCGAATTCCAGTTCGACACCGCTCATGGCGTCGCCGGCCAGTTCGTTGGGGGAGGCGAGGGGGTGGTCGTTGCTAAATTCGGTCTCTTCGCTGTCGAGCTGGGGGTCGGTGTCGTCGCGAGGGGTGTCGGTCATGGCACGAGGCTCCTTTGCACCCCCAACGAGAAAGGGCCGCGACGTTTCCGCCGCGGCCCTCGATCGTGCAGATAAGGGGGTGAGGCTTAGGCCACGCCCTCCTCGAGCTGGACCTTGATTCCCGGGCCCATCGAAGAGCTGATCGCAGCCTTCTTCAGATACTTACCCTTGGCACCGGCCGGCTTGGCCTTGGTGATGGCGTCGACGAACGCGTCATAATTGGCGCGCAGGTCCTCGGCCGGGAAGCTGGCCTTGCCGATGCCGGCATGGATGATCCCGGCCTTCTCGACGCGGAACTCGATCTGGCCGGCCTTGGCGTCGGTGACAGCCTTGGTGACGTCCATGGTGACGGTGCCGAGCTTCGGGTTCGGCATCAGGCCCTTGGGACCCAGCACCTTACCGAGACGGCCGACGAGGCCCATCATGTCGGGGGTGGCGATGACGCGCTCAAAATCGATCTGGCCGTTCTGGATCTGCTCCATCAGGTCCTCGGCCCCGACCACGTCGGCACCCGCCTTGGTGGCTTCCTCGGCCTTGGCGCCCTTGGCGAACACCGCCACGCGGACGGTCTTGCCGGTGCCTTTGGGCAGGTTGACCACGCCGCGGACCATCTGGTCGGCGTGACGCGGATCAACGCCGAGGTTGAGCGCGACTTCGATCGATTCGTCGAACTTGGCGGTGGCAAGCGTCTTGGCGAGGCTGATCGCCTCGTCGACGCCGTACAGCTTCTCGCGGTCGACCGCGGTCTCCAGGCTCTTCTGCTTCTTGGTCAGCTTGGCCATGTCCTTAGCCCTCCACCACTTCGAGGCCCATCGCGCGGGCGGAGCCTTCGATGATCTTGGTCGCGGCCTCGATGTCGTTGGCGTTGAGATCCTTCATCTTGGTCTCAGCGATTTCCGACAGCTGGCTGCGCTTGATCTTGCCCGCGGAGACCTTGCCCGGCTCCTTCGAACCCGACTTGAGGCCAGCGGCCTTCTTGATCAGGAACGAGGCGGGCGGGGTCTTGGTGGCGAAGGAGAAGGAGCGATCCGCATAGACGGTGATCACCGTCGGGATCGGCATGCCCTTTTCCAGTTCCTGCGTCGACGCATTGAACGCCTTGCAGAATTCCATGATGTTGACGCCGCGCTGACCCAGCGCAGGGCCGATCGGAGGCGAAGGATTGGCGGCGCCGGCCGGCACCTGCAACTTGATATAGCCGGTAATTTTCTTGGCCATGTCACTCTCTTGGCTCGGGCCCGCAAAGGCCCGGTTTCAGTTTAGCGGTTCAAGCGGACAGGCCGAGGCCATGTCCTCCCGCAGTGGCTCCAGTGATGCTGGAAGGCGGCGCCCCTAGCAGGATCGGCGCCGGGAGGAAAGGGCTCGCGAACCTGAACAAGGTCACAAAGGTTGCAGGTGGCGGGGTGCCGGAGGCGTTCGAATCTGGACAAAGTCACACCCCCGAGCCTGGTGCGCCAGGAGCCCGAGCGCGCGACAGTGAAGCGGGGACGAGGCAGGAAGGAACCATAAAGGTTAGTAGAGCAGGCGAAATCCTATTCTTCAAGGCGCGAGTGCCAATGCCAGGATTGGGTGGAAAGTGGACATTCGCCATTAGTCGGCCGGACAGCGTTCGCTTGTCCCTTGTGCGCCCGCAAGCAGCGATGGTGCATGCCCTCTCACGTTTGACTGCCTCTTGCGTTTTCAGCCAGGTTCCGCTCGACACTGCGCATGAAAGCCCAGCGCCACCCTTCTGAACCTGCGCGCCTGGCCGCGCTCCGAGCCTATGACATCCTCGATACGCCGCGAGAGTCAGACTTCGACGACATTGTGCGGCTTGCTGCGCAAATCTGCGAGGTGCCGATATCGGTCGTGAATCTGATCGACGAACACCGCCAATGGTTCAAGGCGGAAACCGGACTCGGGGTCCGTGAGACGCCGCTCGACACGTCATTGTGTGCCCATGTCATTCTACAGAATGACTTCGTCGAGATACCCGACACGCTGGCTGATGCCCGCATGTCGGACAATCCCTTGTGTCTCGCCGACCCAGGGCTGCGTTTCTATGCCGGAGCGTTACTGAAATCGCAGGGCGGATTTCCGATCGGCACGTTATGCGTCCTCGACAATCGGCCGCGAACCCTGAACGAAGTGCAGCGTCAGGCTCTTCAAGTTCTTGCCCGGCAGGTCATGACCCAGCTCAATCTGCGGGCAGTCATCGCCAACGAGAAGGTGCTTCGCAGCGAGATTGACCACCGGGTCAAAAACTCTCTCCAAACGGTAGGCGCCTTCGTCTCACTTGAACGAAGTGCAACCGATGACAATGACACCCGCGCCTCACTCGGGCGGGTCGAGGGACAAATCAGGACCGTCGCCGCACTGCACGACCATCTCGGCTTTTCCGGCAATGAAGAACGGATCAAACTCGCGCCATATCTCGATCAGGTGGTCAATCTGCTGAATTCGACTTTCCCGAGCGAAATATCAGTGCAGGGCAGATTCGAGGACGTCGAGGTCACGCCCCGTGAAGCATCCTTGGTGGCGACGATCGTCAACGAGCTTGCTGCGAATGCGGCAAAGCATTCCTTCGAGCGATCCTCCGGAACGATCAAATTGATCGGTCAGCGGGTCGCAGACGCTGAGTATCGATTGACGTCCAGTGACGATGCTGCGCCGCGCGCACCTCAAGGAAGCAAGGTCAGTAGACGCGAAGGAATGGGCTTGAAAATCCTGGGAGCGTCCGTTCGCCAGCTCGGGGGAGGGATGGCGGTGACGCACAATGAGCAAGGCTATTCTACCCAGCTCGACTTTCATCTTTCAGGTGCGTGACAAACGAATGCCTACCTCGGACGGTGGTCAATCTTCTCTTCTCGCCGTTGACCAGCCGCTTTGGCCGCTCCGTCTATGAGACGTCCACCGGTCTCAAGCGCTGCCTCGGGTGTCAGCGCCACGTCCACGCCATCAGGTCCGTCGAGAAGAACTCGTCCGTCCTCTGCCACGACTTCCGTCGGCTTATTGTATGTTTCCTTGGTCATCCAGCTTTAGCGCGCCAGCAAGCAGCCCCGTTCCACGCGCTCCATCACCAATAGCGAGTCTTCCCGATGGGTCGTAAGCAGACCGTCCGCTAAGGGTCGAAAGCGGGCATTAGCGGACGGGTGGCTTATGCCGCCACCTCAGGTCCTGCTTGCGCAGAGGCAAGACCGCAGCGCGTGACCTCGCTGTCCGCTCGGACAAAGTTTGTGACAGCATGGGCCGACCGGCCTCCTCGCCGGTTGAGCCGGTGAAGGGAATTACAGATGCGAGTGGTCGATCATGGACGGGGCAAGCCCCTGTTGCTGGTGCACGGGCTGGGCAGCAGCGGGCATGCGTGGGAGCCGGTCCTGCGCCCGCTGGCCGAGGCCCGGCGAGTCATGGTGATCGACCTGCCCGGCCATGGCGCGAGCCCGGCGGAAGCCGACAGCGGGACCTTCGACGGGTTGGTGCGCTCGGTCACCGCGTGGCTCGGCGAGAACGGCATGAACGGGGTCGACATGGTCGGCAGTTCGATGGGGGCGCGGCTGGTGCTGGAACTGGCGCGGCAGGGAAAGGCCGGCAACGTCGTGGCGCTCGATCCCGGGGGCTTCTGGGAGGGGTGGGAGCGCAAGTTCCTGGTCACCACCCTCAGCGCCTCGCGCGCGCTGGTCAAACGGCTGAAGCCGGCGCTTCCCGCGCTGGCCGGGAATGCCATCAGCCGCTCGGCGCTGCTGGCGCAGCTGTCGGCGCGGCCTTGGGATCTCGACGGGGACTTCGTCGCCGAGGAACTGCGCGCGTTGGCCGAGACGGCGACCGTGCCCTCGCTGGTCAGGGACCTGGGATACGGCCCAGGACAGGAGGGGATTGCCGACACCGGCAAGCGGCTGGCGATCGGCTGGGGCCGCCACGACCGGCTGTGCCTGCCGGTCCAGGCCGGACGGGCTGCGAAGCGCTTCCCGAGCGCCAAGCTCCACTGGTTCGAGCATAGCGGGCACTTCCCGCTGTGGGACGAGCCGCGCGAGACCGTGAAGCTGATCGCGGAGGTGTGCGGGTAGGGGGCAGAAGATAGACGTCACGTAGTGAATTCGTGACGTCGGTCCTGTCCGCTGCGCGGCAGGCCGTCCGGTATTCGCCGGCTCTTCGCGCTAGCTCTCGGATGCCGAGGCATCCGCGCACTAACGCTCGGCGGCTCTTACTTGACCAGTTCGACCTGTTCGAACTCCAGCTCGACCGGGGTCGCGCGGCCGAAGATCGAGACACCGACCTTGACCCGGCCACGATCGAAATCGAGTTCCTCGACCACGCCGTTGAAGCTGGCGAACGGACCGTCGAGCACCTTGACGCTGTCGCCGATCTCATAGTCGACGTTGATCTTGGCCTTGGGCGCGGCGGCGGCGGCTTCTTCCTTGGTGTTGAGGATGCGCGCGGCCTCGGCCTCGCTGATCGCCTGCGGCTTGCCGTTGGGGCCGAGGAAGCCGGTCACCTTGGGGGTGTTCTTGACGAGGTGGTAGACGTCGTCGTTCATGCCGAGCTTGGCGAGCACGTAGCCGGGGAAGAACTTGCGGTCGCTGGTGACCTTCTTGCCGCGGCGGATCTCGGTGATCTTCTCGGTCGGGACCTCGACCGATTCGACCAATTGCTCGAGATTGAGGCGCTTGGCTTCGGACAGGATCGACTCGCGGACCTTGTTCTCGAAGCCCGAATAAGCGTGGATGATGTACCAGCGGGACATGAATCTGAAACCTTAAGCGAGCAGGCCGAGGAGCGACTGGACGATCGCGGCGAAGGCGCTGTCCACGGCGAAGAAGAAGGTAGCGAGGATAGTCACGAGGATGAACACCATCACAGCGGTCACCCAAGTTTCCTTGCCGGTCGGCCACACGACCTTGCCCGCTTCGACGCGGACCTGGCGGATGAATTCGCCGGGGGAAGTCTTGGCCATGACGGGCTTGCTGCCTCTTCAAGTGATAGAAAAACGAGGTCCGCGGATGGCTCCGCCGGACCTCGGTTGAGTGGGCATGTAGCGCGGGTTGGTGCGCGCTTCAAGCAGGGCCGTCAGCGGAGTAAATCCGCTGACGTCGATCCTGCCTGCTTCGCAGCAGGAAAAATTCACTGGAAGAACACCAGTGGAGGAGCCTCAGACCGCCTGACACTTCTAGCGATGCTGTTTCGATCAATCCTTTCGGATAGGGCTAAGTGAAGCGTGCCCCGGCACATCAGGGCCTTGATAATGGGAATGGCAGGTCGGCCGGAAGGCAAGGCCGACACCAAGTCAGACACACTCGCTCGACCTCCTCGACTGCGCAGCGCGTCATCAATCGCGTCGAAGCGTGGTCGATCGAGCGGTGATCCCTGATCCCGACCTTAAGTATCCGCCTTACTCAGCCGAGAAGCTCCGTACTCTCAAAGAAGCCCTTGGCATTGCCGCCACCTGATCGCTCAGCGTGCAGCATCCCACCAGCAATCTGGGTGAACGTGTTTGGCTTCGCCGCTCCGATCTTTCCCTATTCCTCCCCTACGATCTTCTCGATGCCGCTGGCTTTCTTCACGATCTGGCTCGTTTCGATCCTCGACCGCAGCGGCCGCGCGGCGGTGGATCGCGCAGGCTATGTCGCCCAACGGGTGCGTTCCGAGACTGGCTTGGGTGCAGAAGGTGCGGCTGCTCACTAGAAGGATTCTAATCCTCAAGTGTCGCCGTGAGCGTCGCTTTTCCAGATGTCCGCTTACCGATAGCGTGGAAAATCTCCGTAGCCTATGAGACGGGCGCAAGCCTGACGTGTAGATGCTCATGAAGAAATGGCGGCCTACGGCAATGCTCACCCAAAAGCAGACCGTCCGCTTCCCATCAGAAGCAGATGATCAAGTAGCGCTTATTCATTACGGGTTGCGGAACTTGCTGCGGCATGGAAACGCGCTTCTCAGCCAGCCACTGAGAAGACGCCGCGATCATGAAGAAGAACGAAGAGGGCGCGTCCGCCGCCAGGTCGAACCTCAGCACGCTCGTCGGAGTCATCGCGGCGCTGGCTTTCTTCCTGGTTACCGGGGCGGTCACCTACCTGAACATCCAAGCCGTTCGTGCCGAGACCGACCGGGTCACCAGTACCCACGAGGTGATCACCAGCCTAGGAGACCTGCTGTCCGCTATGCAAGATGCCGAGACCGGGCAGCGCGGCTTCCTGCTGACAGGAGAGAATTCCTTTCTCCAGCCCTATCGCGACGCGGAAGCACGAAGCGCCGACAGTCTTCAGACCCTCGATCGCCTCACCCGCGACGAGCCTGAACAGCAAGCCAACCTGCGTTCGCTCCGCCCGCAGGTCGCAGCCAAGTTCGCCGGTCTCGCCCGCTCCATCGCCGTCCGTCAGCGTGAAGGCCTAGCGAGCACGCTCGCAACCATTGATTCCGACCGCGACAAGGCCGAGATGGACGCGGTCCGAGCTAAGATCAGCCAGCTGCGAGCGGAAGAAAGACAAACCCGCATGACGGTTCTGGCGCGACGCGATGCAGCGTTTCGGACCGCCACCTTCAGCGCGATTCTTGCCACCCTGCTGGGGATCGGTCTGACCCTGGCGATCGGTGCCCTTACCCACCGCACCATGGTCGCGCGGCGTCGCCAAGCTTGGCTCCAGTCGGGCGTCGTGGGGCTGAGCAAGGTCATGCTCGGCGACAAGACGGTGCGGGAGTTGAGTGGCGACATCGTCGACTATCTTACCGCCTACACCGGCGCCCAGGCCTGCGTCCTGTTCAAGGGCGAGCATGGCGTGTTCGAGCGGATGGCGATGCTTGGCGTGCCGTCCGAAGCCAAGGTTACAGAGCGCTTCGCTCTGCGCGAAGGCCTGCTCGGGCGGGTGGCGGCGGAGGATGCGCCGATGGTCATCGACGACATTCCCGAAGGCTATCTCGCGATCGGCTCCGCGCTCGGCTCCGACATGCCGCGCCACCTGGTGATTGCCCCGCTTCGCGCCGACGGCATCGTCAACGCGGTGGTCGAGTTCGGATTCCTCAAGGAAATCGACAGCCAGACGCTCGAACTGCTGGCGCAGGTCGCGCAGCCGGCCGGAACCGCGCTGCGTTCGGCCAAGTACCGCACCGAGCTTCAGACGCTGCTGGAGGAAAGCCAGCGTCAGTCGGAGGAGCTGCAGGTCCAGAGCGAGGAGCTCAAGGTCTCCAACGAGGAACTGGAGGAACAGGGCCGCGCGCTGAAGGAATCGGCGGTTCGCCTCGAACAGCAGCAGGTCGAGCTGGAGCAGACCAACAGCCAGCTCGAGGAGCAGGCGCAACTGCTCGAAGCGCAGCGAGACGACATCGCCCGGTCGAGCGCCGCGGTCGAACTCAAGGCCCGCGAGCTCGAGCGAGCCAGCCAGTACAAGTCCGACTTCCTGGCCAACATGAGCCACGAATTGCGCACGCCGCTCAATTCGCTGCTGATCCTGTCAAAGCTGCTGGGCGACAATCCGAACGGCAACCTGACCGACGAGCAGGCGCAATATGCCCGCACCATCCAGGCGTCGGGCAACGACCTCCTTAACCTGATCAACGACATCCTCGACCTGTCCAAGATCGAGGCCGGGCACGTCGAAATCCGTCCGGAGGACGTGGCCGTCTCACGACTGGTCAAGGACCTGCAGCGCACCTTCGATCCGATTGCTTCCGAGCGTCGCCTGGCGTTCGAGATCGACATTGCCAAGGACGTGCCCGCAAGCATCGTGTCCGATCGCCAGCGGCTCGAGCAGATCCTCAAGAACCTCTTGGCCAATGCCTTCAAGTTCACCGAGCAGGGCAAAGTCACGCTGGCCATCGCCAAGTCGGGCAGCGACCGCGTCGCGCTTACCGTCACCGACACCGGTATCGGCATTGCGCCCGAGCAGCAGCAGGCGATCTTCGAAGCCTTCCGCCAGGCCGACGGTGCGATCAATCGCAAGTTCGGGGGAACCGGGCTGGGTCTGTCGATTTCGCGCGAGCTGGCCCGCCTGCTGGGCGGAGCGATCGCTCTCAAGAGCGAGCCGGGCACTGGCAGCAGCTTCACCGTTACCATTCCGGCCGAATATGACCCTGCGCTGGTCCCGGGCCGCCCGCAACCGGCGCCTGCCGCCACGCCGAGCGATGCGCCGCTGTCACCGCCCAAGCCCGCCGCCCCGCGGCGGAGAGCGGTTCGCGCTGCGCCGCTCGACGACGATCGGGACCACCTCGCCAGCGGAAGTGGCAACCGCGTCCTGCTGATCGTCGAGGACGACCGCACCTTTGCCGGAATCGTCCGCGACATCGCGCGGGAAGCCTCGTTCCAGACGCTGGTGGCCGGAACCGCTGAGGAAGCGCTGGAGCTGGCGCGCGAGCACAAGCCGAGCGGCATCGTGCTCGACCTCGGCCTGCCCGATCAGTCCGGGCTCGCCGTCCTCGACCGACTGAAGCGCGAGGACGCCACCCGGCACATTCCGATCCACGTCATCTCCGCCAGCGACCAGACCCAGACCGCCTTCTCGCTCGGTGCGATGGGTTATTTGGTGAAACCAGTGAGGCGCGAGGAGCTTACCCACGCGCTCGAAGCGCTGGAAGCGCAGCTGACCCGGACGGTCCGGCGCGTGCTGATCGTGGAAGACGACGACCTGCAGCGCGACGCCGTCGGCAAGCTTCTGGCCGGTCCCGAGATCGAGACGGTCGGCGTCGGCACCGCTGCCGAATGCCTGAAGCTGCTCAGCGAGCAGACCTTCGACTGCATGGTGCTTGACCTGTCGCTGCCCGATGCGTCGGGCTACTCGCTTCTCGAAACGCTCAGCAAGGACGGCGAGCACAGCTTCCCGCCAGTGATCGTCTACACTGGCCGAGACCTCAGCCAGGAGGATGAGCAGAGGCTCCGCCGCTATTCCAGCTCGATCATCATCAAGGGCGCCAAATCGCCCGAGCGCCTGCTCGACGAGGTCACGCTGTTCCTCCACCAGGTCGTGTCGGAGCTGCCGCCCGAACAGCAGAAGATGATCCAGCAGGCTCGCCACCGCGACGCCTTGCTGGAGGGCAAGACCATTCTCGTGGTCGAGGATGACGTCCGCAACGTCTACTCGCTGACCAACATCCTCGAGCCGCGCGGCGCCAAGGTGACGATTGCGCGCAACGGGCAGGAAGCGCTCGACGCCCTCGGCGGCGCGGGCGGAGACGGCATCGACCTGGTGCTGATGGACGTGATGATGCCGGTGATGGATGGCCTTGAAGCCACCCGCAAGATCCGCGCCGACCAGCGCTGGGGCAAGCTGCCGATCATCATGCTGACGGCCAAGGCGATGCCCGACGACCAGCAGAAATGCCTTGCGGCGGGCGCCAGCGACTACATGGCCAAGCCGCTCGACGTCGACAAGCTGCTGTCGCTCGTTCGGGTGTGGATGCCGCGGTGAGCCACACGCCTGCCGAACCGGTCGAGGATATCGAGATCAAGCTGCTGCTGGAGGCGCTCTACCTGCGCTACCACTTCGACTTCCGCCATTATGCCAAGGCATCGATCAAGCGCCGACTGCGACAGGCCCGCGACCAGCTCGGCTTTGCTACCTTTTCGGCGATGCAGGAGAAGCTGCTCCACAGCGAAGCGATGGTCGGGACCCTGCTCGACTATCTTACCGTCCAGGTCAGCGAGATGTTTCGCGATCCTGGCTACTTCAAGGCGATGCGCGAGCGGGTTCTTCCGCACCTCCGCACCTACCCTTCGCTAAAGATCTGGATCGCGGGCTGCAGCCATGGGGAGGAAGTTTACTCCTTTGCCATCATGCTGCTCGAAGAGGGCCTGCTCGACCGCACCATGATCTATGCCACCGACATCAATCCGGGCGCGCTCGAAATCGCGCGCAGCGGGGTCTACCCACTCGACCGGATCGCGGCCTTCACACGCAACCACCAGCAGGCGGGCGGCAAGACCTCGCTCGCCGATCACTACACCACCGCCTACGGGCGCGCGGTGTTCGACAAGAAGCTGCGCGCGCAGGTCGTCTTTTCCGACCACAGCCTGGTGACCGACGAGGTCTTCACCGAATGCCAGCTGGTGTCGTGCCGCAACGTGATGATCTATTTCGACCGGCCGTTGCAGGATCGAGCGGTCGGGCTCTTCCGGGATTCGTTGACCCGACGCGGCTTCCTCGGGCTCGGCTCTAAGGAAACGCTGCGCTTTTCGGAGCATGCCGGCGCGTTCACCGACTTCGTGCGCGAGGAGAAGATCTATCAGCGGAGCGAGGCATGAGCGCCGAGCCGGTTGCGGCGGTGGTGATCGGTGCCTCCGCCGGCGCCGTGCAGGCGCTGTCGGACATCCTGCCGCGGCTGCCGGCAGATTATTCGCTTCCGATCATGGTCGTGGTCCACGTGCCAACAGCACCGTCGGGCCTGACCACCCTGTTCGCGGCCAAGTGCGCAATGGCCGTGGTCGAGCCCGACGACAAGGAGATGATCGCCCCCGGCAGCATCTACTTCGCGCCGCCGGGATATCACCTGCTGGTCGAGCCTGGCGGCAGTATCGCCCTGTCGGCGGACGAGCCGGTGCTCTACTCGCGGCCATCGATCGACGTGCTGTTCGAAAGCGCCGCCGACAGCTTTGGTCCCGGTCTGCTGGGCATCGTGCTGACCGGCGCCAACGAGGACGGAGCGCGCGGCGCCGCCGCAATCGAGCAGCGCGGCGGGCGTGTGCTGGTCGAAGACCCCGCCACCGCCTATGCCGCGACCATGCCAGCCGCCGCCCTTGCCCGTTGTTCCGCCGCGCGAGCGCTGTCGCTTGATGCCTTGAGCGACTATCTGATCCGGGCGGGCAGCCGATGAACGCACCCGCCTCGCTGCTGATCGTCGATGACCTCGAAGAAAATCTGCTGTCGCTGGAAGCGCTGCTGAGGTCCGACAACCTGACCCTTTTGCGCGCGCGGTCGGGCGAGCAGGCGCTCGAACTCCTGCTCAAGCATGATGTCGCGCTGGCGCTGCTCGACGTCCAGATGCCGGGGATGGACGGCTTCGAACTCGCCGAATTCATGCGCGGCAGCGAGCGGTCGCGCCGCGTCCCGATCATCTTCGTCACGGCGGGTAGCGGCGACACCCAGCGCCGCTTCCGCGGTTATGAAGCCGGGGCGGTCGATTTCATCCAGAAGCCGATCGAAGCCGACATTCTGCGCAGCAAGGTCGGTGTGTTCGTCGATCTCCACCGGCAGCGTGTCGCCCTTGCGCAATCCGCCGATGATCTCGACCGCCAGGTCCGCGAACGCACCGCCGAGCTCGACTTGGCACTGCAGCGCTTGAAGGAGGAAGTCGCCGAACGCGAGCGGGCTGAAGCCTCCCTCCGCCAGAGCCAGAAGATGGAGGCGATCGGGCAGCTTACGGGCGGCATCGCGCACGATTTCAACAACATGCTGACCGGGATCATCGGTTCGCTCGACATGATGCGCCGGCGGATCGCCGAGCAGCGCCATGATGGGCTCGAACGCTATATCGAAACGGCGCTCGGTTCCGCCGAACGCGCGGCGGCGCTGACCCACCGGCTGCTCGCCTTTGCGCGTCGCCAGCCGCTCGAACCGAGCGCGCTCGACGTCGCCGCCGTGATCCACTCGGTGGCACAACTGGTCACCCATGCGCTGCCCGAAAGCGTCTCGCTGCGCCTCGCCATCGACGAAGATCTTCCGAACGCGCTGGCAGATTCGAACCAGCTCGAAAACGCCATACTCAACCTCGCGGTCAATGCCCGCGACGCGATGCCCGATGGCGGCGAGCTGGTGATTTCGGCGGCGTTTGCCAAGCCGGGCGACGTGGCCGCTCTCGCGAGCGGTGGCGACTTCCTGCGCATCACGGTGGCAGACACCGGCGAGGGCATGCCGCAAGAGGTGGTCGAGCGGGTCTTCGAGCCGTTCTTCACAACTAAGCCCCAAGGCCAGGGCACCGGTTTGGGCCTGTCGATGGTCTACGGCTTTGCGCAGCAAAGCGGCGGTGCCGTCCGAGTCGACAGCCGCCTGGGTGAAGGGACCACCATCCACCTCTACCTACCGGCTACGCACACCAAGCCGCTACCGGCAGAGCAGAGCACAAAACCGGTGCATAAGGGAACCGGGCAGCGCGTGCTGCTGGTTGAGGATGAGGATGCCGTACGCATGCTGGTGTGCGAGGTGCTCGAGGACCTCAATTACGACATGATCGAGATTGCCGAGCCAGCGGCCGCCATTCCCGTGCTGGAATCGGACGAGGTGATCGACCTGATGATCTCCGATATCGGCATGCCAGGACTTAACGGGCGGGAGCTTGCCGACATGGCGCGGCGGCATCGCCCCGACCTGCCGATTCTGTTCATCACCGGCTACGATCGGGACGCAAATTCGTTGCCCAACTTCCTCAAGCCGGGCATGTCGCTGATCACCAAGCCCTTCTCGCTCGACAGCCTCTCGGCCAGCATCGCCGAACTTCTGCAGTAAGCAGGCAAGGCTCGACCCCATACCTTCTATCTTTGTGAGCAGCCAGAGTAGGTCGAGAACGAATGATGGACATTCGGATCAGAGTGTCTTCTTTTCGCTGTCTGTGTCCGAAAGCAGCCGTTCTGCTTGCCACAAACAGGTGACGTCCAGCCTGTAGCCAGCTTGAGAGTAGCCAAGTGGCTGCTGCTTGATCTAGGACCAACGCCTGCCGCAACGGATCAATGCTGGTCTTGATTTTGATCTGGCCAGAGCATGAAATTGCGCCAGTCAGCCAAGCGCTCCGAGACTGAGCACAGAACTGCTAGAACACCCTGCTTCGCGCAAGATCATTGCGGTTCTGAGCTTGCCCCTGCAGCCCCAGTGTTATTTGCCGTCGGCTGCTACCCGCACCGATCGTGCAGACATACATCCAGGCTAAACAGCCGAGAGATGAGACCACGTGGCCACGATTGCCGAACCGATATCTAGGGCCAATCGCATATCCTACAGCAGCCAGACCCTGCTTGCGGTGGCGGCCGGTCTCGGCCTTGGACTGCTCGCCCGATATGTGTCGGATTTGGCCTGGCTGACGGCCTTGCTGGAGACGGTCGGCAGCATCTTTGTTCAATTGCTGAAGTTGCTGGTGCCACCTCTGATCGTCGGATCGGTCGTCTCGAGCATTGCCGGGCTTGGCACCCTCACAAACGGGGCGCGGCTAGCTGGCAAAACACTGCTGTGGTTCGCTATCACGGCCGCGCTGGCTGTCGGGGTCGGGCTGGTGGCAGGCACCTTGCTCACGGCCTTGCAGGAACCCTTTGCAGCTGGCACGCCGAAGGCGCCTGCCAACGTCGGCGGCTGGATCGACTTCCTCAAGGGCGCGGTACCTGGCAACCTCTTCGGCCTCGAAGCGCGGACGGTCGCAGACGGAGAGAGCCTTCGTACCATCCTTAACTTCAACGTCCTGCAGCTGTTGGTGCTCTCCCTGCTATTAGGCGTCGCTGCCGTCAGAAGCGGGGAGCACGGCCGACCTTTCCTGTCCTTTGCCGCCTCGCTTCTGGCAATCAGCCGCTTGCTCCTGCGTTGGCTGCTGAAGCTAGTGCCGATCGGTACAGCCGCGCTGCTCGGTACAGCCGTTGCTACTTACGGTTGGTCGACTCTGGCGGCGCTTGGCGGCTTCACCATTGCCATCTACGCGGCGCTCGCGGCCGTCGCCTTCGGCATCTATCCGGCGCTCCTGGTGGCGAAAGGGCTGTCGGTCGGCGACTTCGCGCGCGCTGCCTGGCCGGCTGCGCAGCTCGGCTTTGTCACCCGCTCATCCATTGGAACGCTGCCAGTGACCGAGGAGCGAACTGTGGAGGTCCTGGGTGTACCTCGCGCCTACGCCGCCTTTGCTGCACCGCTCGGCGCCACGAGCAAGATGGATGGCTGCGCTGCCATCTACCCGGCCGTTGCGGCCCTTTTCATCGCTCACGCCTACGGCATCGCGCTTGGGCCTGAGCATTACCTGCTGATCGCCCTAGTTTCCGTGCTGGGCTCAGCTGCCACTGCGGGCGTGACTGGCGCGACGGTGATGCTGACGCTCACCCTGACGACCCTCGGCCTGCCGCTCGAAGGGGTGGGCCTGCTGCTCGCCATCGATCCGATCATCGACATGGGCCGGACCGCACTGAACGTCACTGGGCAGATGCTCGTGCCTTACATCGTGTCAAAGGAAGAAGGCCTGCTGTGGCAATCTCCATCTCCGCGCTCGGCGTTTCTGCCTGGGTGACCTCATTGCCCCCGCTTAAGCGCTTATCACTGGTGCTTCCTCACACCGGCGCTTCTGCGGGCTTGTGAGGTCCAAGCCGCAAAAGCTTGGGTTTGTCTCAGCACTCGCGCCCCGTTGTCGCCGCCGGGAGTTAGGGGGGCATGTCTGAAGTGCAGCTGTGCAGTTGTGCGACTTAACCGCGTTTGGAGCATGATCATGGCCGGCAATGCACTGGTGGTAGGGGCGAGCGGAATTGTAGGCAGCGCGACAGCGGAGGTCCTGCTCGAGCAAGGCTGGACAGTGCACGGTCTCTCACGCCGGCCCACAAGGCAAGCCGGAGTGGTGCCGGTCGTCGCTGATCTTCAGAATAGGGCCGGCACGGCCATGGCGCTGGCCGAGCTTCGGCCGCAAGCTGTGTTCATTACGACCTGGCTGCGCCAGAACAGCGAAGCTGAGAACATTCGCGTCAATGGAGCCATGGTCCGCAATTTGCTGGATGGATTACAAGCAGGCGGCAGCACCCGACACGTCGCTCTCGTGACCGGGCTCAAGCATTACTTAGGGCCGTTCGAGGCCTATGGGAAAGGCACCCTGCCCCAGACCCCGTTCCGCGAGGATCAGGGGCGGCTCGACGTCGAGAACTTCTATTATGCTCAGGAAGACGAGGTCTTCGCCGCGGCCGAGCGCGATGGTTTCTCATGGAGCGTCCACCGGCCGCATACCGTGATCGGTATGGCGGTCGGCAATGCGATGAACATGGGTACGACGCTTGCGGTTTATGCGACCCTTTGCCGTGAAACAGGGCGCCCGTTCCGCTTTCCGGGATCAGCCTCGCAATGGAATGGCCTAACCGACATGACTGACGCGCACCTGCTGGCACGGCACCTGCTGTGGGCTGCGACGACGCCAGCAGCACGAAACCAAGCCTTCAACGTCGTCAACGGAGACATCTTTCGCTGGAGCTGGATGTGGGGGCGGATCGCGCGGTGGTTCGGCCTAGAGCCAGACGGCTTTGACGGCTCGGTTAAGCCGCTTCAAGAACAGATGGCGGACGATGCACCTTTGTGGCGCGTGATCGCAGAGCGCGATAAATTGGTCGAGCTTGACCTAAACCGCCTCTCGTCACCTTGGCACACGGATGCCGACCTGGGACGACCCATCGAGGTCGTGACCGACATGAGCAAAAGCCGCAGGCTGGGCTTTACCGATTATCAGCCAACTGATGATGCGTTCTTTGAACTCTTCGCCCGGTTGAAGGCTGAACGTGTTATTCCCTGAAAAGGATTGTCAGTGCAGCTTTGAAACTTACGGTCACCACCGATTGGACCTTGCTTCAAATCAGTCAGGGCATCATTCGGCTTAGAAAGCAGCCGTTCCGCTTTCCACCACCACGGAACCCTCGAAGTCCGATGGCGCGCTCCCCTGTCCGAAGGATCGTACAACAGGACCTAGCTGGGGTCCTCATCGAGCGTTGCGACACCCATCAGTGGATGCATGACGAAGGTCCAACCGTCGCCCCCCAACACCATAAGACGGAGTGACTGGCGATCTGCGGTACCAAGGAGTGCCGTCGCTCCGGATGAAACCGGTAACGTAATTGCTTTACCGTCCTGGCGAATACCGGTCGCCCACCCAAGTCGTCCATCCCGTGTCTCGGCGGCAACGCGCTCAAGCGCGGTGTCGAGGGCATCCCGCGCAATTGGACCAACGACCCAAGCGTGCCCGTCTGGAACCGGATCAGGCGTTGCCGACCCTTTCTGGCTGATCATCGCGCCAGTTGCTTCAGGGTCTTTGCGAGCTTTCGCCTTCGGGCTGTCCAGAGGACGGACGCCTTGCATACTCATCAATCGGGCAAATTCATCCATCTAAGTTTCCTCGATCGCCGCTCTCAACTCACGAGTTCATCTTTTGCAGCGAGCCAATATCCAAGAGACGGAGCCCCCAGATTGCACACACCGCTAATGCCCAAACGAGCATTGGCTTTCACTTTGTGCTCTCTCGAAAGCAGCCCTTCCGCTTTCCACTAAAACAGGCGCTCGAGTGAAAAAAAAGCTTAGTTTATCGTGTGGCTGAATCCTCCGGCTTAGCCGTCTTCGCTTCGACGGATTTTGGCTGAAGCCGAAGGCCTATTGCCAGCAGTAACATCAACCCAATCGCAAAGGCCCAGCCTTGGCTCAGTTCACCAGTCAAGCGCGTTAGCGGATCGATCAGGCGGGCTTGAGTGAGCCACACCTTGAGCGCTTCGGCAGCAAGGAAGCCGCCGGCCGCCAGCAGATACGGCCAATTATTTCGCCGATCCCTTACGAAGAAATAGGCCGGGATCACTGGAATGAGGCCCTGCCCCGTTATGGCGGCGAAGCCAAAGCGATAGAAGGTTTCCGGTCCCTCGATTCGGACGGGAGGCGCAAAGGCGAGCAAAGCAAAGAACAGGGCCGGCCCGGGGAACAGGAGCAGCGTGCTCATCAGAAAGGCGCCGTGCAGCTTGCGCCGTTTCGCAAATATAAATGCGAGTGCCAGCATCGCGGCCAGACAGAAGGTTCCGAGAACGTTCTGGACGATCAGGATGTCTCCTTCGCCCGACTGAATACCCCGATGCGCGCTGTGCACTGTCAGGAGTGCGACGGAAGCGAGCAGTGGCGCTGCGATAAGCACGACAAGACCGATGCGGCGATGCACGGTGGTGCGACCACGCGATAGGAGCAAAAGCTGAGCCAGCAGCAAACCCATCCACCCGAAGGTGGTGGCGAGGTGAAGATGGTGATGCCGCTGCGGGTTGGCTCCCTCACCGGCATAGATGGTGAACTCAACGAAGCGTTCGCAAGCCAAGCTGTGGCCTGCGTTCGTGAACTTGGTTTTGAAAAGGCGATACTCAATCTCAATGGCGGCGGTATCGCTATCGGCCATCCGCTTGGAGCTACCGGCGCCCGAATCACAGCAAAGGCAGCGCAGATTATGAGGCGTGAAGGAAAGAGGTACGCCGTCGCAGCTCAATGCATCGGCGGGGGACAGGGTATCGCAACCTTCCTCGAAGCCTACTGAACCGGCTGCAAGGCTGCGATCTAAATCCCCTCCGCGACGCTCTGCCAGCAGCCGCGGACTTGGCCAACTTCAACTGGGCTTGGCCCAACTCCAAGTGGCCGATGGCCCAACTTTAAGTGGGACCTACACGCTCGCTACGGCCTGGCAGGGGCAGGGGGACTCGAACCCACGACCCTCGGTTTTGGAGACCGATGCTCTACCAACTGAGCTATACCCCTAAGGCCGAGTGCCGGTTAGCCGGGGTGTTCGCTTCTGGCAAGGTCGCACGCGCGTCTTCGCCGGGGGCAGGGGGATGGCTGAAGGGAAAGGCCAGCCACTCGCCGACCGTCGCGGGCGAGCGGCTTTCGGGAATGCCGGTGGCGGGCCACTCGCCGCTCGCGGGCATGTGCGCGGTGCCGAACAACCGGTCCCAGAAGCTGAACAGGATCCCGAAATTGCGGTCCCAATGCTGCTGTTCGATGCTGTGGTGGATGCGGTGATAGGGGGGATCGACCAAGAGCGCGCGCGCGCGGCCGAAGGAGAGGGTGGTTGGGGAGTGGATGAAGAACTCCAGCACCGATTTGAGGATCGCGACCCCGGCGGGCAAGACAAAGCCGCCCAGATCGAACAGCGACAAGGGCAGGCTGACGAACAGGAACAGGGGCAGATATTGCAGCGGGTGGGCGAAATTGTTCGCGGCCGAGAGATGTTCGGCGCTGTGGTGGACCGCATGCACCCGCCACAGGAAGCGATGCTCGAAGCGATGCTCCCAGTAGCGCAGGAAATCGACGAAGAGGAGGAGGGCGAGCGTGGCGCCGACCGGGCCGAGCCAGGCCAGCAGCGGGACCCGGACCAGCTTGCCGGGGCCGAAGCTCGCCAGCGCCTGGCCGAGCGGAACCGCGACCAGGATCGCGATCGGGGTCGCGCCGAGCGTAAACAGCAGGCCGGGAAACGCGCGGCGCAGGGGCATCGGGGCGCGCGGGCTGAGCCGTTCGACCAGCGTCAGCAGCGCGATGATCACCAGCCCGGCGGTGATCGCGACGCCGCAGGTCGTCAGAAGCTGAGCCATGCCCGAAGGCGTAGCCCCGGCAGGGTTAACGACTTCCTAGGAGCGGCTCAGGCGGCGAGGTCGAGCGGCACGATCTCGCCCGACAGGTAGAGATTGCGGGCCTTGGTCCGGCTGAGCTTGCCCGAGCTGGTGCGGGGCAGGCTGCGCGGCGGGATCAGCTCGACCACCGGGCTCATCCCGATGATCGCGCGGACCCGCTCCTTGATGTCGTCGCGCAGGCGGGTGCGTTCTTGGAGGTCGCTGACCCGGCAATGGACCAGCACGGCGGGCTGCTCCTCGCCCGAGGGGCCGGTGATCGCGAAGGCGGCGATGTCGCCCGACTTGAAGCCGGGGAGCTGCTCAACCGCCCATTCGATGTCCTGCGGCCAATGGTTGCGGCCGTTGATGATGATCATGTCCTTGGCGCGGCCGACGATGAAGATGTAGCCGCCCGACAGATAGCCCATGTCGCCGGTGTCGAGCCAGCCACCGACCATGCAGGCGTCGGTCGATTCCTGATCACGATAATAGCCGACCATGATGCTCGAGCCGCGCACCCAAACCTTGCCGATCTCGCGGTCGGCGAGGATGTCGCCCTCGGCGCCCCGAACCTCGATCTCCATGCCTTCGACCGCGCGGCCGCAATTGACGATGGCGCGGTAGCGCTTGGGGCGATCCTCGCCATCTTCGGCGGCGGCGCCGGAGAGCTGGCTTTCCTCGACCAGTTCGAGGCGGATGCCTTCGCCCGGCGGCATCAGGCTGACCGCGAGCGTCGCTTCGGCAAGGCCGTAGGACGGGCAGAAGGCGCTGGCCTGGAAACCGGCGTCGGCGAAGGCATCGACGAACGCCTGCATGACGTCGGGGCGGATCATGTCCGCGCCATTGCCGGCGATCCGCCAGCGCGACAGGTCGAAGCGCTCACCGGCCTTGATCTGCGAGCTCATGCGGCGGGCGCAGATGTCGTAGCCGAAGGTCGGCGAATAGGAGAGGGTGGTGCCGGGGTTGCGGCTGATGAGGTCGAGCCACGCGAGCGGACGGCGGGCGAAATCCTCCGTCTTCATATAGTCGACGCTGATCTGGTTCGCGAGCGGCGACAGGAGGCAGCCGACCAGGCCCATGTCATGGTACCACGGCAGCCAACTGATGCAGCGATCCGTCTCCTCGACCTTGAGGCCGAGGCTGTGGGCGCGAAGATTGTCGAGCAGGGCGCGGTGGGTGACCGCGACGCCGTGCGGGAAGCGGGTCGAGCCGCTGCTGTACTGGAGATAGGCGATGTCGTCGGAATGGGCCTCGGGCAGCGCGGCCTCGGCATCGAAGCCCGTAGCGTCGAGTTCGTCCCAGCTCATCGCCTGCACGTCGCGGCGGGTCCCGGCCTCCCTGCAGAAATCGGCCAGTTCAACGGGGTAGAGGAACAACGCGGGGTCCGAGCTGCCAAGCATCACCGCAAGCTGTTCGACATAGGCTTCGCGGCCGCCGAAGCTGGTCGGGAGCGGCAGCGGGACGGGCCACAGGCCGGCATAGACCGCGCCGAAGAAGCCGGCGGCGAACTCGGGCCCGGTCTCGGCCACCAGCGCGACCCGCTCGCCCTTGGTCAGTCCGAGCGCGAGGAAACGGCGGGCATGGTCGAGCGCGGCGGCGCGCAGTTCACCAAAGGAATAGGCGCGGGTCAGCGTGCCGCGTGGATCGTGGAAGTTGAGCCCGCGCGCGCCGGTCGCGGCATAGTCGAGCGCCTCGCCCAGCGTGCGGAAGTCGGCCAGGCGCCGCGGCAGGGCGTCCACGGTCGGGGTCGCCCCCGAAGGTGCCAGCAGATTGATCTGTGTGTTGGCGTCCGGCACGCTGGTCCTGTCCTGGCTGTCGTCTTCGGGTTGGACCGCTGTGGTTAACGGCCGCGCAAGCACTTCTTTGCGCCGTGGTTGTTCGCGTTCGACTGTGGCACAAAGAAGGCCGTAGCGGTCAGTGGAAAGACGGGGCGTGAACGGCGAGCGGGACGGAGAGCGGCATTCCGGGCGACGCGAACGGCGCCCGCGGCCGCTCGACCAGGCCGCTTTGCAGGAGCTTGCCTTCGGCTATGTCGCCCGCTTCGCGACCAGCCGGGCCAAGCTTCATTCCTACCTCGTACGCAAGCTTCGCGAGCGTGGCTGGAACGGGGTCGCCGAGCCCGACACCCATGCGGTCGTCGACAAGGTGGTGGAGCTGGGCTTCATCGACGATGCGGCGTTCGCGGGAATGAAGGCGGCCAGCCTGACCCGCCGCGGCTACGGCAAGGGACGGGTGCGGATCGCGCTGGCGCAAAGCGGGATCGCGGCGGAGGATGGCAGCGAGGCGCTGGCCCATGCCGACGAACAGAGCCTGGCCGCCGCGCTGCGCTTTGCCGAGCGACGCAAGATCGGCCCCTATGCCGCGGCGCAGCCCGACCCGGCGGGGCGGCAACGAGCGCTGGCTGCCATGCTTCGAGCCGGGCATCCGATGGACCTGGCGCAGCGGATTACCGGAGCGCCACCGGGTTATTTCGACGATTTGGCCGAAAGTGAGTAATTCTGGCGATCGTTCTGGCCCTGTAACCTTTCAGATTGGTCCGAATGGTGCTATACGTAGTTACATGCAACGCGAGTATGCGGCTTCGTCGCAAGGCGATTTTGGACCAGGGGTCGCTCCCGCGCTCTCTGCGCGTCCAATCGACTCGCAGGACAATGCGGATCCGGGTGGCGAAATTGGTCAGCGGGTAACGGGTCGCATCAAGTGGTTCGATGCCACCCGCGGCTTCGGATTTCTCGTCAGCGACGCGATCGACGGCGACGTGCTCGTGCATTTTTCCGTCCTTCGCGACCATGGCCGTCGCTCGCTCCCCGAAGGAGCGGTTGTGACTTGCGACGTGGTGCGGCAGGATCGCGGCCTGCAGGCGGTCCGCGTGGTGGAAATCGATCTGGCGCAGGCGGTGGTGGTTCGAAGCACCGCCACGACGTCGGAAGAACGATCGAACCGGACCGCATTGCTGGACGGCGCTGGGCCGTTCGAGCCGGTGGAGGTCAAGTGGTTCAATCGCGTCAAAGGCTATGGCTTCGTCGTTCGGGTGGACAAGCCCGACCAGGACATCTTCCTGCACATGGAAACGGTGCGCCGGGCGGCGCTGAACGACCTTCAGCCGGGCGACCGGCTGGAAGCCAGGATCGCCGAGGGCCGCAAGGGGCTGACCGCGGTCGACCTCCGCGGGGATTGAGCCGGCTGGCGCTGCTGGCGGCATTGCCGCTTGCCCTGACCGCCGCCGCCTGCCAGCCGACCGGCGGTGCAAGCCCCCAGCTCGAACGCTCTGCCGCAGGACTTCAACAAGTGCCCTTGACCGTCCGAACCGCCGCCGGCGCCGTGCATAATTTCACGGTCGAGGTCGCGAGCACGCCCGAGGAGCAGCAGATGGGCCTGATGAACCGCCCGAGCCTCGCCCCCGACCGCGGCATGATCTTTCCCCACGAGCCGCCGCGGATGGCGAGCTTCTGGATGAAGAACACCCTGATCCCGCTCGACATCATCTTCGTCCGTCCCGACGGGACGATCGTGAACATCGCCGAGAATACCGTTCCGCTCAGCCTCGAACCGGTGCCCTCGGTGGAGCCGGTCGGCGCGGTGCTGGAACTGGCTGGCGGGCGCGCCGCCGAACTGGGGATCAAGGCGGGCGACAAAGTGGAGTGGGTGCACACGGCGGCGGCGCAGTAGCGCTTGCCCCTTCCCTCCCGGAACCGCTAGGGGCGCAAGCCATGGGAATCTTGGCGAGCATCTTCACCTGGTGGAACGGCGCGACCATCGGCACCTCGCTGTTCACGCGCCGCCACGGCCGTGAGGTTGGGCGCGACGAGGCCGGCAACATCTACTTCGAGCATCGCAAGGACAAGAACCGGCGGTGGGTGATCTACCACGGGTCCAACGATGCCAGCCGGGCGCCGCCGCACTGGCAGAGCTGGCTTCGCGGCCAACTCGACGATGTGCCGGACAAGTCGCTTCCGCCCGCGCGCAAGTTCCAGAAGCCTGGCCTGCCCAACCTGTCGGGATCGGACGGTACCTATCGCCCTGCGGGATCGCTGTCGCGCGGCGGCAAGCGGCCGGCGGCGACCGGTGACTACCAGGCCTGGACCCCGGACTGAGGTGCTGAAGCCCGTCGCGGCGCTGGTGATCTCAAGCCTGGCGCTGGCCGGGTGCGACCGGCTGCCCGGTCGCGGAGAGCAGCAGCCCGAAAAGGCCGCGGCACCGGTCAAGGCCGAGCCGCTGGCGCCGGGCACCACCCCGATGAACGAACGGGTGGCGGTGCTGGGCATCCTCAACAAGCGCAACGGCATCTCGCGCGATATCCGGATGAGGCCAGGGCAGGCGGTCCGGATCAAGGATCTGATCATTCGCCTGCGGGCCTGCGAGACCACTCCGCCGTGGGAATTCGACCAGCTGACCGGAGCCTTCGTGCAGGTCGACGTGCAGCAGCCCGACGGTGCCTTCAACCGGGTGTTCTCGGGCTGGCTGTACAAGGAAAGCCCGTCGCTGAACGTGGTCGAGAACCGCGTCTACGACGTCTGGCCCAAGAGCTGCACGATGAGCTTCCCCGCCGCGCCCGAGCAGGCCGGCGCCTTGTCGGATGACAGCAGCCCGTCGAGCGACCCCCAGTCGGGCCGTGGCGGATCGCCGGCCGAGCGCAGCGCCTCGCCGAGCAACCCGACGTAGGTCCGGCGCGGGATCTCCACTGCGCCGAGCGAGGCGAGGTGTTCGGTCAGGAACTGGCAGTCGCACAGGGTGAAATGCCCGGCCTTCAGCCGAGCCATGAGAAAGGCTAGCGCGACCTTTGACGCGTCGCGCGCGCGGCTGAACATGCTTTCCGCGAAGAACGCCCGGCCGAGCACCACGCCATAGACCCCGCCGACCAGCGCATCGTCCAGCCAGACCTCGACCGAATGGGCCTGGGCGCGGGCATGGAGGGCCAGCATCGCGCCTTCGATCGGGCGGTTGATCCAGGTCTGCGGCCGGTCCGCGCAGCCGAGCAGGACCGCGGCGAAATCGCGGTCGGCGGTGACGGTGAAACGGCCCGAGCGAAGCCGCTTGGCAAGGCTGCGCGACAGGTGGAAGCTGCTCGGCTGAAGGATCGCGCGGGTGCGCGGCTCGACCCAGAACAGCTCGTCGCTGGCGCGGTCGTCGGCCATCGGGAAGATGCCCGAGGCATAGCCGCGCAGGACGAGGTCGGGATCGAGCGGCAGGCTCATACAAGGCGAGCCTAGCGCCGCCCCGACTGAAAGCGAAGGCTCAGTCCTTCTGCTCTTCCAGCCAGCGTTCGAGCCACTTGATCGTATAGTCGCCGCTGGTGAACGCCGGCTCCTTGAGGATGCGCTGGTGGAGCGGGACATTGGTCTTGGGCCCCTCGAGCACGAACTCCTCGAGCGCGCGGCGGAGACGGCAGATGGCGGCGTCGCGGTCGGCGCCCCACACGATCAGCTTGCCGATCATGCTGTCGTAATAAGGCGGCACCTTGTAGCCCGAATAGAGCCCGCTATCGACGCGGGTCTGGAGCCCGCCGGGAGCGACGAAGTTCTTCACCAGCCCGGGCGAGGGGGCGAAGGTGACGGGGTCCTCGGCGTTGATCCGGCATTCGATCGAATGGCCCTTCAGGACGACCTGGTCCTGGGTCACCGACAGGCCGCGGCCCTCGGCGATGCGGAGCTGTTCGGCCACCAGGTCGAGGCCGCTAATCATCTCGGTCACCGGATGCTCGACCTGCAGCCGGGTGTTCATCTCGATGAAGTAGAATTCGCCATTCTCGTACAGGAATTCGATGGTGCCGGCGCCGCGATAACCCATCTTGGCCATGGCGTCGGCGACGATCCCCCCCATCTGCGCGCGCTGTTCGGCCGAGATGACCGGCGAGGGGGCTTCCTCGATGACCTTCTGGTGGCGGCGCTGGATCGAGCAGTCGCGCTCACCGAGATGGATGGCGGTGCCTTCGCCGTCGCCGAACACCTGGAATTCGATGTGCCGCGGGTCGCCGAGGTACTTTTCCATGTAGACGGTGGGATCGCCGAACGCGGCATTGGCCTCCGACGAGGCCTGCGCCATCAGCGTTTCGAGCTGGTCGGCATCGGGCACAACCTTCATGCCGCGACCGCCGCCGCCCGAAGCGGCCTTGATCAGCACCGGATAGCCGATCTCGTCGGCGATCGCCTTGGCCTCGTCGAGGTCGCTGATCGGACCGGGCGAACCGGGGACGAGCGGCAGGCCGAGCTTGGCGGCGGTGCGCTTGGCCTCGACCTTGTCGCCCATCACCCGGATATGCTCGGGCTTGGGCCCGACCCAGATGATGTTGTGCAGCTCGACGATCTCGGCGAACTGGGCGTTCTCGGACAGGAAGCCGTAGCCGGGGTGGATCGCGTCGGCGTGGACGATCTCCGCCGCCGAAATGATGTTGGGGATGTTGAGGTAGCTGTCGCGTGCGGCGGGCGGCCCGATGCACACCGCCTCATCCGCGAGGCGGACGTGCATGGCATCGGCGTCGGCGGTGCTGTGGACCGCAACCGTGCGGATGCCATGTTCCTTGGCGGCGCGCAGGATTCGGAGCGCGATCTCGCCGCGATTGGCGATCAGCAGCTTGTTGATCGACCGCATCTACTCGATGACCACCATCGGCTGGTCGAACTCGACCGGCTGGGCATTGGCGACGAGCAATTGCGTGACCTTGCCGGCGCGCGGGGCGACGATCGGGTTCATCACCTTCATCGCCTCGACGATCAGCAGGGTGTCGCCCTGCTTCACCGTGTCGCCGATCCCGACAAAGGCCGGGGCGCCGGGTTCGGCGGACAGGTAGCAGGTGCCGACCATCGGCGAGCGGACCAGTTCGCCGGCCTGCTCCATCGGGGCGGCCGGGGTGTCGGTAGCAGCGGCGCCGGCCGGTGCAGCGGAGGTCGCGGCGGCCTGCGGCGCAGCGACGATATGCTGGACCGGGGCGGCGGCGACGGTCAGCTCGCGCTTGACCCGGATCTTGCGATCGCCGTCCTCGACTTCGATCTCGGACAATTCGTTGGCGCTCAGCAGTTCGGCGAGTTCGCGAACCAGACCGGCATCGATGCGCATCTGTTTATGCTCGTCAGACATGAGAAAGTTCCTGTAATCTGTCGCCGCGCGCTCTGTCAGAGCCGGGCGGCGGCGTCCAGTGCCAGCGTGTAGGAGCGGGCGCCGAAGCCGCTGATCGAGCCAACGCACACGGCCGCGATCAGGCTGCGATGGCGGAAGCGTTCGCGGGCATGAGGGTTGCTGAGATGGACCTCAATGACGGGCATCGGGATGGCCGCAACCGCGTCGCGCAGGGCAACCGACGTGTGGGTCAGGCCGCCAGCGTTGAGGATCACCGCGTGCACTCCGCTGTCCGCCGCTTCGTGCAGCCAGTCAATCAGGTGACCTTCGTGGTTCGACTGGCGGACATCGACCTGGAGGCCGAGCGCGGCGGCTTGCTCGAGAAGCCTGGCCGCGATGTCGTCGAGCGTGTCGAAGCCGTAGACTGCGGGCTCGCGGGTGCCGAGGCGGTTGAGGTTGGGGCCGTTCAGGACGAGGATGGTGCGCATTGCCGCCGCTTCATCCGCCACCTAGATGCCAAGGTCAAATGAGCGAAACCGAAACCCACAGCGTCACGGTCAACGGCGAGCATCGCCGGGTAGCCTCTGGAACCACCATCGCCGGCCTGGTCGGCGAACTCGGGCTCGACCCCGCGCGCGTCGCGGTCGAGCGCAATCTTGCGATCGTGCCGCGCTCAACCCTGGCGCAAATGCTGGTCGAGGATGGCGACGATTACGAGATCGTCCATTTCGTCGGCGGCGGCTGAACCCTTTCCTCCTGCGAACGCAGGAGCCCATTGTTCTTAGCGGACGAAGGCAGACGGCACTGGGTCCCTGCTTTCGCAGGAAAAAAGCATGATGACTGAAGACACATGGACCGTCGCCGGGCGCACCTTCTCCTCGCGGCTGATCGTCGGCACCGGCAAGTATAAGAGCCTCGAGCAGAATGCCGCGGCGGTGGCGGCGAGCGGGGCGGAAATCGTCACCGTGGCGGTGCGGCGGGTCAACTTGACCGATCCCAATGCGCCCAAGTTGACTGACTTCATCGACCCCAAGGTCACCACCTACCTGCCGAACACCGCCGGCTGCTTCACCGCGGAGGAGGCGATCCGCACCCTGCGCCTGGCGCGTGAGGCAGGGGGGTGGAAGCTGGTCAAGCTGGAGGTGCTGGCGGAAGCCAAGACGCTCTACCCCGACATGATCGAGACCGTCCGCGCTACCGAACTTCTCACCAAGGAAGGGTTCGAGGTGATGGTCTATTGCACTGACGATCCGATCATGGCCCGCCGCTGCGAGGAAGCCGGGGCGGTGGCGATCATGCCGCTGGGCGCGCCGATCGGATCGGGTCTGGGGGTGCAAAACCCGGTCACCATCCGCCTGATCGTCGAGGGCGCCAAGGTCCCGGTGCTGGTCGACGCCGGGGTCGGCACCGCCAGCGACGCGGCGTTCGCGATGGAGCTGGGCTGCGACGGGGTGCTGATGAACACCGCCATCGCCGAGGCCAAGGACCCGATCCTGATGGCCCGCGCGATGAAGGCGGCGGTGGAGAGCGGCCGCCTCGCCTATCGCGCCGGACGGATGGGCAAGCGGATGTACGCCGATCCGTCGAGTCCGCTGGCCGGGCTGATCTGAAACCGGCGCTCAGCTCAGCGGCTGGTCGATGCTGGGCGGCGGGGTGGTGAACCACCTGGGGCCGCCTGGCGTCATGTGAAAGCAATCTTCCAGCCGCACGCCGAAGCGCCCGGGAAGGTAGAGGCCGGGCTCGTTCGAGAAGCACATGCCGGGGGCGAGCCTCGTGGTTTCGCCGCGGACGAGGTTGACCGGTTCGTGGCCTTCCATGCCGATGCCGTGGCCGGTGCGGTGCGACAGGCCGGGGAGCTTGTAGTCGGGGCCGTAGCCCCAGCTTGCGTACGCCGTGCGAACCGCGTCATCGACGCTTCCGGCCGACGCTCCGATCCGTGCTGCGGCGAGCGCGATCTGCTGGCCGCGGTGGACCTGTTCCCACACCTTGCGCTGCTCGGCGTTCGGCTTGCCGTCGAAGACGAAGGTGCGGCTGATGTCGGACTGATAGCCGTGAACGCTGCAGCCGCCATCGATCAGAACGAGGTCGCCGGGGGCGAGGGTGTGCTGCTTCTTGGAGCCGTGGGGCAGGGCCGAGGCTTCGTTGATAAGAACGAGGTTGCCGTCGGCATCACCGCCCAGCGCCTTGGAGGCCGCAACGATGGCGGCGCTGATGTCGCCGCCGGTCATGCCCGGCTTGAGGTTGGCATGAGCCGTGCGGAAGGCGGCGATGGTGATGTCGCTGGCGGCCTGCATCAGCGCGAGTTCGGCCGGGGACTTGATCATCCGCTGGGCGCGGACGACGGCATTGGCACTGACGATTCGGGTGGCGGGCAGTTGCGCCGCGAGACGATCGCCGAGGAAGAAGCGGTTGGTTTCCTCAAAGGCGACGGGCTGGCCGGCGACCTTCCGTTCGCGGAGGAAGTCGGCGACGAGCTTTAGCGGTTCCTCGTCCTCCTGCCAGGTGCGTATCTCGGCTGGCACTTCGAGCTGTTCGGCGATGCTCGGCTGTTCGAAGAAGGGGGTGACGATGATCGGGTCGCCCTCGGCCGGAATCACGACGCCGGTCAGCCGCTCGCTGCGCCACCACTGGATGCCGGTATAATAGTCGAGGCTCGCCCCGGACTCGACCAGCATGGCACCGAGGCGATTGGCGCGAAGCAGCTGCTGCGCACGGCGAAGACGAGCGATCCGCTCCGCCGCGCTGATGGGCGGTGGCAGGGGACGCCGGACCACCTGTTCGGCAACCGTGGCGGCAAGCCCTCGGGCAGGAATCGCGAGCGCCGCGCTCAGCGCGCCCGCGCCGCCCAAGAACGATCGGCGATGAATGGCTGCATTGGTCACAAGCGTCACTCCTTGCTGCTCACTGCCGCGCTCCAACGAGATGGAAGCGGGTCTGCCGCCCGTCCAGGTAGCGTATCGTCCGGCCGTCGAAGAAGGCGTTCTCCTCCTGTCGGAAATCGATCTCCTGCCCGTTCCATTCGGGCACATTGGCCTTGGCGTTGAGCTCGATCGACCAGGCGGTGTTGGGGCGGAGGGGACGCTCGCCGCGGGGGTCGGGGTTCTGATTGTCCCAGAAGCCGATGCTGCTGCCCGCGCCGTGGCCGTGGAAGCCGATCGGGTGGGAGTAGATGGACGGGGTGAGGCCCGCGGCGATGGCCTTGGCGCGGGCGGCGGCGAGGATCTGGTTGCCGGTGAGGCCGGTGCGGAAGCTGCCCGTCAGCGCGTCCTGCACGCGGTTGGCGGCGGCGAGGCCGTCGCGCAGGCCCCTGGGCGCGTCGCGCTCCCCGGGCTTCAGCACGTAGCCGAGCTGTTGCACGTCGCTGTTGAGGCCGAGGTAGGTGATGCCGAAGTCGGTCCACAGCATGTCGCCGGGGCGGATGACCTCGTCGTTCTGGAGCGCGGCGGGCTGCCCGGCGCGGAAGATCGATAGCGAGGGGTGGAACCACACCTGCATACCGAGGCTGCTGACTTTTTCGCGCATCCACCAGCGGACGTCGTTGGCGGTGGTCTTGCCGGGCGTGATGACCTTGGCGCTGAGCGCTTCGGCGATGATCGCGTGGGTGATGTGGAGGAGCTGCGGATAGACCTGCATCTCCTGCGCGGTGCGGGTCTCCATCCAGCCGACCGCCAGTTCGTCGGTCCGGACGAGGCGGCTGCGGTAGGGGGCGGGGAGGGCGGCGAGGAGGCCTTCATATTGGCTCAGCGTCAGGCCGTCGGCGAACTGGCTGAGGGCCGAGCTGTTGATGGCGATGCGCTTGGGGTTGCGGGCAGCGACCAGCTGGCCGAGCGCTTTCCACTGGTCGGGCTCGGCCTCCGGGTTCCAGGCGGGCTGGAACAGGCCGGCGAGGCCGTAGCGGCTGACGGTCAGGCGCTCGATCGGCTTGCCGGCGCCGGGGTCGAAGAAGACCAGGATCGTGCGGCGCCGGGCGTGCATGTTCTCGGCGTCGAGCATGGTCATGACGACCGGATCCTCGACATATTCGCGGGCGATCAGCACCCACATGTCGATCTTCTGCTCGCGCATCAGGGCGGGGACGATCGTGTCGAGGCGGTCGGCGAGGAGCTTGTCCTCGAGCGTGGCACGTTCGCGCAGGGAGAGGACGCTCGGGGCCGCTGTGGGTTGCGCCGCGACCGGCGCCGCGAGGCCGACCAGCAGGCAGGCGGCGAGGCCGAGATAGTTGATCATGAATCCCCCTTGTAGCGAGATCAGGTCCGCGCCTTGTCCCGCAGGGCCGAGATGGTGGTCTGGTTGGTGATTACCTCGACATCGGTCTTGAGGTGGAGGAGGCGGATGCCCTTGCGGCCGAGTGCCTCGTCGAGCGCCGGGGCGAACTCCTCGGTCCGCTCGACCGTCGCCGACCATGCGCCATAGGCCCGGCCGAGCGCGGCGAAGTCGGGGTTGGCGAGGGTGGTGGCGGACAATCGCTCGGGATAGTCGCGTTCCTGGTGCATGCGGATGGTGCCGTAGCTGCCGTTGTCGACGACGATGACGAGCAGGTCGGCGCCATATTGCGCGGCGGTGGCGAGCTCCTGCCCGTTCATCAGGAAGTCGCCGTCGCCCGCGACGCACAGCACCGAGCGGTCCTTGAAGCGCAGCGCGGCGGCGACCGCGGCGGGGAGGCCATAGCCCATGGTGCCGCTGGTCGGCGCCAGCTGGCACGGGGTCGCGGCATAGCGCCAGTAGCGGTGGACCCAGCCCGAGAAATTGCCCGCGCCGTTGCACACGATGGTGTCGGCCGGAAGCTTGTCGCGGAGAAGCGCGACGCACGGGCCGAGGTCGAGGGTCACGCCGTCGCGCGGGGCCGGCTCGCTCCAGGCGAGATAGTCGGCATGGGCTTCGCGCCCAGCACCGAACGGCAGCAGGTCGTCGTCTTCCCACGCATCGAGGTCCTGCGCGAATTCGCCCATGTCCGAGCAGATCGGCAGGTCGGCGTGATAGACCCGGCCGAGTTCGTTGGGGTCGGGGTGGACGTGGATGATGATCTGGCCGGGATGGTCGGGGGTGATCAGCGTGTAACCGTCGGTGGTCGCTTCGCCGAGCCGGGCGCCGACCACCAGCAACAGGTCAGCCTCCTTCACCCGCTGGACCAGCTTCGGATTCGGACCGTAGCCGAGGTTGCCGGCATAGACCGGGCAGTCGTTGGCGATCGCATCCTGGCGGCGGAAGGCGGCGGCGACGGGGATTCCGGTACGCGCGGCCCAGGCGCTGAAATGATGCGCGGCGCAGGGGCTCCAGTCGGCGCCGCCGACGATCGCGACGGGCGCGGCGGCGTCCTTGAGCAGTTCGTGCAGGGTGGCGATGGCCGAAGGGTCGGGATGCTCGACCACCGGCGGCATTGCCGGGCGATCCAGCGCTTCGACCTCGTCGCGGAGCATGTCCTCGGGCAGCGCGAGAACGACGGGTCCGGGGCGGCCGGCGGTGGCGACGCGCCAGGCGCGGGCGACATATTCGGGGATCCGGCGGGCGTCGTCGATCCGCGCAGCCCATTTGGCGATCGGGCCGAAGAAGGCGGGGAAGTCGATTTCCTGGAAACCTTCGCGGTCCTTGTCGCGGCGGTCGAGGTCGCCGACGAACAGGATCATCGGGGTCGAATCCTGGAAGGCGATATGGACGCCGGGGGTGGCGTTGGTGGCGCCGGGCCCGCGGGTGACGAAGGCGATTCCGGGGCGGCCGGTCAGCTTGCCGTCGGCCTCGGCCATGTAGGACACGCCGCCTTCCTGGCGGCAGACGACCACGTCGATCTCGGGCGTGTCGTGGAGGGCGTCGAGAACGGCGAGGAAGCTTTCACCGGGCACGGTGAACAGGCGGTCGCAGCCCTGGATTCGGAGCTGGTCGACGAGAAGGCGTCCGCCGGTGCGGAGATTGGGCGCGGTCATGCGCCGGTCTTAGGTTGCGAGCCGCGTTTCCACCAGCCGGATTGCTTCGGCCAATGCCTCGTCCGGGCCCATCGCACTGGTGTCGAGCAGCAGCGCATCGTCGGCCATCACCAGCGGGGCGGCGGAGCGGCCGGAGTCGCGCTCGTCGCGGGCGCGCAGGTCGATGAGGATCTCCTCGAGGTGGACCGGGAGGCCGGCTGCGGTGAGCTCGGCGTGGCGGCGGCGAGCGCGTTCGTCGATGCTGGCGGTGACGAACAGCTTGGCTGGGGCGTGCGGGGCTATCACCGTGCCGATGTCGCGCCCGTCGAGCACGGCGCCATCGGGGCTTCCGGCGAATTCGCGCTGGCGTTCGAGCAGGGCGGCGCGGACGGCGGGATAGGCGCTGACCCGGCTGGCGATCCCTCCGACCATCTCGCTGGTGAGTTCGGGGTCGTCCATCAGCCCGGCGACCTCGTGCACCGCGCGCAGCGCTGCGAATTCGCTGTCGGGATCGCCGCCCCAGCGCAGCAGCGACAGGGCGACCGCGCGGTAGAGCTTGCCGGTGTCGAGGTGGGGCAGGCCGTAGTGGCGGGCGAGGCCGCGGGCGACGGTGCCCTTGCCGCTCGCCGCGGGGCCGTCGACGGCGATGACGAGGGGAGTGGTGGCCATGGGCGCGGGCTTTGACAGCCACCCCCCGCTATGGCAAGGCGCGCCCCGATCAGCCGGGGCAGCAATGCCGCCGGACGTTATTCAATTGGAGATCTTCAGCCCATGGTGAAGCCCGAGTGGGGCGCCAAACGCACCTGCCCCAAGTGTGCGACCCGTTTCTACGATCTCGGCAAGGACGATCCGGTGACCTGCATCGAATGCGGCAACACCTTCGTCCCTGAACCGGTGCTCAAGTCCAAGCAGCCGATGCCGTTCGAACAGGTCTCTGTCGCGGCGCCGTCGGCGGCTCCCGACTCCGATCTGGGGGCCGAGGATCTGGCCCTGCCGGACGAGGACGAGGAGCCCAGCGCCGACGACGAGGTCGATCTGTCGACCGGCGACGACGACCTGGGTGTCGAGACCAAGAACGAAGACGAGGATAACAACTGAGCCGGCGACACGCCGCTTGATTGTCTACCGGAAAGGGCGGGGCTTCGGCTCCGCCCTTTTTCGTTGTGGGTGGCGCACGCGCCGGGCAAAGAAAAAGGCCGCCCCGAAGGACGGCCTTTTAGAATGATGGTGGAGCCGTGGGGGATCGAACCCCAGACCTTCGCAATGCCATCGCGACGCTCTCCCAGCTGAGCTACGGCCCCGTGTGAGCGCGCCTTTAAGGGCCTTCTTTGCGCCTGCCAACCCCTTTGTTGCCCGGATTGGCGGTGGAGCGTCTAAAATGAGAAAGGGCACCGGTTTCCCGATGCCCTTTCCACTCAAGCGCCCGCCAGGCGCGGCGATCAGCTCGTCTTGTTGAGGTTGTCGCCGACGTTGCTGAAAGTCTTGTTGAGGTTGCCACCGATGCTTGTGAGCGCAGTAATCGCGGCGACCGCGATCAGGGCTGCGATAAGGCCATATTCGATGGCGGTGGCGCCATCCTCGCTGGCCAGCATCTTCGTGAAGAGTGTCATTGTCGGTTCCCCCGATAGTCCTGAACCCGGAGCTTCCCCCACAGTCGGAAGCTACGCCCTGGAACCGGTACCCTCGGCCGAAAAGGTTAGTATTTGGTGAAATTCCGCGCTTCCCGGCGGCGGAAGCCGCAGACAAGCGAAGGGCCCCGCCGCTGCCTCGGAGGAGGCGGCGACGGGGCCCTGCTCATTCAGTCTCAATCAGACGAAGATCAGGTCGTCTTGTTGAGGTTGCCAGCGACGTTGGTGAAGGTCTTGTTGAGGTTACCACCGATGCTGGTCAGCGCGGTGATCGCGGCGACGGCAATGAGAGCGGCAATCAGGCCGTACTCAATCGCGGTGGCGCCGTCTTCGTTGTTCAGCATCTTGATGAAATTGGTCATGTCCGGTCTCCTAGTTCCACTTGTCCCCCGGGGGCGGCCCCGGCACCGTCAGACGTTCAATCAGCCCGTCGGTCGAGAGTGGTTCTAGGAGGCAAGGAGTTAAAGAGTGGTTGAACCGGCAGGTAAACGGATGTTCACCAAACAAAAGTGTCAGCGCCCTTCCGACAGGATGCCCTCGGCCATCGTGGAGAGGCGATCCACCCAAGCCTCGATACCGTCCATTATAGGGGCTTCGGAGCCGTTCGGGCCCGGCGCGCGGCGCGGCACGCGATAACCGGCCGGGAGGGCGGACGCGCTCCGCCCGTCGACGCTGAGGGCAGGGGCCATGAAGCCCCGCCAGATCTGCGCCGGCATCGTGCCGCCCGAGACCGCCTTGCCAAGCGACTTGTTGTCGTCGCGCCCGACCCACACGCCGACCACCAGGTCGCCGGCGAAGCCAACGAACAGGGCGTCGCGATTGTCCTGGCTGGTCCCGGTCTTGCCAAAGGTGGCGGTGGCGAGCGCCGCCTTGCGCCCGGTGCCTTCGTTGGCGGCGGCCCATAACAGGTCGAGCATCGGACGCCAGTCGCGCCCCTCGTCGAGGCGGCCGCTGCGGCCGAACAGGGTGGCGGTGAAGTCCTGCGTCTCGATGCCCGCGCCGGCCGGGGGCAGGCCGCTGGCCGTGACCGGATAGCGCCCGCCGGCTACCGCGGCATAAGCGGCGGTGAGTTCAAGCAGGCTGACCCCGGCGGTGCCGAGCGCGACGCTGGGCGAATCGGGGAGCGGGGTGGAAATGCCGAGTTCGCGCGCGGTGCTCAGCACCTTGGCCCGGCCGACCTCTTCCGACAGGCGGACGGTGGCGGCGTTGCTGGAGCGGGCAAAGGCCTGCTGCAGCGTCACCGGCCCGCGGAACACGCCGTCGTTGTTGGCCGGGCTCCACCCGTCGATGGTGATCGGGCTGTCCTGGATGATCGAATCGGGGCGATAGCCCGCCCGCAGCGCGGCGAGATAGACGAACAGTTTGAACGCCGAGCCGGGCTGGCGGCGGGCTTGCGTTGCGCGATTGAAGGTCGATTCCTTGTACGACCGCCCGCCGACCATCGCGACCACCCGGCCGTCGGGGCGCATCGCGACAAGCGCGGCCTGGACCCCGGGGGCGAGCGCCGCATTGCCGATCGCGCGTGCCGCCAGCCGCTGCAGGTCGGCGTCGAGCGTGCTGGTGACCCTCACTTCGCCGAAGTCGGTCTCGAAGGCGTCGGCCGCCTGGGGCGCCATCCAGTCGGCGAAATAGGTGCCGGTCGGGACCTTGCGGGTGCGCCGGATCGCGCGCGCCGGGGCGGCGAGCGCAGCGCGGGCCTGGGCCGGGGTGATGGCGTCGGTATCGCTCATCGCCTTCAGCACCAGCGCGGCGCGCTTGCGGGCGCCGGCGAGGTTGCGGGTCGGCGCGAGCCGGCTCGGCGCCTGCACCAGCCCGGCCAGCATCGCCGACTGGGCAAGGGTGAGCTGTTCGGGCTGCTTGCCGAAATAATGGCGCGAAGCGGCGCGCAGTCCATAAACGCCGTCGCCGAAATAGACCGATGACAGGTAGCGGGTGAGGATCTCGTCCTTGGTCAGCCGGCCTTCCAGCCAGAAGGCGATGATCACTTCCTGCGCTTTGCGCTTGAGCGCCCGGTCCGAGGACAGGAAGCTAGTCTTGGCGAGCTGCTGGGTGAGGGTTGAGCCGCCTTGCCGGACGCCGCCGGCCTGGAAGTTGGCGACCATCGCCCGCCCGATCGCGCGCGGGTCGATGCCCCAGTGGCGGTAGAAGCGGCGGTCCTCGATCGCGACAAAGGCGGCCGGGGTGTAGGGTTTCAATTTGGCGATCTCGACCGGCGCTTCCTTGATCGCGCCGCGGCGCGCGATCGGGCGGCCCTCGCTCGAGACGATCAGCATCGCCGGATTGGGCAGCGGTTCCAGCGCGCGGCCGAGCGGGGCGGTGATGACCAGCCATAGGAGGGTGATCAGGACCAGCGCGGTGAACCCCATCAGCCCCCAGCGAAGCCACGGGCGGCGCGGGCCGGTGCCGGCGGGTGCCTCGGGCGGAGGCGGGGTGCCAGCGCCCGAGTCGGGGGCGCGGAACTGCGCTGCCTGCGCGGAGCGGTCGAGCCAGGTGGTTGAGGGTGCGTCGGCGACGGTGTCGGGCGCGGCCGGACGCGGCCTGGCCCGCTTCCACCACCGCGCCTTACGCACCCTGGGCGCACCGCCGAACAGCGGGGCGGCGAAGGGATCGGGCAGATCCTCTACGTTGCGACCGTCTCGCTGCCAGGGTGAGTCGCGATCCGCCATGCCTCAAACTCGTTCAAGTGACCTACGGCCCTAATACAGCTCGAAAGCCGTGACTAGGGTCTCAATGCTCGTCGCCGCTCTTGGTCTCGGCGGCGGCGCTCGGCTAGAGGGGGCGAGTGACGCGCCACCAAAACCCTTGCAGGCTGAGACGAGGCATGGCGGCCCTGTTGCTGCTCGCCGCTGTCACGGGGCTTAACGGCTGCCGCAAGGCCGAGGGCGGGGCGGTCGATGCGGTGGTGATCGCCGAGCGGCCGCCGAAGCTCGCCGATCCGCTTGCCGCCGACCTTGCGCCCGCCGACCTGCTGCTGGTCGGCAACGTCGCGCAGGGGCTGGTGCGATTCGACGCGGCGGGCGACATTGCGCCGGGCCTGGCCGAACGGTGGGCGGTGAGCGACGACGGGCTGAGCTATGTCTTCCGCCTGCGCACCGCGTCGTGGAGCGACGGGCGCAAGGTCCGGGCGCGCGACGTGGTCCGGCTGATCGAGCGCCAGCTCGACCGCCGCAGCCGTAATCCGCTGTTCGATACCATCGGCGCGGTGCGCGAGGTGGTGGCGATGACCGACCGCGTCATCGCGGTGGAGCTGAACGCGCCGCGGCCGCACCTCCTGCAACTACTCGCCCAGCCGGAATTCGGCCTGGTTCGGGGCGGGGGCGGGACCGGACCGTTCACCGACAGCACCGAGGGCGGGGCGATCGATTTGGTCCGAACGCTGCCGGGATTCGACGGCGACGAAGCGCAGCAGCAGCGGGTGCGGCTCACCGCCGCACCGGCCCAGCGCGCGATCGAATCGTTCGTCGGCGGCGACAGCGAGTTGGTGCTGGGCGGGACGGTGGCCGATTTCCCGCTCGCCAGCGCTGCGAAATTGCCGCGCAACACGCTTCGGATCGACCCGGTGCTGGGGCTGTTCGGGCTGGTCCCCGCGCGTGACGAGGGGCCGGCGGCAGATCTCGAGACCCGCGCCCTGCTCGACGAGGCGATCGACCGCGACGCGCTGGTCGCCGCGCTGGCGGTGCCCGGGCTGCAGCCCCGGCTGAGCCTGCTCCAGCCAGGACTGGACCTCGCCGACGGACCGGCCCTGCCGGCATGGGCGCCGCTGACCCTCGAGCAGCGTCGCCCCGACCTGCTGGTCCGGGCCCGGGAAATCTTTCCGTTGGCGAGCGGGAGCCAGCCACCGCCCACATTGGAGCCGCGCAAGACCATAAGCCTCGCTCTGCCGGACGGTCCGGGCGGAGCGATCATCCTCGCGCGGCTCAAGGCGGACTGGGAGCCGCTGGGCGTGCAGGTGGTCGAAGCAGGAGACGGGCCAGCCGACTTCCGCTTCATCGACGAGGTCGCGCCGTCGAGCTCACCGGCCTGGTTCCTGCGCCGCTTCCGCTGCGAGTTCACCGCGATCTGTTCGGAGCAGGCCGACCAGTTGCTCGATGCCGCGCGGCTGACCGGCTTTCCCCCGCAGCGCGCGCGCTTCTTCGTCGATGCCGAGCGGATCATGCGCGAGGAAGTGCTGTTCCTGCCGATCGCCGCGCCGGTCCGCTGGTCTCTGGCCGGGCGCGACGTCCAGGGCTTCGCCGAAAACCGCTTCGGGCGCCACACGCTGACGGACTTGCGGATGGCGCCGAACGCACGAGATTAGAGCCATGACCACGCAAACCCGCCGCTACGTCCGCGACCTGCCGCTCGGCACCGATCCGCGCCATGTGCGCCAGCGGCTCGAAGCGCTTGAGCATCTGCTCGAGCGGGCGCTGCCCATCCCCGGCACCAGCAAGCGGGTCGGACTCGACGTGCTGCTCGACTTCGTGCCCGGGATCGGCCCGACGGTCGGCGCGGGTCTTGGCGCCTATCTGGCGTGGGAGGGCCGCAACCTCGGCATGAGCAAGTGGCAGATCGCGCGGATGGGCAAGAATATCGGGATCGACTGGCTGCTCGGGATGATCCCGGTCGTTGGTGCGATCCCCGACTATTTCTTCAGGTCGAACACTCGCAACTTGCGGATCATCAAGAAGCATCTCGACAAGCACCACCCCGCTGCCCGGACCATCGACGTCCCGCCGCTGCGGTAAAACGCCTTCCAGGAAACTTTCCCATGTACGATTTCAAGATCGCGGCCGCCGACAAGGCGACGCTCTACGCCGACCTGCTGGCTGCACTCGACGGACTGACCTCGGGGGAGCGTGACGGGATCGCCAACATGGCCAATGCAGCGGCGCTGATCTGGGAAACGCTCCCGGGCCTCAACTGGGCGGGCTTCTATCGCAACGTCGGGGGCGAGCTGGTGCTGGGGCCGTTCAACGGGCGCCCGGCCTGCATCCGGATCCCGTTCGGGCGCGGGGTGTGCGGGACCGCGGCGGCCACGCTGGAAGTGCAGCGGATCGACGACGTCCACGCTTTCCCCGGCCACATCGCCTGCGACGCGGCGAGCCAGAGCGAGCTGGTGGTGCCGATCGTGCGCGGGGGCGAACTGCTGGCGGTGCTCGACCTCGATTCGCCGGAGAAAGCCCGCTTCGACGCCGAGGACGAAGCGGGCTGTGTCTCGATCTGTAGGTTGCTGGCGGAGCGGCTGTAAAAACCCACTCCGCCGACCGATCTTAGATGACGGTGTTTTCGGCCACCATCGCGTTGACGATCTGACCCGGGGTCATGATCGCCGAGCGGCCGCTGATCCACATCGAACCGAACAGCGCACCGACGGTGTTTCCCTTGCCTTCCTGACGATGGATGCCGCTCAGCGGAATGACCTTGCCATTGACGTTGAGCTGCTTGAACGCGATCTCGAACTTGCCCGACTTGCCGCCGATGGCCTTGCCGGTCTTCCACTTGATCATGCCCAGCGCCTTGGAGCCGCGGGGAACCGCGACGACGCCGTTTTCCACCACGTCGCTGACAACGGTGAACTCGAACGAATCGCCGACCTTGACCTTCGAACTGGCGATTTCGGCCATTGGCGTCATCGCGACCATGGTGCCGGCACGGACCATGACGGGTGCGGTGCTGGACATGGCCGAGGCGCTGCCTGCGACCTGGGCGACGCCGGCGGTGGCGACGCAAAGAGCGGCGGCAGCGACGCCGGCGCGAACGATGTGATGCATTTATTGTCCCCCATTGAAACTAGGCCCCGCTTGGAGCCGGAGACCTTGTTTCGCCTTCGCTGCGTATCCGCAACCAACAAGAAGTTAACGGGTGAGGGAAAACTGCCGATCGTGGCGCCGGGGCCTCAGCTCAGCGCTTCCAGTCGTTCGTCGCTGAGGCCGCCGGGGATCAGCATGACCGGGCAGGGGAGCTTGCCCGAGTCGCTGCCGGTGAAGGCGGCGACCAGTGGGCCGGGGTCACCGCTCGGCGCGGTGCCGAGGACGAGGGCGGCGATGTCCTCGCGGCTCCCGAGCAATTCGCGGACGATGGCAGCCGGCTCGCCTGCGCGAATCAGGATCGCGCCGGGGCGAAGCGCCTCGGTGCCGGGCAGTTCGCCGAGCGCTTCGGCGACTTCGGCCTCGATCCGTAGCTGCTGCTCTTCCTCGATCGCGGCCTGGACCCCGCCCCACTGGACGAAATCCTGGCCCGAGATGATAGCCAGCACTTCGAGCGCGCCGCCGGTCTTGGCGGCACGGCGGGCGGCGAAGCGGAGGGCGGCGCGGGCCTCCCCGCTGTCGTCCATCACCACCAGATAGGTGCGCTTCGGCATGCTCATAAACCCGTCAGTGCCTCGCGGCTGCTTGACGGGCAAGGGGTGTATCGTCTTTCAGAGAACCGAACCCGTCTCTCCCGTTGCCCCAAAGGTCCATCATGGCGATCGAACTCAAGATGCCCGCTTTGTCCCCCACCATGGAGGAAGGGACCCTCGCCAAATGGCTGGTCAAGGAGGGTGACACGGTGTCGAGCGGTGACATCCTGGCCGAGATCGAGACCGACAAGGCGACCATGGAATTCGAAGCGGTCGACGAAGGCGTGGTCACCAAGATCCTGGTTGCCGAGGGCACCGACGGGGTGAAGGTCGGAACGCCGATCGCGCTGATCGGCGCGGAAGGCGAGGAGGCCGCGCCCGCTCCTGCGCCAGCAGCAAAGCCGGCCGAGGACAAGCCCGCCGCCCCGGCGCCCGAGCCCAAGGCTGAAGCCGCGGCGCCGGCCCCGACCGCGCCTGCTCCGGTGGAAACGCCGGCCGCTCCTGCCCAGCCGGTGGCCCCAGCCAGGGCCGACGGCGACCGGGTCAAGGCCAGCCCGCTCGCGCGCAAGTTGGCGCAGGCGCAGGGGATCGACCTGTCGACGCTGCAGGGCTCGGGCCCCGGCGGGCGGATCGTTCGCGCTGACCTCGGCAAGGCCGCCGGCGGTGCCGCCGCTCAGCCGCAGGCCCAGGCCGCCGCGCCCGCCGCTGCTGCTGCGCCGGCCGCTGCTGCCACTCCGGCCCAGCCGTTCAGCACCGACATTCCGCATGAAGCCGTCAAGCTCAGCAACATGCGCAAGACCATCGCCCGCCGCCTGAGCGAAGCGAAGCGCGACATTCCGCACATCTACCTGACGGTCGACGTCCGCCTCGACGCGCTGCTCAAGCTGCGCAGCGAGCTCAACGCGGGGCTGGCGGGCCGCAAGATCAAGCTCAGCGTCAACGACCTGCTGATCAAGGCGCTGGCGGTGGCGCTCGAGGCGGTGCCCGAGTGCAACGTCAGCTTCACCCCCGACCAGCTGATCATGTACCAGCGCTCCGACATCGCGGTCGCGGTCAGCATTCCGGGCGGGCTGATCACCCCGATCGTCGCCGACGCCGCGGCCAAGTCGGTCAGCCGCATCAGCCAGGAAGTCACCGAGCTCGCCGGCCGAGCCAAGGAAGGCAAGCTGCAGCCGCACGAATATCAGGGCGGCACCGCGAGCCTGTCGAACATGGGCATGTTCGGGATCAAGCAGTTCGACGCCGTCATCAACCCGCCCCAGGCGATGATCCTCGCGGTCGGCGCGGGCGAGAAGCGGCCGTGGGTCGACGGTGACGAGCTGACGGTCGCCACCGTGATGAGCATCACCGGCAGCTTCGACCACCGCGCCATCGACGGTGCGGACGGCGCGCGGCTGATGAAGACGCTCAAGGAACTGATCGAAAGCCCGCTCGGCCTCGTTGCCTGACGTGGCGCGCGAGGCGCTCATCCGCACCACCGCGATGCCGACCGACACCAACCCCTATGGCGGCGTGTTCGGGGGGTGGTTGATGGGACAGATGGGGCTGGCCTGCGGGAGCTTTGCCTCGCGGCATAGCGCGGGGAAGGCGATCCTGGTCGGGGCGGAGAAGCTCAAATTCCCGGGCATGATGGCGGTGGGCGATGAGCTCAGCGTTTATGTCGAGTTGGTGAAGCAGGGCCGCACTTCGCTGCTGTTGCGCGCCGAGGGCATCGCGCGGGTGCGGGACGGGAACGCCGAGACGTTAGTGGCGGAGGGCGAGTTTACCTTCGTCGCGTTGGACGAGAACAACAGGCCGCGGCCGATCGCGGCGAAGGAAGAAGAGAATGGCTGAAAATTACGACCTCATCGTGCTGGGCTCGGGCCCCGGGGGCTATGTCGCGGCGATCCGGGCGGCGCAGCTGGGGCTCAGGGTCGGAATCGTAGAGCGCGAGAGCCTGGGCGGCATCTGCCTCAACTGGGGGTGCATCCCGACCAAGGCGCTGCTGCGCTCGGCCGAGATCCTTCATTATGCGCAGCATGCTGAGGACTATGGCCTGAAGCTCGCCGGCAAGATCGAGGCCGACCTCGCGGCAGTGGTGAAGCGCAGCCGCGGCGTCGCCAAGCAGCTCAATCAGGGCGTCACGCACCTGATGAAGAAGAACAAGATCACGGTGCACATGGGCACCGGCACGATGACCGGCCCGACCACCATGAAGGTGAAGAGCGACAAGGGCGAGGAGCAGTTATCGGCCAAGCACGTCATTCTGGCGCTCGGCGCCAGGGCGCGCGACCTGCCGTTTGCCAAGGCCGACGGCCAGCGCATCTGGACCTATCGCCACGCAATGACCCCGGCCGAGATGCCGACCAAGCTGCTGGTCATCGGATCGGGCGCGATCGGGATCGAGTTCGCGAGCTTCTACAACGACATGGGGGCCGAGGTGACCGTGGTCGAGATGCTCGACCGGATCGTCCCCGTCGAGGATGCCGAGGTGTCGGCGCTGCTCGAGAAGAGCCTGACCCGGCAGGGCATGACGATCATGACCGGCGCCGGCGTCGAGTCGATCGCGACCTCGGCCTCGGCCGTGAAGGCCAGGATCAAGGGCAAGGACGGCAAGGTCGCCGAGCAGGACTTCAGCCACTGCATCGTCGCGGTCGGGATCGTGCCCAATACCGAGAATGTCGGGATCGACGCGATGGTCGAGATGGACCGCGGCTTCATTCAGATCGACCCCTACGGCCGGACCAAAAGCAAGGGCTTGTGGGCGATCGGCGACTGCACCCCGGGGCCGTGGCTGGCGCACAAGGCGAGCCACGAAGGCGTCACCGCCGCCGAGGCGATCGCGCAGGAGCTCGGCAACAAAGAGGTGCATCCGCATCCGCTCGACCGCTCGAGCATCCCGGGCTGCACCTATTGCCACCCGCAGGTCGCGTCGGTCGGGCTGACCGAGGCCAAGGCCAAGGAGCTTGGCCATGAGGTCAAGGTCGGCAAATTCCCCTTCATCGGCAACGGCAAGGCGATCGCACTTGGGGAGACCGAGGGCTTCATCAAGACGGTGGTCGACGCCAAGACCGGCGAGCTGCTCGGCGCGCACATGATCGGGGCCGAGGTCACCGAGCTGATCCAGGGCTATACGGTCGGCAAGACCGCCGAACTAATCGACGAGGATTTCGCGCAGACGATCTTCCCGCACCCAACCTTGAGCGAGATGATGCACGAAAGCATCCTGGCCGCGGACGGGCGCGTGCTGCATATGTAGTTCGACAATCGATACCGGGGGACATGATGAGGGCATTCCTGTTGGCTGCGGCCGCGCTTGCGGCGGCTGCGCCCGCCACCGCCGAGAAGGTTGTGGTGACCGCCGACCGGATGCTCGACGTCCAGACCGGGCGGATGGTCGAATTTCCCGCCATCTTCATCGGCGACGATGGCCGGATCACCTCGGTTGCGGACGCGCGGACCGTGCGGTGGAGCTCGGACGTCCGCCACATCGCGCTCAATGGCAAGACGCTGGTGCCGGGCCTCATCGACATGCACGTCCACCTCGACAGTCCGGCCGACATCGGCGGCTATCGCGGGCTTGAATATACCGACAGCTTCTTCGGCATGGTGGCGGTCAAGAATGCCCGCGAAATGCTGGACGCGGGCTTCACCACCGTCCGCAACGTCGGATCGAGCAATCGCAATGACATTGGTCTCAAGCAGGCGATCACGGACGGCTATGCGGTGGGGCCGCGGATCATGCCCGCCGGATTCTCGCTAGGCGCAACCGGCGGCCATTGCGACAGCACCTTCCTCCCGCCCAGCCTGGAAAAGGCGAAAAAGGAGGAAGGCGTCGGCGACGGGGTCGAGGAGCTTCGCTACCAGGTCCGCCGGCAGCGCAAGTTCGGCGCCGAGGTGATCAAGGTGTGCGCCACCGGCGGCGTCTTCTCGCGCAATACCGAGCCCGGCCAGCAGCAGCTCTCAGAGACCGAATTGCGCGCGATCGCCGATGAGGCGCACCAGTGGGGCCTGCGGGTCGCCGCCCACGCCCATGGCGCCGACGGGATCAAGGCTGCGGTTCGGGCCGGGATCGACACGATCGAGCATGCCAGCCTGGCCGATGACGAGGGGATCAAGCTGTGCGCGGCGCGGGCGCGGCCGTGCTGGTTCTCGATGGATATCTACAACACCGACTATACTCAGGCCGAGGGCAAGAAGAACGGCATCCTCGAGGACAACCTCCGCAAGGACCGCGAGATCGCCGAGATCCAGCGTCAGAACTTCCGCAAGGCGCACCGCGCGGGGGTGAAGATGGTCTATGGCACCGACGCGGGCGTTATGCCGCATGGCAAGGCCGGGCGTCAGTTCGCGGTGATGGTGCGGTGGGGGATGACCTCGCTTGAGGCGATCCGCGCCGCGACCCGCAATGCCGCGCAGGCGCTGGGCCGGGAAGGGGATGTCGGCGCCATTGCCGTCGGCCGCTTCGGCGACATGGTCGCGGTGACCGGCGATCCGCTGGCCGACGTCCGGGTGCTGGAGAAGCCCGACGCGGTGATCAAGGGCGGGCAAGTGGTCGGGGGCGCGCTACCGCCCAAAGGCTGAGCGGAACGCCCCGCTGCCTGCATGGTTGGCACCATGACGTCATGAACAGGTGCCTTCATCCATGAACAAGCTTCTTATCGCCGTGTCACTCGGCGCGTTGTCGCTGTCCGCCTGCAAGCAGGAGGGCACCAGCATCTCCAACAATCAGACGCAGGGCCAGACCGACGAGGCGGTGGTCGACAACAGCGCCGACGCCGGCGGCAACCAGAGCATGGAAGCGATGGCGTCCGCCGACAAGGCTTACGTCCAGAATGCTGCGGCCAGCGACCTGTTCGAGATCGAGACCAGCCGCCTGGCCCTCGAAAAGGCCACGCTGCCATCCCTCAAGACTTATGCCCAGACGATGATCGACGAGCATACCAAGTCGAGCAACGAACTGAAGGCGGCCTGTTGCCAGAACGGGATCGTAATCCCCGCCGCGCTGCCGGCCGACAAGCAGGCCAAGCTTGACGCGCTGAAGGGTCTCAGCGGCGCCGCGTTCGACCGCCAGTATCTCGCCGACCAGCGTGCCGGACATCAGGACACGCTGGCCAAGGTGAATGCGTATCTCACCGCCGCGCCGGCCGGGCCGCTCAAGGACCATGCGGCCAAGGTCACCGGCATCGTCCAGAAGCACCTCAATTTCCTGGAGAACATCAAGTGAGCGACACGACCACCACCAAGAAGGGCTATTGCGCCGACATCGAAGAAGCGACCATCGCCAACAACGATTTCCGCCGCGTCCTCTACACCGGTGAGCACCTGCAACTGGTGCTGATGAGCCTGGCCCCGGGCGAGGAGATCGGCGAGGAGACCCATGAGGACCGCGACCAATTCTTCCGCTTCGAGGAAGGGGAGGGCGTGGTCGTCATCGACGGCGTGGAGAACAAGGTCGAGGACGATTTCGCCGTGATCGTGCCGGCCGGCGCCTGCCACAACGTCAAGAATACCGGCGAGGAGCCGCTGCAATTCTATTCGCTCTACGGCCCGCCCGAGCACAAGGATCAGGTCATCCACAAGACTAAGGCCCAGGCCGAAGCCGACCATGACAATGACGAGTGGGACGGCAAGACCACCGAGTGAGGCTTGCCTGATGCCCCGTCCGCTCTAGGCTGCGCTGGAACGCAATTTGGGGGGACGGGGATGATCGGAAGATTGCTGGCAGGCGCGGCGCTGCTTGGCGCAAGTGGGGCGCTTGCCGCTCCGGTCACCATTCACGCCGGGCGCCTGATCGCTGTGCCTGGGCAGCCGGTGCGCGGGCCGTCGACCATCGTCGTCGACGGCGGCCGGATCGTCAGCGTCACTGCGGGCTTCCAGCCTGCGACTGGCCAGCTGATCGACCTTCGCGACAAGACCGTGCTTCCGGGGCTGATCGACGCCCACGTCCACCTCGATAGCGACCGCGCCGGCAATGAAGGCCAGTTGGCCGAGTTCACCGAAAGCGTGCCCTTGCGTGCCTACGAAGCGCAGATGAACGGGATGAAGACCCTGCGCGCGGGCTTCACCACCGTCCGCAACCTCGGAGACGGAGAGGCGGGGGCCAGCCTTGCTTATCGCGATGCGATTGCACGGGGCTGGGTGCAGGGGCCGCGGATCGTCTCGGCAGGACAAAGCATCTCGACCAGCGGCGGTCATATGGACGGGCGCAACGGCACCAACGACGCCGTCGACGCGCACCAGTCGACGCATCACCTGTGCGACGGCGCGGCCGACTGCCGCCGCGCGGTGCGCCTGCAGGTCAGCCGCGGCGCCGACGTCATCAAGATCGCCACCACCGGCGGGGTCAACAGCGGCACTGGCCTGCTGACGCGGATGGAGCAGGATGAAGCGGAAGCGCTGATGAAGACCGCCCATGCCTATGGCAAGAAGGTCGCGGTCCACTCCCACGGACGCGACGGGACCAAGCTCGCACTGCGCAATGGCGCCGATTCGATCGAGCATGGCACCGACATGGACGACGAGACCGTGCGGCTCTTCAAGCAGGCTGGCGCCTGCTACGTGCCGACGCTGTCCACCGTGAACGGTTATCTCGAGCGGCTGGCCAAGGACCCCAACGCTTATTCTCCGGCGGTCAGGAAGCAGATCGACTGGCGGATCGGAATCACCGGGCAAAGCCTTGCCAAGGCCTATCCGGCGGGGGTCCGCATCTGCTTCGGGACCGATGCCGGCGTGTCCAAGCATGGCCGCAACGCCGACGAGTTCGAACTGATGGTGAAATATGGCATGCCGCCCGCCCAAGCGATCACGGCCGCAACCGTCAACAATGCCGAGTTGCTGGGGCTGGCGAGCGAGATCGGGACGATCGAACCCGGCAAGAGCGCCGACCTGATCGCGGTCGCCGGAGACCCGCTGGCCGACGTCAGGGCGCTGAAGTCCGTCGCCTTTGTCATGGCCCGCGGCGAGGTGGTCAGCCGACCCTGAGCGGTTGACCGGCGGCAGGTGCTTCGCTAAGGGGCCGCACGTCCGCTCCTGGCGTCAGCCGGCGCGGACAGAGCAGAACATTGCGTTTGTTACGAGCGGGAATGGCCGGCGGCCTTCGGGTCGGCCGGCCTTCGCGCTTGAACAGCCAAAGTAACCGCCGGGTCTTCCGGTAACAACAAGGTGAAGGGCTTCATGCCAACGATCAACCAGCTGATCCGCAAGGGTCGCGAGCCGCAGAAGGCCAAGAGCAAGGTCCCTGCGATGGACCAGAACCCGCAAAAGCGCGGCGTCTGCACCCGGGTCTACACGACCACCCCGAAGAAGCCGAACTCGGCGTTGCGCAAGGTGGCCAAGGTCCGCCTGACCAACAGCCGCGAAGTGATCAGCTACATCCCGGGCGAAGGTCACAACCTCCAGGAGCACAGCGTTGTGCTGATCCGTGGCGGCCGTGTGCGCGACCTTCCGGGAGTGCGCTATCACGTGCTCCGCGGCGTGCTCGACACCCAGGGTGTCAAGGACCGCCGTCAGTCGCGCTCCAAGTACGGCGCCAAGCGCCCGAAGTAAGCTGGTGTGTTGGCCGCGCCGCGTGAAAGCCGCAGGCGCGCCGCTCGAAGAAGGAAGTTGCTATGTCCCGTCGTCGTCGCCCAGAAAAGCGCGAGATCCTGCCGGACCCGAAGTTCGGTGACATCACCCTGTCGAAGTTCATGAATTCGGTCATGCTTGATGGCAAGAAGTCGGTCGCCGAGAGCATCGTCTACGGTGCCCTCGAAGTGGTCGAGACCCGCCTCAAGAAGGACCCGATCGGGGTGTTCCACGAGGCGCTCGCCAATGTCCGCCCGGGCATCGAGGTTCGCAGCCGCCGCGTCGGCGGTGCGACCTACCAGGTCCCGGTCGAAGTCCGCGACGTCCGCGCCCAGGCGCTGGCGATCCGCTGGCTGATCACCGCCGCCCGCGCCCGTTCGGAGAAGACCATGGCCGCCCGCCTGTCGGGTGAGCTGATGGACGCCTCGCAGAACCGCGGCAACGCGGTGAAGAAGCGTGAAGACACCCATCGCATGGCCGAAGCGAACCGCGCCTTCAGCCACTACCGCTGGTAAAATTATCTCCTATATCGTGGGGGTTGTCGGTCTGAGGCCGGCTCCCCCACATTGCTAAGGAACTGACGACCATGGCCCGCAGCCATCCGCTCGAGCGTTATCGCAATATCGGCATCATGGCGCACATCGACGCCGGCAAGACGACGACGACCGAGCGCATCCTTTATTACACCGGCAAGTCCTACAAGATCGGCGAGGTCCACGAGGGCACGGCGACCATGGACTGGATGGAGCAGGAGCAGGAGCGCGGGATCACGATCACGTCGGCTGCGACGACCTGCTTCTGGTCGGCCGAGGACGGCAAGGGTCCGGAGCACCGGATCAACATCATCGACACCCCGGGCCACGTCGACTTCACCATCGAGGTTGAGCGTTCGCTGCGCGTCCTCGACGGCGCGGTCGCCTGCTTCGACGGCGTCGCCGGTGTCGAGCCGCAGTCCGAGACCGTCTGGCGCCAGGCCGAGAAGTACAAGGTCCCGCGGATGTGCTTCGTCAACAAGCTCGACCGCACCGGTGCGAGCTTCGAGCGTTGCGTCGCGATGATCAAGGACCGCCTCGGCGCGCGTCCGGCCGTGCTGTATCTTCCGATCGGTATCGAGGGTGGCTTCAAGGGCCTCGTCGACCTGGTCGAGAACCGCGCGATCATCTGGCTCGAGGAGAGCCTGGGCGCGAAGTTCGAATATCAGGACATTCCGGCGGACCTCGCCGACGAAGCCGCGGCAGCCCGCATGGAGCTGATCGAGATGGCCGTCGAGCAGGACGACGACGTGATGGAAGCCTATCTCGGCGGCGAGGAGCCCGACACGGCCACCCTCAAGAAGCTGATCCGTAAGGGTACGCTGAATTTCTCGTTCGTGCCGGTGCTGTGCGGCTCGGCGTTCAAGAACAAGGGCGTCCAGCCCCTGCTCGACGGCGTGGTCGACTATCTGCCGAGCCCGCTCGACATTCCTCCGGTCGAAGGCATCAAGCCCGGCTCGGAAGACACCGACACCCGCGCTCCGGCCGATGACGCTCCGTTCGCGGCGCTGGCGTTCAAGATCATGAACGATCCGTTCGTCGGTACCCTGACCTTCGCCCGCATCTATTCGGGCAAGCTCGAGACCGCTTCGCAGGTCGTGAATTCGGTCAAGGACAAGAAGGAAAAGGTTGGCCGCATGCTGCTGATGCATGCCAACGACCGCGAGGACATCCAGGTGGCCTATGCCGGCGACATCGTCGCTTTGGCGGGTCTCAAGGACACCACCACCGGCGACACTTTGTGCGCGTCCAACGCGCCGATCGTGCTCGAGCGGATGGAGTTCCCCGAGCCCGTCATCGAAGTGGCCGTCGAGCCCAAGACCAAGGCCGACCAGGAGAAGATGGGTGTCGCTCTCAACCGCCTGGCGCGCGAGGACCCCTCGTTCCGCGTGACCTCGGACCACGAGAGCGGACAGACCATCATCAAGGGGATGGGCGAGCTCCACCTCGAGATCCTGGTCGATCGCATGAAGCGCGAGTTCAAGGTCGAGGCCAACGTCGGCGCCCCGCAGGTCGCTTATCGCGAATATCTCGGCAAGCCGGTCGACATCGACTATACCCACAAGAAGCAGTCGGGCGGCACCGGCCAGTTCGGCCGCGTCAAGGTCAAGCTGACCCCGGGTGAGCGCGGTTCGGGCATCATCTTCAAGGATGAGATCAAGGGCGGTAATATTCCCAAGGAATATATCCCCGCGATCGAAAAGGGCTTCCGCGAAACGGCTGCCACGGGCTCGCTGGTCGGCTTCCCGATCATCGACTTCGAGATCAACCTGTACGACGGCGCCTACCATGACGTCGACTCGTCGGCCCTGGCGTTCGAAATCTGTGCCCGCGGCGCGATGCGCGAAGCGGCCCAGAAGTCGGGCATCAAGCTGCTCGAGCCGATGATGCGGGTCGAGGTGGTCACCCCCGAGGATTATCTCGGCGACGTGATCGGCGACTTGAACAGCCGCCGCGGCCAGATCCAGGGCACCGACAGCCGGGGCAATGCCCAGGTGGTCGAAGCCATGGTCCCGCTGGCGAACATGTTCGGCTACGTGAACCAGCTGCGCTCGTTCACGCAGGGTCGGGCCCAGTACTCGATGCAGTTCAGCCATTATGACGAAGTCCCGGCGAACGTCGCGGACGAGGTCAAGGCGAAGCTGGCGTAACCTGAATTTAGACGCTAAGGGCGCGCTCGCAATCGGGCGAGCGGCCCGTCGATAACCCAAGAAGAGGCGTAAAATGGCGAAGGCGAAATTCGAGCGGAACAAGCCGCACGTGAACATCGGCACCATCGGTCACGTCGACCATGGCAAGACGTCGCTGACGGCGGCGATCACCAAGGTCCTGGCCAAGCATGGCGGCGGCGTTGCGGTTGACTTCGCCAACATCGACAAGGCTCCGGAAGAGCGCGAGCGCGGCATCACCATCTCGACCGCCCACGTCGAGTATGAGACGACCGCCCGCCACTACGCGCACGTCGATTGCCCGGGCCACGCCGATTATGTGAAGAACATGATCACCGGCGCGGCGCAGATGGACGGCGCGATCCTGGTGGTTTCGGCCGCCGACGGCCCGATGCCGCAGACCAAGGAGCACATCCTGCTCGCGGCGCAGGTCGGCGTTCCGACCATGGTTGTGTTCCTCAACAAGGTCGACCAGGTCGACGATCCCGAGCTGCTCGAGCTGGTCGAGCTGGAAATCCGCGAGGAGCTTTCCAAGCGCGGCTTCGACGGCGACAACATTCCGATCGTCGCCGGTTCGGCTCTCGCCGTTCTCGAAGACAAGAACGAGGAAATCGGCGAGCAGGCGATCCTGAAGCTGATGGAAGCCGTCGACAGCTGGATTCCGCAGCCCGAGCGTCCGCTCGACAAGCCGTTCCTGATGCCGATCGAGGACGTGTTCTCGATCTCGGGCCGCGGCACCGTCGTGACCGGCCGCGTCGAGACCGGCATCGTCAAGGTTGGCGAGGAAGTCGAGATCGTCGGCATCAAGGACACCAAGAAGACCGTCGTCACCGGCGTCGAGATGTTCCGTAAGCTGCTCGACCAGGGCCAGGCCGGCGACAATATCGGCGCGCTGATCCGCGGCGTCGCTCGCGACGACGTGGAGCGTGGTCAGGTCCTCTGTAAGCCGGGCTCGATCACCCCGCACACCGACTTCACCGCCGAAGTCTACGTGCTGTCGAAGGACGAAGGCGGCCGTCACACGCCGTTCTTCGCCAACTATCGTCCGCAGTTCTACTTCCGCACCACTGACGTGACCGGCGAAGTGACCCTCCCCGAGGGCACCGAGATGGTCATGCCGGGCGACAACGTGACCCTGGGTGTCAAGCTCATCGCCCCGATCGCGATGGACCAGGGCCTGCGCTTCGCCATCCGTGAAGGCGGTCGCACCGTCGGCGCCGGCGTGGTCGGCAACATCACCAAGTAAGCTTCCGGCGCCTTTGGGCCCTGAAGACTGACGAGAAAGGCCCGGGGTCTCGAAAGAGGCTCCGGGCTTTTCTTGTTTCTCCACCTGCACTTGCCGAATCTTAACGTTCGAACCCGCAAGTTCCGATCCTGCCGAAGAGTGCCGGGGTCATCGCGAGAGACCGAGCCGTGTCTTGAATTTGCAAGTCGGAGTTTGCGCTACTGTGATTCTAAAAGAAGCTGACGACCATTCGGCGGAGATTGCCGAACTCGAGCGCCTCAAAGGTCTCGCTCCCAAAGCTTTCAAGGCGATCGAGCGAGAAATCCGCAACATCCGCTCTGGGGCTTCAGGCGAAGAGAGCGCAGCGCACTTCATCAATCGAGAGTTTGGCAGGAGTGAGAGGCTCGCCATCATACATGACCTGCGGATCGGCACGGAGGATGACTTCGCGCAGATCGATCACCTTCTCATCCATCGCCTGCAGGCGACTGCGTGGGTATTGGAGACGAAAAACTACTCAGGGCGATTGAGCTGCAATGAGCATGGTGATTGGACCGTCTGGTACGGCGGCAAGCCGCAACCGGTGCCTTCGCCGGTCGCGCAAGCCGAGCGCCAATGCCGAGCGCTCGAGTGCTGGCTACAGCAACATGGGATGGGCTGGATCAGCGAGGTCCGACCAGTGGTCCTCGTCTCACCCAAATCGAGTGTGGATCGACGGATCAGTCCCAAAGGAGCTTCGATCGTCAAGTCGGACCATTTCGCGACATGGCTACGCGATCAATGGGAGGGCATTGGTACCGGCACTGCACTCAAGATGCTCTCTCGCCATGTCATGAGGGGCATGTCCGAAGCTAATTTGCGGGACCTTGGCGACCGCCTGGTCGGAGCACATGTTCCCGCCAGCCGTGATTGGGCAGCCAAGTTTGGAATCTCCCTTGATGCGCAGGAGGGCGGCTGCAGCAAGCAGCGACAAGTCCTGCAGGATCTGCCAGCAGCACAGCCCGAGAAATCGGGGGACCTTCTCAAAGTTGTCGAGACGCCGCATGGATGCATCAAGATTGCGCGCATCCCGGATGGCCGCTTCTCGATCCGTAATGCGCCCGACGAACAATTGATCGAGTTGGTCAGGGCGGCCTGTCGCGGCAGGGCGAAATGGGTCCCTCGATACCGCAATTGGCTGGTGACTGGGGACAGGCTTCCCGAAGTGCTGGAGGTACTTTCCGGGTGCTCGACGTCGGAGCCTCTCGCCGCGAGTTAGACGCCCTCCGATTGTCGGTTGGCTGTTTGGAGCGAGCCAGCAGGGGTTGATCTCACCGCCCCACCTCTATAGAGGCGCCACTTCCGACGGGGATTCGTCCCCGTCACACAAGTTTCAGCGTAGGGGTCACACCGACCCGGGCAACCGGGAAGTGTCGGGTGCGGCCTCTTGTTTTCTTGGGCTGGAAACAGCTCAGCGGCTCTTTGCAATCGGTAGTGGAACCCATGGAAACTCAGAATATCCGGATTCGTCTGAAAGCCTTCGATCACCGCGTGCTCGACCAGGCGACCGGCGACATCGCTGACACCGCTCGTCGTACCGGCGCGCTGATCCGTGGTCCCATTCCGCTCCCGACCCGCATCGAGAAGTTCACCGTCAACCGTTCGCCGCACGTCGACAAGAAGTCGCGCGAGCAGTTCGAGGTGCGCACCTACAAGCGTCTGCTCGACATCGTTCAGCCGACTCCGCAGACGGTCGATGCTCTAATGAAGCTCGACCTCGCTGCGGGTGTAGACGTAGAGATCAAACTGGCCTAAGGGCTGCGGCGCGGCGGTTGAATCGCTCTCAGGCGATCCTGCTGCGCAGAACTACAAGGGATACCGCGGGAAGCCTCGAGAGAGGTAGCCCGGTCTGCGTCCCCCGCTTCCTGCCCCGGCAGGAATAGCCCAGGCGGGGCGACGTACTTTTTCACGGGCTGCATGCCTCTTCCGGTGACGGGACAGGCCTCTGTGAGGAGTGCAAGATCATGCGCACTGGCGTGATCGCCAAGAAGGTTGGAATGACCCGCCTGTTTCAGGCGGACGGACGGCACGTTCCCGTGACGGTTCTCCAACTCGATGGCGTCCAGGTAATCAGCCGCCGGACCAACGACGAGAACGGCTACACCGCCGTTCAGCTCGGTGCCGGCAAGGCCAAGGCGAAGAATGTCGCCAAGCCGCAGCGCGGCGCCTTCGGCAAGGCAGAAGTGGAGCCCAAGGCTCGGCTGGTCGAATTCCGGGTCGCCGAGGACGCGCTGCTCGACGTCGGCGAGACGCTGAGCGCCGACCACTTCGTCGCCGGCCAGTATGTGGACGTCCAGGGCGTCACTCAGGGCAAGGGCTTCGCCGGCGCCATGAAGCGCTGGGGCTTCGGCGGTCTTCGTGCCACCCACGGCGTGTCGGTGTCGCACCGCTCGCATGGTTCGACCGGTAACCGCCAGGATCCGGGCCGCGTCTTCAAGAACAAGAAGATGGCCGGCCACATGGGCGCTCGCAATCGTACCCAGCAGAACCTCATGATCGTCGGCACGGACGCCGCCCGCGGGCTGCTGTTCGTCAAGGGCTCGGTTCCGGGCTCCAAGGGCGGCTGGCTGCAGGTCACCGACGCGGTCAAGATCCCGCGCAACGAGAATGCGCCTTATCCCGCCGGACTGATCGTCAAGGGCGAGAAGATCGAGGAAACCACGCTCGGCCTGGTCGACGAGGCCGCCGTCGAGGCGATCCCGGTGCTTCCGGGCGACGACGAGGTCAAGGCGATCGCGGCCGAGCAGGAAGCCGGCGCGGTTGAGGCCGAAAACAACGAGAACACCGACGCTGGCGGCGATACGCCCGCTACCGACGGCAAGGAAGGCTAAGCGATGAAGGTCGAAGTAAAGACCCTCGACGCAGCCGGATCCGGCGAAGTCGAGCTCAATGACGCCGTGTTCGGTGTCGAGCCCCGCGCCGACATCCTGCATCGCGTCGTCACCTGGCAGCTCGCCAACCGGCGTGGCATGGCCCGCGCCGCTCGCGAGCGGTCGGACGTTGCCCGCACCGGCAAGAAGTTCGGCAAGCAGAAGGGCGGCGGTACCGCTCGTCACGGCGATCGCCGCGCCCCGATCTTCATCGGCGGCGGCAAGGCCCACGGCCCGCGTGCCCGCATGTTCACGCTGTCGCTGAACAAGAAGGTTCGGGCGCTCGGCCTGAAAATGGCGCTGAGCGCCAAGGCGCAGGGCGGCCAGCTGGTCGTGGTCGACAATCTCGACGTGGCCGAGGGCAAGACCCGCGCGCTGGTCGAGAAGCTCGGCAAGCTGGGCTTCGGCAAGACCGCGCTGGTGATCGACGGCGATGCGCTGAACGTCAGCTTCGCGCACGCTTCGTCCAACCTGCCGGGTCTGAACCTGATCCCGGCGGTCGGTGCCAACGTCTATGACATCATGCGCCACGAGACCCTGGTCCTGACCCGGGCCGCGGTCGAGAAGCTGGAGGGCCGCTTCAATGGCTAAGGCTGAAACCAAGGCTGTGGACATCCGTCACTACGACGTGATCCGCGGGCCGCACATCACCGAGAAGTCGACCATGCTCTCCGAGTATAATGCGGTCGTGTTCAAGGTGGCGGGCGATGCCAGCAAGCCGGAAATCAAGGCGGCGGTGGAAGCGCTGTTCGACCGCAAGGTCGTCAACGTGAACACCCTCGTCACCAAGGGCAAGTCGAAGCGCTGGAAGGGCAAGGCCTACCAGCGTTCGGACGAGAAGAAGGCGATCGTGACCCTGGCTCCGGGCCAGGACCCGATCGACGTCACGAGCGGGATCTGAGGGACCGATGGCACTCAAAGCATATAAGCCGACGAGCCCGGCCCGCCGTGGCCTGATCCTCGTCGACAAGAGCGCGCTGTGGAAGGGCAAGCCCGTCAAGGCGCTGACCGAAGGCAAGCACAAGACTGGTGGCCGCAACAACAAGGGCCATGTGACCAGCCGCGGTATCGCGGGCGGCCACAAGCAGAAGTACCGGATCATCGACTTCAAGCGTCGGACCTGGGACGTTTCTGCCACCGTCGAGCGGCTCGAGTACGACCCCAACCGGTCGGCGTTCATCGCGCTCGTCACCTACGAGGGCGGCGAGCAGGCCTATATCCTCGCTCCGCAGCGTCTTGCTCCGGGCGACAAGGTCGTCGCCGGCAAGAAGGTCGACGTGAAGCCGGGCAATGCGATGGAGATCGGCCAGATGCCGGTCGGCACCATTGTCCACAACGTCGAGATGAAGCCCGGCAAGGGCGGCCAGATCGCTCGTGCCGCCGGCACCTACGTTCAGGTCGTCGGTCGCGACAAGGGCATGGTGATCGTTCGCCTCAACTCGGGCGAGCAGCGCTACATCCGTGCGGACTGCATGGCGACGATCGGTGCGGTGTCGAACCCCGACAACCAGAACACGACCCTCGCGAAGGCGGGACGCAGCCGCTGGCTCGGCAAGCGCCCGCTGACCCGCGGCGTCGCCAAGAACCCGGTCGACCACCCGCACGGCGGTGGTGAAGGCAGGACCTCGGGCGGCCGTCACCCGGTTACCCCGTGGGGCAAGCCGACCAAGGGTGCCCGCACCCGTCACAACAAGGCAACGGACAAGATGATCATCCGTAGCCGTCACGCCAAGAAGAAGGGCTAAGAGATGGCTCGTTCCGTCTGGAAGGGTCCGTTCGTGGAGCTTTCGCTCCTGAAGAAGGCCGAAACCGCTCAGGACGCCGGTGCTCGCGCGCCGATCAAGACCTGGTCGCGCCGCTCCACCATTCTGCCGCAGTTCGTCGGCCTGACCTTCAATGTCTACAACGGCCGCAAGTTCGTGCCGGTGTCGGTCAACGAGGACATGGTCGGCATGAAGCTCGGCGAGTTCGCGCCGACCCGGTACTTCCCGGGTCACGCCGCCGACAAGAAGGGCAAGCGGTAATGGGCAAGGTTGCAGCACCCCGCAAGGTGGGCGACAAGGAAGCGCTCGCCGTTGGCAACACCATCCGTGGCTCGGCGCGCAAGCTGAACCTGGTGGCGCAGCTGATCCGCGGCCGCAAGGTCGAGGAAGCGCTGAACATCCTGAAGTTCAGCCCAAAGGGCATGGCCGACGACGTGTACAAGGTCCTCGCGTCGGCCGTCGCCAATGCCGAGAACAACCACAACCTCGACGTCGACGCGCTGATCGTCACCGAGGCGAGCGTCGGCAAGTCGATCTCGATGAAGCGTTTCGCCACCCGCGCCCGCGGCCGGTCGAGCCGCATCGTCAAGCCGTTCAGCCGCCTTCGCGTCGTCGTGTCCGAGCAGGAAGAAGCCTAATGGGTCAGAAGAGCAATCCGATCGGGCTTCGGCTGCAGATCAACCGTACCTGGGACAGCCGCTGGTTCGCGGAAGGCCAGGACTACGGTCGTATGCTGCTCGAGGATCTCAAGATCCGCCAGTACATCATGAAGACGCTGCCCCAGGCCGCGATCTCCAAGGTGGTCATCGAGCGCCCGGCCAAGCTGTGCCGCGTGTCCGTCTATGCCGCACGCCCAGGCGTGATCATCGGCAAGAAGGGCACCGACATCGAGAAGCTGAAGAAGACCCTGTCCAAGATGACGGGTTCGGAAGTCAGCCTCAACATCGTCGAGATCCGCAAGCCGGAAGTCGATGCGCGCCTCGTGGCGCAGGGCATCGCCGACCAGCTGGAGCGTCGCATCGCGTTCCGTCGGGCCATGAAGCGCGCCGTCCAGTCGGCCCTTCGCCTTGGCGCGGAAGGCATTCGTATCGAGTGCGGCGGCCGTCTCGGCGGCGCCGAGATCGCTCGCTCCGAGCGCTATCGTGAAGGCCGCGTGCCGCTTCACACGCTGCGCGGCAACGTCGATTATGCCGAAGCCCAGGCTCACACCGCTTATGGCGTGTGCGGGGTCAAGGTATGGGTGTTCAAGGGCGAGATCCTCGGTCACGACCCGATGGCCCAGGACCGGCTGATGATGGAAGCTCAGACCTCCGGCGTCCGCCCCGCGCGTGACGACGATCGTCGCCGGTAAGGAACGAGAGACATGCTGCAACCAAAGCGCACCAAGTTCCGCAAGGCCTTCAAGGGCCGGATCCATGGCAATGCCAAGGGCGGGACCGAGCTCAACTTCGGCGCCTTCGGCCTCAAGGCCATGGAGCCCGAGCGGATCACCGCCCGCCAGATCGAAGCGGCCCGCCGCGCGATCACCCGTCACATCAAGCGTCAGGGACGCTTGTGGATCCGGATCTTCCCGGACGTGCCGGTGTCGAGCAAGCCTGCCGAAGTCCGCATGGGCAAGGGCAAGGGCTCGCCCGAATTCTGGGTCGCCCGGGTCAAGCCCGGCCGCATCCTGTTCGAGCTCGACGGCGTTCCCGGACCGCTTGCCAAGGTCGCTTTCGAGCGTGCCGCGGAGAAGCTCCCCATCAAGGTCAAGGTGGTCGCCCGCCTTGGCGAAACCCTGGTTGAGGCCGACTGACCATGGCGAAGCGTGAAGACCTGTCGGTTGCAACCGACGACCAGCTGTCGACGCAGCTGGGCGACCTGAAGAAGGAGCAGTTCAACCTGCGCTTCCAGGCCGCCACCAACCAGCTCGAGAAGCCGAGCCGGGTGCGCGAGGTCCGCCGGACCATCGCCCGGATCAAGACCCTGCAAGGCCAGCGTTCGAAGAACGCGGCGTCGCAGGGCTGAGGAGAGAATAGATGCCAAAGCGCGTCCTCACCGGCACCGTAGTGTCCGACAAGGGTGACAAGACCGTGGTGGTTCGTGTCGAGCGGCGGGTGAAGCACCCGTTGTACGGCAAGATCATCAAGCTGTCGAAGAAGTACCATGCTCACGACGAGGCGAATGCCTACAGCGTGGGTCAGCAGGTCCGCATTGAAGAATGCGCCCCGCTTTCGAAGCTCAAGACCTGGACCGTTGCCGGACTGGTGGGTGAGGCCAAGGCCTCCGACCTGGCCGAAGCGGCCAACGTCTGAGCGCTCTGGTCAAGGATAGGATAGACCCATGATCCAGATGCAGTCCAACCTGGACGTCGCTGACAACAGCGGTGCCAAGCGCGTCATGTGCATCAAGGTGCTCGGTGGCTCCAAGCGCCGCACCGCGAGCGTCGGCGACATCATCGTCGTTTCCGTCAAGGAAGCCGCGCCCAAGGGCCGCGTGAAGAAGGGCGACGTTCACCGCGCGGTCATCGTGCGTACCGCCAAGGACATTCGTCGTCCGGACGGTTCGGTGATCCGCTTCGACAGCAATGCCGCCGTGCTGGTCAACAAGAACGAGGAGCCGATCGGCACTCGTATCTTCGGGCCGGTGGTGCGCGAACTGCGCGCCAAGAAGCACATGAAGATCATCAGCCTTGCGCCGGAGGTGCTGTAATGGCCACCGCGAAGATCAAGAAGGGCGACAAGGTCGTCGTCCTGTCCGGCAAGGACAAGGGCAAGACCGGTGAGGTCGTCCGCGCCATGCCGAAGGAAAACAAGGTGGTCGTGAGCGGCATCAACGTCGCCACGCGCCACATCAAGCCGACCCAGGCCAGCCCAGAAGGCGGCAAGGTCACCAAGGAAGCGCCGCTTCACGTGTCCAACGTGGCGCTCGCTGATCCGAAGACCGGCGCGGCTACCCGCGTCCGCTTCGAGGAACGCGACGGCAAGAAGGTCCGGGTCGCGGTCAAGTCCGGGGAGCTGATCAATGGCTGATGCCAACTACGTTCCGCGCCTGCGGAAGGATTACGACGAGCGCATCGTCAAGGCGATGACCGACAAGTTCGGCTACAAGAACCACCTCGAGGTTCCGCGGCTCGACAAGATCGTCATCAACATGGGCGTCGGCGAAGCGACCCAGGACAAGAAGAAGGTCGAGGCCGCCGCTGCCGAAATGCAGCTGATCGCCGGGCAGAAGCCGGTGATCACCAAGGCCAAGACTTCGATCGCGCAGTTCAAGCTGCGTGAGGGCATGCCGATCGGTTGCAAGGTCACCCTTCGCCGCGAGCGCATGTACGAGTTCCTCGACCGCCTGGTCACGATCGCTCTTCCCCGGGTCCGCGATTTCCGCGGCCTCAACCCGAAGAGCTTCGACGGGCGCGGCAACTATGCGATGGGTCTCAAGGAACAGATCGTGTTCCCCGAGATCAACTATGACCAGATCGACAAGGTCCGGGGCATGGACATCATCGTCACCACCACGGCAAGGACCGACGAGGAAGCGCGCGAGCTGCTCCGCCTCTTCAACTTCCCGTTCCCCGCAGACGCTGAACAGCAAAAGGCTGCCGCGTAAGCGGTTAGGAGAACTTAAGTCATGGCGAAACTGAGTTCCATCAACAAGAACGAGCGTCGCAAGAAGCTCGTCGTGAAGCAGGCGGCCAAGTACGCCAAGCTGAAGGCCCTCGCGAATGACGAGAGCCTCGACGAGACCGAGCGTTTGATCGCGCGTCTGAAGATGGCGGAGCTGCCCCGTAACGGCAATCCGACCCGCATCCGTAATCGGTGCGAGCTGACGGGCCGGTCCCGGGCTGTCTACCGCAAGTTCCGTCTCTCGCGCATCATGCTGCGGGAAATGGGCAACAAGGGCCTGATTCCGGGCCTCACGAAGTCGAGCTGGTAAGGACACCGCAAGATGGCGATGACCGATCCCCTGGGTGATATGCTCACCCGCATCCGCAATGGCCAGCAGGCGAAGAAGGACAGCGTCCTGACGCCGGCTTCCAAGCTGCGCGCTCACGTCCTCGACGTGCTTCAGCGCGAAGGCTATATCCGTGGCTACTCTGAGGAAGAACTGGCGGGCCAGAAGGGCCTCCGGATCGAACTCAAATATTTTGAAGGCCAGCCTGCGATCCAGCATCTGGCGCGTGTCTCGAAGCCCGGTCGCCGGGTCTATTCGGGCTCTCGCGAGCTGCCCCGGGTCCGCAACGGTCTTGGCATGACCATCGTCTCGACGCCTCGCGGCGTGCTTTCCGACGCGGAAGCACGTGAGCAGAACGTCGGCGGCGAGGTTCTGGCGGAGGTGTTCTAAGATGTCCCGTATCGGCAAAAAGCCGGTCCCGGTTCCGGCCGGGGTTACGGCGACCCTCGAGGGTCAGACCCTCAGCGTGAAGGGCCCCAAGGGCACCCTCTCGATGAGCCTGCTCGATGAACTGGTCCGCACCTCGGTCGAGGACGGCCAGATCAGCATCCAGCCGGTCAACGACAGCCAGCGTTCGCGGGCTGCGTGGGGCATGCAGCGCACCAACGTGTCGAACCTCGTCACCGGTGTGACCGACGGCTTCACCAAGGTGCTCGAGATCACCGGCGTCGGCTATCGTGCCGCGGCCCAGGGCAAGAACCTGCGCCTGCAGCTCGGCTATAGCCACGACGTCAATTACGCGATCCCCGAGGGCATCGACGTCAAGACTCCCGACCCCAACACGGTCGAGATCAGCGGCATCGACAAGCAGAAGGTCGGTCAGGTCGCGGCCGAGATCCGGCGCTGGCGCAAGCCCGAACCCTACAAGGGCAAGGGCATCAAGTATCGCGGCGAGTTCATCTTCCGCAAGGAAGGGAAGAAGAAGTAATGGCCAAGCTTTCCCTTTTCGATCGCCGGCGTCGCCGCGTCCGGACGACGCTTCGTGCCCGTTCAGGTGGCAAGCCGCGTTTGTCGGTGCACCGTTCGGGCCGCCACATCTATGCCCAGGTGATCGACGATGCCGAGGGCCGCACCCTCGTCTCCGCGTCGACCCTCGACAAGGATCTGCGCGGCAAGGCCAACGCGACCACCGAGGGCGCCAAGCAGGTCGGCAAGACGCTGGCGGAGCGGGCCAAGGCGGCCGGCGTCACCAACGTCGTGTTCGATCGCGGCGGCTTCCTGTTCCATGGCCGGGTCAAGGCCCTCGCCGATGCCGCCCGTGAAGGCGGGCTGGAGTTCTGATTATGGCTGATGAGATCGAAACCCAGACCCAGGCCGGCGCTCCGGACGCCCCTGCGGCGGCCGAAGCCGCGGACGCTGGCGCTCCGGCGCAGCAGGCTCCGCAGCAGCAGGACAACCGCGGTCCCCGCGGCCCTGGTGGTCCCGGCGGCAATCGCGGCGGACGCGGCGGTGGCCGTGACGGCCGCGGCGGCGGCAACCGTGGCGGCGGACGCCGTGACGATCGCCGTGGCGGTCGTGGCGGTGACGACGACGGCGGCGAGGAGCTGATCGAGAAGCTGGTCCACATCAACCGCGTTTCCAAGACCGTGAAGGGTGGTAAGCGCTTCGGCTTTGCCGCGCTGGTCGTGGTCGGCGACGGCAAGGGTCGTGCGGGCTTCGGCCACGGCAAGGCCCGTGAGGTTCCGGAAGCCATCAGCAAGGCGACCGCGGCGGCTAAGAAGGCCATGATCCGCGTTCCGCTGCGTGACGGCCGCACCCTGCACCATGATGGCAACGGTCATTTCGGTGCGGGCAAGGTGACCCTCCGCTCGGCGCCGAGCGGCACCGGCATCATCGCCGGCGGCCCGATGCGCGCCATCTTCGAGAGCCTGGGCGTGGCGGACGTGGTGACCAAGTCGGTCGGCACTTCCAACCCGTACAACATGATCCGGGCGACCTTCGAGGCGCTCAAGGAACAGACCAGCCCCCGTTCGGTGGCGCAGCGTCGCGGCAAGAAGGTCGCCGACCTGCTCGGCCGCGGTGGCGTAAGCCAGGCGGAGGCTGAGGCCACCGCCGACAGCATCACGGAGTAACAGACGTGGCGACCATCAAGATCACCCAGACCGGTTCGCCGATCCGCCGCGACAAGACCCAGCGCGCGACGCTGGTCGGTCTCGGCCTCAACAAGATGCACCGCACCGTGGAAGTGGAGGAGACCCCCGAGGTCCTCGGCCAGATCCGCAAGGTGCAGCATCTGCTGAGCGTCGAAAAGTAACTGGACCCGGGCCCCTGCGCTAAGTAGGGGCCCGTTCCTTCATCAAGTGACCGGGCTTCTGCTGCGCAGGGGCCCGGATGCGCGACAAAAGCGAAAGCGAGTGCACAACATGACCATCAAGCTCAACGAACTCCGCGACAATCCCGGTGCCCGCAAGAGCCGCGTTCGCGTCGGCCGCGGTATCGGTTCGGGCGTCGGCAAGACCGGCGGCCGCGGCCAGAAGGGCCAGAAGAGCCGCTCGGGCGTCTCGATCAAGGGCTTCGAGGGCGGCCAGATGCCGCTCCACATGCGGCTGCCGAAGCGCGGCTTCAACAACATCTTCGCCAAGGATTATGCCGAGGTGAACCTGGGCGCGATCCAGAAGCTGGTCGACGCCGGCGCGCTCGACGCCAATGGCACGATCGACCACGACACGCTCAAGGCGGCCGGTGTCGGCCGTGGCGGCAAGGACGGCGTACGGATCCTCGGCAAGGGCGATTTCTCGGCCAAGCTGACCTTCCGCGTCCACGGCGTCAGCGCCGGTGCCAAGAGCGCGATCGAAGCTGCCGGCGGCAGCGTCGAAGTGATCGAGCGCCGCGACTCGGCCGAGCTCGCCAAGGCCAAGAAGGGCAAGGCTCGCGAAGCGCGCCTCGCCGACAAGTCGTCCAAGCAGGACGCGGCGCGGGCGGCCAAGTAACCTGTTCCCCGGCGCAGGCCTGGGCCCAGTGTCCTCTCCTCCGCTGGTGAAGAAGGAACTGGGCTCCTGCCTTCGCAGGAGAACGGCTTTCATCCGTGGCGGCACCGCCTATATGGGCCCCTTCGGGTAGGGACGAACAAACAACATGGCATCGCAGGCCGAACAACTGGCTTCGAACATCAGCCTCGCCAATTTTGGCAAGGCGACCGAGCTCAAGAAGCGGATCTGGTTCACCATCGGTGCGCTGATCCTGTTCCGTCTGCTCAGCCACGTGCCGATGCCGGGCATCGACCCGCGCGCCATGGCCCAGCTGTTCAACACCCAGCGCGGCGGCGTCCTAGACTTCTTCAACACTTTCTCGGGCGGCAGCCTGGAGCGGATGAGCATCATCGCGCTCGGCGTCATGCCCTACATCACCGCCTCGATCGTGGTGCAGCTCGGCGCCACCATGTATGCCCCGATGATGGCCCTCAAGAAAGAGGGCGAGACCGGGCGCAAGCGGCTCAACCAATATACCCGCTACCTTACCGTCCTGCTGACCACCGTGCAGGGCTATTTCATCGCGGTCGGCCTCGAGGGCCTGGGCGCCACGCAAGGCATCCCCGCGGTGGTCGAACCCGGCGTCATGTTCCGTGTCGCCGCCACCATCAGCCTGGTCGGCGGTACCCTGTTCCTGATGTGGATCGGTGAGCAGATCACCAGCCGCGGGATCGGAAATGGCATCAGCCTGATCATCATGGCCGGTATTGTCGCGACCCTGCCGCGCACCCTGGCCCAGCTGTTCGAGGGCGGGCGCAGCAACACCATCGACCCACTGATCATCCTGCTTGTGATCGCGCTGGTGGTCGGCTTGATCCTGTTCATCTGCTTCATGGAGCGGGCCCAGCGCCGCGTGCTGATCCAATATCCCAAGCGCGCCACCGCGCGGGGCATGATGGCGCAGGAGCGGTCGCACCTGCCGATCAAGATCAACACCGCCGGCGTCATTCCGCCGATCTTCGCTTCCTCGCTGCTGCTGATGCCGCTGACCGTCATCCAGATGGCCGGCGCGACGCCGGGCAGCGAAGGCGGCTCGGAATGGCTGGTCACGCTCAGCACCTACCTGCAGCACGGCAGCCCGGTGTTCATGACCCTCTACGGGCTCGGCATCGTCTTCTTCTGCTTCTTCTACACCTCGGTGCAGTTCAATTCGGAAGAGACCGCGGACAACCTGAAGAAGCATGGCGGCTTCATCCCGGGCGTCCGTCCGGGCAAGGCGACCGAAAGCTATTTCGACTATCTGCTCGCCCGCCTGACGGTGATCGGTGCCGCCTATCTGGTGCTGATCTGCCTGGTGCCGGAGATAATGTTCACCCAGGCCGGCATCCCCTTTTATCTCGGCGGCACCAGCCTGCTGATCGTCGTCAACGTGACGATGGATACCGTCAGCCAGATCCAGGGCCATTTGATCGCGCACCAATATGGCGACCTGATCAAGAAGGCGAAGCTGAAGGGCGGGCGGCCGGCGCGCCGCTGACGCTTGACGGGTCCAGCCGGGCCCGTGACAAGCAGCTTGTGTGAACGAGGGGAACTTTCAGCCTTGGATATCATCCTCTTGGGGCCGCCTGGTGCGGGTAAGGGTACTCAGTCGCAACGGCTGGTCGACTCCCGCGGCATGGTCCAGCTGTCGACCGGCGACATGCTGCGCGCAGCGGTTCGCGCCGGCACTCCGGTCGGGCTCAAGGCCAAGGCGATCATGGACGCGGGCGAGCTGGTCAGCGATGCCATCGTTTCCGCGCTGATCGGCGAGCATCTCGACCAGAGCCGGACCCAGGGCGCCATCTTCGACGGCTTCCCGCGCACCCAGAACCAGGCCGAAGCGCTCGATATTCTGCTCGACGAGCGCGGCCGCAACCTCGCCCATGTGATCGAGCTTGAGGTGGACGAGGAAGCGCTGGTCGAGCGCATCACCGGCCGGTTCACCTGCGCCACCTGCAGCGCGCCTTACCACGACCGGTTCAAGCCGACCGCGGTACAGGACCAGTGCGACGTCTGCGGCGGGCATGAGTTCAAGCGCCGCCCCGACGACAATGAGCAGACCGTGCGCACGCGGATGGCCGAATATCGCGCCAAGACCGCGCCGATCCTGCCCTATTACGAGGCGCGCGGCCTGGTGGCCCGGGTCGACGGCATGGCGAACGTGGACGAGGTCACCCGCCAGATCGACGCAGTGCTGGACGGCGCCGCCTGACAGGCGCATCCTCGGCCCGCTTCAAGGGCAGGGGAAGGACGATGAAACGACCATTGGCGTTCGGTGCGCTGGCCGCCGCGATGGCAGTCCCTGCCGCCGCCGAAGTGCGCTCGACCGGCGCCGACCGTTTCGAGATCGAGCATCGGTTCGACAGCGCGCTTGCCCCCGATCGCCTCTACACCCTGATCGGGCAACCGGCGCGCTGGTGGTCCGATTCCCACACCTTCTCGGGCAAGGCCGCCAACCTGTCGGTCGAAGTCGTGCCGATGGGTTGCTGGTGCGAGAAGATGCCCGACGGCAAGGTCGTCACGCATTTGCAGGTCGGCATCAGCGAGCCGGGCCGCCGCCTGTTGCTGACGGGTCTGCTCGGGCCCCTCGCTACGGTGGCGAAAGCGGGTGCCATGACCTGGACGATCACGCCCAGGGCGCAGGGCTCAACGCTGGTGATGAACTACAAGGTCGGCGGCATGACGGCCGATAAGGTGGCGCAGTTCGCGCCGGCGGTCGACGGCGTGCTCGGCGAGCAGATGACTCGTCTCCACAAGACCGCCGAGGGTCTTGCGGCCCCTCGCTAGGCCCGCTCCAGCGTAACGAAGGCGTAGGGCAGGCCGCCGCTTTCGAGCGCCACATGCTCCTCGCGAAAGGTCTCGCGCCAATATCCGCTGTCGCGCGGATCGGGCATGGTCGTGTCGCCGGCGACGTCGGCCAACACCTCGGTCAGTTCAACCTTGTCGACAAAGGCCAGCGCCAGTCCGAAGATTTCCGCTCCGCCGATCACGCTGACATCGTCGGGCGCTGCCAGCGCAAAGGCCTCGGGCAGCGAGTGGGCAACCTCGGCACCTGGCGCCTGCCAGGCGCGGTCGCGGGTGACGACGATATGCCGGCGCTTGGGAAGAAGCCCCGGCAGGCTGTCGAAGGTCTTGCGCCCCATCACCATCGCGGTGCCGAGCGTCAGTCGCTTGAAGCGCTTGAGGTCTTCGGGAAGGTGCCACGGCAAGGTCCCGTCGCGCCCGATGATCCCGTTGCGGGCACGTGCCACCACCAGCTGGATCATGCCGGGCCCTCGACGACGATGGCGGTGACTTGCACCAATCGGTACTTTCCCATTAACGCACCTACGCCTGCCCCTAATTGATCCCGTGAGGGGAGCTTCGTCCATCGCTCCTGCTTGAACAATAGGAAAGCGTTTGCCATCGCCTTGCAGCGATGCACCGGTGCCTTTCATCTTGTTCGATTGTGACCTTCCGCCGTTCGGTGCGATGGTCACGATCTGGACGAAGTGGACGAAGTGCCATTTTCGCGCTTTCCTCGTGACCATCGCCGCCTTCCTGGACGCCCTCGCCGGCCTTTTGCCAGCTGCTGCAATCGTCAGCGACGCCGATACGATCGCGCCGTGGCTCACCGACTGGCGCGGGCGTTGGAGCGGGGTCGGCTCGGTGCTGCTCCAGCCCTCCACCACCGACGAGGTCGCCGCGATCGTCGAGGCGGCGGAGGCGCATGGAGTCGCGCTCGTTCCGCAGGGCGGCAACAGCTCTATGGTCGGCGGCGCCACGCCGCCGGCCGACGGTTCGGCCGTCTTGCTGTCGCTCCGGCGGATGAACCGCATCCGCTCGATCGGATCCGATCACGCGGTGGTTGAGGCCGGGGTGATCCTCGAGACGCTCCAGCGCGCTGCGGAAGCGGAGGGAGCGCGCTTCCCGCTCGACCTCGGCGCGCGAGGATCGGCGACGGTGGGGGGCCTCGCCTCGACCAATGCCGGGGGGACCCAGGTGTTGCGCTTCGGGACCATGCGCGCGCAGGTGCTGGGGATGGAAGCGGTGCTGTCGGGCGGCTTGGTGCACGACAGCCTGTCCGGCCTCAAGAAGGACAATCGCGGGTTCAGCCTCGACCATCTGCTGATTGGGGCCGAAGGCACGCTCGGCATCGTCACAGCCCTTCGCTTGCGATTGGTGCCGGGGAGGGTGCAGCGCGCCGCGGCGTGGATCGGCCTCGACGACCCGCATCAGGCCCTCGCGCTGCTGCGGCGGCTCGACGCGGCGGGCGACCGGATCGAGGCGTTCGAGCTGATCCCCGACGCCAGCCTCCAGCGTGTCCTCCGCCACATCCCGCAGACCCGCGCTCCGCTGGCCGGTTCCTGGCCGTGGCACGTGCTGGTCGAAGCGGTCACCGGTGCCGGCGAAGACCCACCGGAGCGCTTGCTCGAGCAATTGCTGTCGGACGCTCCGATCGGCGATGCGGTGATCGCGCAAAGCGACGCGCACACCGAAGCGCTGTGGCGCATCCGTCATTCCATCTCCGAAGCCGAACGTACCGACGGCCCCGCCGCGCAGCACGACATTTCGCTTCCGATCGACCACGTGCCCGTGTTCCTGACCGAGGAAGCACGCCTGATCGAGCAGCACTTTCCGGGGACGGAGGCGACCGGCTACGGCCATCTCGGCGACGGCAACGTCCACTTCCATGTCCGCGCGCCCGCCGGCGCGCCGCGCGATTGGGCCGATGGCGCGAAGGGCAAGGCGGTCAGCGCCTTGGTCCACGATCTGGTGACCGAGGCCGGCGGGTCGATCTCGGCCGAACATGGCATCGGTCAGATGAAGAAGGACGAGCTTGCCCGGCTGGCCTCACCAGCGCGGATGCAGGCACTGCGGGCGATCAAGCGGGCAATGGATCCCCACGGAATCTTCAATCCCGGCAAGCTGGTCTGAAAGGCAGGAACAGGCACGGGTGCGGCCCGTTGCGGGGGGCATGGCCAGGGGCGAAGAACAAGCAAGAGCAGCCGAACTCGAAATCGGCGAAGTGGTAGCGGCATTATTGACGGCGGAGGCGCCGCGGTTGCTGTTCCTCGCCCGCGACGAGGTGCGGGCCGACAGCATCGCCCGCGCCGCCGCGCAGGGAGCAGGAGACCGGCTGGTCCTGCACCTCCCCGCGTCGGACGTGCTGCCTGGCGACGATGCGCCGACTTCGGCCAGCATCTCGGGCCAGCGCACGGCCACCCTTCGCCACCTCGCGGAAGCGCTGGGCGGGGACCGCCGGGTGCTTCTGGTCAGCAGTGGGGAAGCCGCCGGCCGGCTGGTTGCGCCTCCATCGGCCTATTCGGCCAAGCCACCGATGCTTCGTCCCGGCGAGCCGCTCGACCTCGAGAGTTTTGCTGAGGCCGCCCGCTCGCTCGGTTACCATGACGACGACCGGGTCGACGAACCAGGCGAAGTGGCGGTGCGCGGCAACGTTGCCGACCTTTACCCCGGAGACCGCCAGCAGCCGGTCAGGATCGAAGTGGCTGATGGGGCAATCTCTGCCATCCGCAGCTTCGACCCACTGACCCAGCTTACTATCGAGGAATTGGAGCGGCTGGAGATCGGCATCGTCTCCGAACCGCAAGCAAGAAACGGGGTGACCCTGATCGATCACTTTCCCGGCGCCGTACTAGCCCAGGATCCCGGAGCCGATCAGCGCCGCAAGCTGTTCCTCGCGCTTGCAGCCGATACCGGCAAGCGCCGCCCGGCCCGGGCGATGGCCGACATCTGCGACGATAAGCGCTGGCAGGATGCGATCGCCAAGCTGGACCACCTCGATCTTTCGCGAGGCCTGGATGCGCCGCCGCCGCGGTTCGTCGAGCAACGCGCACCCGAGCGGGCGTTTCTCCGCTTCGCCAAGTCCGCGCTCAACGAGGGCAAGACGATTGCCTTGCTGGGCTCGCCCCGTGACGTACGCTTCCTCAGCGCGCGTGTGGCGCGTGCACTCAAGACCGACATCGTGCCGGTCGAGAGCTGGGATGAGCTGATGGCAGCGCCTCCCGGGACGCCCCTTGCCCTGAACATGGCGGTGCCGCGCGGTTTCACGCAAGGCCAGCTGGTCGCGGTTGCCGCCGGCGACCTCATCGGCTCGCGCGCGGTGCAGGAGGCCGGCGCGGCTTCGGTCCCAGGCGAGCTGTTCGCGGCGCCCGAAATCCGCCCCGGCGACATCGTCATTCATGAGGATCACGGACTGGCCGCGGTCACCGGACTGACCGAATTGCCCGAAAACGGCGGCGATGCGGTGGTGCTGCGCTTTGCGGGCGAGGCGCGCCGGCTGGTTCCCGTCGCCGACGTCGGCAAGCTGTGGCGCTACGGTTCGGACGAGGACAGTGTCACGCTCGACAAGCTCGACGGGTCATCATGGGAAAGGCGGCGCGGCGAGGTGCTGGCAGCCGTTGCCGAAACCGCGCGCGGCTTGGTCGCGCTGGCGGCCGAGCGGGCGGAGGCCGAAGCCCCGGTGATCGAACCCGACGCCGCCCGCTTCGAACAGTTGGTGGCAAGCTTTCCCTTCACCGAGACCGCCGACCAGTTGAAGGCCATCTCGGCCATCCGCAGCGACCTTGCGGCGGGCAAGCCGATGGACCGGCTGGTGGTCGGCGACGTCGGCTTCGGCAAGACCGAAGTTGCGCTACGCGCAGCCGCGATGGCGGTGTTCGCGGGCAAGCAGGTGGCGCTGGCGGCACCGACCACGGTGCTTGCGCGCCAGCATCTGGAGACCTTCCGCAATCGCTTCCGTGAGCTTGGCGTCGAGGTTGCCATGCTGTCGCGGCTGGTATCCGCGGCCGACAAGAAGAAGGTTTTCGCCGGCCTCGCCGACGGCAGCATCTCGATCGTGGTCGGGACCGGCGCGGTGGCGGGCAAGGACGCGGTCTACAAGGACCTTGGCCTTGTCATCATCGACGAGGAGCAGCGCTTCGGGGCCAAGGACAAGGACAAGTTGCGCGGTCTGGGCGCGCCGCATTCGCTCAGCCTCACGGCTACCCCGATCCCGCGGACGCTGCAGTCGGCACTGGTCGGGTTGCAGCCAGTCAGCATCCTGGCGACGCCGCCGGCTCGGCGTCAGCCGATCCGGACCGAGGTCGGCGGCCTGGACGAGACCAAGCTGCGCACCGCGCTGATGCGCGAGCGGGCGCGCGGCGGGCAGAGCTTCGTGGTCGTACCCCGCATCGAAGACATGGAGCCGCTCGGCGAAACCCTGGCGCGGCTGGTGCCCGAACTGTCGGTGGTTCGCGCCCACGGCAAGATGGTGGCGGCGGAGATCGACGAGTCGATGGTCGGCTTCGCCAATGGCAATGGCGACGTGCTGCTGGCGACCAATATCATCGAGGCCGGGCTCGACGTTCCGCGCGCCAACACCATGGTTGTGCTGAAGGCCGAGCGGTTCGGCCTCGCTCAATTGCACCAGTTGCGCGGGCGGGTCGGGCGCGGCGCGCGGCGCGGGCACATCCTGCTGATGACCGGCAAGGCCGACATTCCCAAGCGGACGCTCGACCGACTGAACACGCTGGCGGCGTTCGACCGGCTGGGCGCGGGCTTTGCGATCAGCGCGCGGGACCTCGACCTGCGCGGGGCCGGCGATCTGCTGGGCGAGGAGCAGTCGGGTCACCTCAAGCTGATCGGCATCGACCTCTACCAGAACCTGCTCGGCAAGGCGCTACGCCATGCCCGCGGCGAGGACGTCGACACGCCCGAGCCCGAACTTCGGCTGGGCGCCGCCGGGTGCCTGCCGGCGGAATGGATCCCCGAGGAGGAGGTGCGGCTGGCGCTCTACCTGCGGCTGGCGCGGCTGGAAGACAGCGCCGGGCTCGATGCGCTGCGGGCCGAGCTGGCAGACCGCTTCGGGGAGCTCCCCGACGAGGCCGAAGCCCTGCTGGCGTCGGCGCAGGTGCGGATACTGGCGCGCGCGGCGGGCGTGCGGCGGATCGACGCCGGCCCTGCGGCGATCGCGATCACCCCGGTCGACGCCTCGGCGAAGGCGCCCGCACCGCTCGAAGCCAAGGAGGGACGCTGGCTGTTCCGGCCCGAGAGCGCCGAGCCGGCCGAGCGTCTGGTCGAACTCGAAGCGGTGCTGGCCGACCTTGCCGGCGACTAGTCGGCGACGGCCGGATGGGCGGAGGTTTCCTCGTCGCGCCGGCCGTAGCTGCGGTTGAAGAACAGGGCGCCGAGCGTGCAGATGACGCCGGACAGCAGGTACAGCCCGACCGCCCACAGGCCGACCCGCGCAGTCAGCCACAGCGCGACCAGCGGGGCGAAGCCGGCGCCGATGAACCAAGCCGAGTTGGAGACGATCGCGGCGCCCGTGTAACGATACTGCTGGCGGAAGCTGTTGTTCACCGCGCCCGCGGCCTGCCCGAAGCTGAGACCGAGCAGGACGAAGCCCAGCAGCAGGTACAGCCCTTCACCGAACTGGCCGAAGCTGAGCAGCATCGGGGCGAAGCAGAAGGTCCCGATCAGCGCGGCCGACACGCCCAGCACCGCGCGGCGGCCGACCTTGTCGGCAAGGATGCCCGACAGCAGGATGGCCATCACGAACACCATTGCGCCCAGCGCCTCGATCAGCAGGAAGCGGACCGGACTGCCGGTGGTGAACAGCTGATTGTAGGACAGCGGGAACACCGCGATGAGGTGGAATAGCGCGAAGCTGGCCAACGGGGCGAAGGCACCGAGCAGGATCGTCCGCCATTCCGCGAACAGCGTTTCGAACGGCGGCGACGGCTGCAGCTCGCGGGTGTCGAACAGCCGCTTGAATTCGGGCGTGGCGACGATCCGGAGGCGCGCGAACAACGCGACGATGTTGAGCGCCAGCGCAACGAAGAACGGGTAGCGCCAGCCCCAGCGCAGGAAGTCGGCGGTCTCCAGCAGCGCAAGGAAGTAAGCGAACAGCACGCAGGCCAGCGCCAGGCCGAGCGGGGCGCCAAGCTGTGGGATCATCGAATACCAGCCGCGCTTTTCGTGCGGCGCATTGAGCGCCAGCAGCGAGGGCAGACCGTCCCACGCCCCGCCCAGCGCGACACCCTGCAGCAGCCGGAACAAGCCGAGCAGCCAAGCGCTGGTCGCGCCGACCTGAGCATGAGAGGGAAGGAGGGCGATCGCCATCGTCGACCCACCGAGCAGGAACAGCGCGATGGTAAGCTTCACCCCGCGGCCGTGACGCTGATCGATGTAGGTGAACAGGAAGGTGCCGAGCGGGCGGCCGAAGAAGGCCAGGCTGAACAGCGCGAAGCTGGCGAGCGTGCCTTCGAGCGGATCAAGGTAGGGGAAGACGAAGGTCGGGAACACCAGCACCGAGGCGATGGCATAGACGAAGAAGTCGAAGAATTCGGTGGTGCGGCCGATGATGACCCCGATCGCGATCTCGCCCGGCCGGACCTCGCCATGCTTGGCATTGACCGCCTGGGCGTCACGTTCCAGCGAGGTGGAAGAAGCACTGTCGGCGGTGGTGGTCATGTCGGCTCGTCTTCTTTCGCTTTGGGCAGCATCACGCACGCGGCTCCACCCCAGCTACCCCCTATGCCCGTAATGCGCGCAGCGCGGGATTGGACATTTTGTCCAATGTTGCAGCGCACCCGTCAGGCCTATCTCGCTGCCTCATGAAGCCGAGGTCCCCCTTATTGTCAGCCCGGACGCTGGCCCCATTGATCGTGGCGCTTCTGCTGGCGGGCTGCTCGCATGCGGTGTTCGATCCGGCCGGCACCATTGCCCGACAGCAGCGCGACCTGATCATCATTTCGACCGGGCTGATGCTGCTGATCATCGTGCCGGTGATGGTCCTGATCGTGGTCTTCGCCTGGCGCTATCGCAAAGGCAAGGGCGGAACCTACGATCCGCATTTCGACCATTCGACCACGCTGGAACTGGCGATCTGGTCGGCGCCGCTGCTGATCATCATCGCGCTGGGCGCGCTGACCTGGTCGAGCACCCACCTGCTCGACCCGTTCCGCCCGCTCGATCGCAAGGCGACCGCGCTTGAGGGACAGGTCGCGGACAGCCAGGCGCTGCGGGTGCAGGTAGTGTCGCTCGATTGGAAGTGGCTGTTCATCTACCCCGACCTCGGCATCGCCACGGTTAACGACCTGGTGCTTCCGCTCAACCGCGAAGTGCGGTTCGAGATCACCTCGTCCAACATGATGAACACCTTCTACGCGCCGACCATGGCTGGGATGATCTATGCCATGCCGGGGATGCAAAGCACGCTTCACGCGGCGCTCGACCGGCCGGTGGATAGCACCGGTTACTCCGGCAATTACAGCGGCGCGGGCTTTTCCGGCATGCGCTTTCGCATCCGCGGCGTGCCCGAGCAGCAATTCAATGGCTGGGTGAACGGGGCCCGGGCGAGCGGCCGGACGCTCGACATCGCCAGCTATCGCCAGCTGTTGAAGCCGAGCGAAAAGGTGCCGTCGATGCTGTTCGCAATGAATGACAAGGACCTTTATCGCCGCATCCTAGAACGCTGCGTCGAGCCCGGCCAGCCGTGCATGGGCGACGTCATGCGCCAGGACATGGGGCATGGAGGCAGTGGCCACGGCAAAATGCCTCCTGGCCGGGGATCGGTTCCCGCGCCCGGCGACAAGCCCGAAGGCGCCCTGTTCAAGGCGCCGCAAGACAAGGGCACCGGACCCAACGTCACCAAGCCCACCGACACGCGCAAGGCGCCCGGGGCCACCAAGCCCGGCGACGACGCCAATCGCAACATGACCTGAGCCAGGCGGAAAGCTGTACAAAGTGATCGACGCTAAGACCATCTTCGGCCGGTTGAGCTGGGAAAGCTTTCCCATCCACGAGCCGATCCTGCTGACCACCTTCGTGGTGGTGGCGCTGGGCGGGATCGCGGTGCTTGGCGGCATCACCAAGTTCAAGCTGTGGGGCTATCTGTGGCGTGAGTGGTTCACCACCGTCGACCACAAAAAGATCGGCATCATGTACTTCATCCTGGGCATCGTGATGCTGCTCCGGGGCTTTTCCGACGCAATCATGATGCGCCTCCAGCAGGCGATGGCCTTCAACGGGAGCGAGGGCTACCTCAACGCCCACCATTACGATCAGGTCTTTACCGCCCACGGGACGATCATGATCTTCTTCGTGGTGATCCCGTTGGTGTCGGGCGTCATCAACTTCGTCATGCCGCTGCAGATCGGCGCGCGCGACGTCGCCTTTCCTTATCTCAATTCGCTCAGCTTCTGGCTGACCGCGGCGGGCGCCGGCCTGGTCATGGTATCGCTATTCGTCGGCGAATTTTCGACCGCCGGCTGGCTCAATTACGTGCCGGTCGCCAACCTCCAGAACTCGCCCGGGGTCGGGCCAGACTATTACCTGTGGGCGCTGCAGATCGCGGGTGTCGGTACGACGCTCTCCGCGCTCAACATGGTGACCACCGTCATCAAGATGCGCGCGCCCGGCATGACCATGATGAAGATGCCGGTGTTCACCTGGACCGCCTTCTGCAGCCAGGTGCTGGCGGTGGCGATCTTCCCGGTCCTGACCGGCGCCTTCGCGATGCTGATGCTGGACCGCTACGTCGGCACCAATTTCTTCACCAACGACCTTGGTGGCAACCCGATGATGTACTGGAACCTGGTGTGGCTATGGGGCCATCCCGAGGTCTACGTCCTCATCCTGCCGGTGTTCGGCATCTATTCCGAGATTACCTCGACCTTCACCGGCAAGCGGCTGTTCGGCTATTCGTCGATGGTCTACGCGACGGTGGTCATCACCATCCTCAGCTACCTCGTCTGGCTGCACCACTTCTTCACCATGGGGTCGGGCGCCAGCGTCAACAGCTTCTTCGGCATCGCGACGATGGTGATCGCCATCCCCACTGGGGCCAAGATCTTCAACTGGCTGTTCACCATGTACCGGGGCGAAATCCGCTTCGAGCTGCCGATGATGTGGGTCATCGCCTTCATGCTGACCTTCGTGGTCGGGGGCATGACCGGCGTCCTGCTCGCCGTCCCGCCGGCCGACTTCGTCCTTCACAACAGCCTGTTCCTGGTTGCCCACTTCCACAATGTGATCATCGGCGGCGTGGTGTTCGGGCTCTTCGCCGGCATCGAATATTGGTTCCCCAAGGCGTTCGGGTTCAAGCTCGACAAGTTCTGGGGCAAGGTCCACTTCTGGGGCTGGGTGATCGGCTACTGGGTGGCCTGGACGCCGATCTACATCGTCGGCCTGATGGGCACCACGCGCCGGGTCCGCATGTTCGACGATCCGACTTTGCAGCCTTATTTCATCATCGCCGCAATCGGCGCCGCGATCATTCTCGTCGGCATCCTCGCCCTCGTGATCGGGCTGGTGGTGAGCTACCGCAAGCGTGACCAGCTGCGGGTCGGCAACGACCCGTGGGACGGCCGCACGCTGGAATGGTCCACCACTTCGCCGCCGCCGGCCTACAACTTCGCCTTCACCCCGGTCGTCCACGACCTCGACGCCTGGTATGACATGAAGAGCCGCGGCTATGCCCGCCCGGCAGACGGTTACCGGCCGGTGCACATGCCGCGCAACACCGGCACCGCGATCATCCAGGCCGGGCTGGCCGCCGCCATCGGGTTCGGGATGATCTGGTACATCTGGTGGCTGGCCGCACTCGCCTTCGTGGGCCTGATCGCGATCACCATCTGGCACAGCTTCGACTACAATCGCGATTACGACATCCCGGCCGAGGAAGTCGCCCGCGTCGAGCGCGAGGAAATCTCCTTCCTCGACATCAATTATGCGCCCGAACCGGCAATCCTGCCGACGCCCCGGCACGGCGCAGCCGTCGCGGCCGGAGCCTGAGGAACCATGGCCACCATCGCACCTGACGCCGGCTTCGACCGCGACACCTTCCACCTGATCGAGAAGGACGCGCACGACCATGGGGAGGCTCACGCCAGCCCGGTCCTGCTCGGCTTCTGGATCTACCTGATGAGCGACGCGCTGATCTTCGCCTCGCTGTTCGCCACCTATGGCGTGCTGTCGTCGAGCTTCGCCGGAGGTCCGGCCCCGCGCGACATCTTCGAGCTGGAACTGGTCGCGCTCAACACCGCGATCCTGCTGGTGTCCTCCATCACCTATGGCTTCGGCATGCTGGCGATGGACAAGGGCAAGGTGAAGGCAGTGCAGGGCTGGCTGGCGTTGACTGCCCTGCTGGGCATGAGCTTCGTCGCCATCGAACTGTATGAGTTCGGCGTGCTGATCGGCGAGGGCGCGACGCCGCAGAGGTCGGGCTTCCTGTCGGCCTTCTTCACTTTGGTCGGGACCCACGGGCTGCACGTCACGGTCGGCATCGTCTGGATCGGGATCATGCTGGTCCAAGTCGGCAAGCATGGGCTGGGCGTCGTCAACAAGCGCCGCCTGACCTGCCTCAGCATGTTCTGGCACTTCCTCGACGTCATCTGGATCGGCGTCTTCACCTTTGTCTACCTGATGGGGATGCTGCGATGAGCGCCGCTACCGACCACGATAAGGCCCATGGGTCGGAGCACGGCCACGGCTCGAAGAAGAGCTACCTGGTCGGCTTCGCGCTGTCGGGCGTCCTGACCTTCATCCCCTTCTGGCTGGTGATGGCGCAGCCGATCGGCAATCCGGGGCTGGTCGCGATCCTGATCATCCTGTTCGCGGTGGCGCAGATCCTGGTCCACACCGTCTGCTTCCTCCACGTCAATACCAGCGGGGAAGGGGGCTGGACCCTGCTCGCCTACGTCTTCACCGCGGTGTTGCTGGTGATCACCATTGCCGGGTCGCTGTGGATCATGGTCCATCTCAACAGCAACATGATGCCCGGCATGATGAGCGGACAGGCCAGCAGCACCCCGTGAGACGGAGCCGGGCCAAGCGCGGGGCGCTGATCGCGCTGTGCGCGGGCCTGGCGCTGCTGTTCGCGGGCCTTGGCGTGTGGCAGGTCGAGCGGCTGGCGTGGAAGCGCGACCTGATCGCCCGGGTCGATGCCCGGCTGGCGGCCCCGGCAGTGGCCTTGGAAGCGCGGGAGACTTGGCCCGAATATAGCAAGGTGTGGGCAAGCGGCCGCTTCGATCATGCTCGCGAGACGCTGGTCGACGCACTGACCGAGCGCGGCAAGGGTTATTGGGTGCTGACCCCACTCGACACCGGTGACCGCACGATCCTCGTCAATCGAGGCTTCGTGCCGAGCGAGCGAGCGGCGGCTTCGACCCGCCCGCAGGGCCAGCTGTCCGGCGACGTAGTTGTTACCGGTCTTGTCCGCCTGACCGAGCCGGGCGGGCGCTTCCTGCGCGCCAACCAGCCGTCCGCCGACCGCTGGTATTCGCGCGACGTGGCCACCATCGCGGCGGCGCGGGACCTCAGTGAGGTCGCACCTTTCTTCATAGATGCCGATGCGACGGCCAACCCCGGCGGGCTTCCGATCGGCGGACTGACGGTAGTCAGCTTCCGCAATTCCCACCTAGTCTATGCTTTGACCTGGTTCGGGCTGGCCGGCCTGTGCCTGTTCGGGCTGGTCCTGACGCTGCGAACGACGCACAACGGGGGATGATGGACGTGCCGCTGCTCGCCCTCACTCACCAGCCGTCGAGGCTGCCAGGCCGCTCCCCGCAAGAAGCGGTGATCGAGAACATGCGCCTGCTAATCCAGCTGCGCTGGATCGCGGTGGCGGGGCAGCTGGTTGCCATCCTGGTGTCGCACTTCCTGCTCGACGTCGCCCTGCCGCTGACTGCCATGCTCAGCGTTGCCGGGTTGTTGGCGCTTGGGAACGTGCTGTTCAGCGTGACGCTCAAGGAACGCTGGGTCGTCCCCGGCGAGCTGTTCCTGGCGCTGCTCCTCGACATGGCCGCGCTGACCGCACAGCTGTATCTCAGCGGCGGTGTCAGGAACCCGTTCGTCGCGCTCTATCTGCTGCAGATCGTGCTTGGCGCCGTGCTGCTTCCGGCGGGACGGGCGTGGCTGCTGGTCGGCGTGTCGATCGCAGCCTTTGCGCTGCTCTCAGCGTCGCACCTACCCTTGAAGCTGCCGCCGCTGGCCGCGGGCGACTTTGACCTCGGGCTGATCGGCGAGGAGATTGCGTTTGTCATGGTGGCAGTGCTGCTGGTGCTGTTCACCACCCGGATCAGCCGCAACCTGCGCGCCCGCGACGCTTATGTCGCCGAGCTGCGGCAGCGCGCGGCCGAGGAGGACAGCATCGTCCGCATGGGTCTGTTCGCCAGCGGCGCCGCGCACGAACTTGGGACGCCTCTGTCGTCGCTGTCGGTGCTGGTCGGCGACTGGCAGCGGATGGCCGACCGCAGCTCCGATCCGAACTTCCGTGAGGAGCTTGCCGACGCCCACCGCGCGGTGGAGCGGTGCCGGGAGATTGTTAGCGACATCCTCGACACGTCCGGCCTGCCGCGGGGCGAGGCGATGGCCAGCCTTGCCGCCGAAAGCCTGCTTGAAGGCCTGGTGGCGGACTGGAAGACCCTGCACGAGGAAGTCCCGCTTGATGCCAGCTTCGGCGCGGTGAAGGGCGCGCGTATCCCGGGCGAACCCGCGCTTCGCCAGGCATTGTGGAGCCTGCTCGAAAATGCCGGCGAGGCGAGCCCGGGCGGGATCGTCATGCGCGCCGAAGTGACGGACGACCGGCTGGTGGTCCACATCCTTGACGACGGGCCAGGCTTCGCGCCCGAGCAGATCGCGGCGCTGGGACAGGCGCTACGCTCGGCCAAGGGGGCGGGCCACGGCCTCGGCCTGTTCCTCGCGGCCAGCGTTGCCCGGCGGTTGGGCGGATCGCTCGACGCGAGCAACCGGGCCGAAGGCGGCGCATCGGTGCGCTTCGCCCTGCCGCTGGTCGGATCGGAACGGCGCGGGTGAGCGGCGACCGGCGCCTGGTCATCGTCGAGGACGACGAGGATTTCGCGCGCACTTTGGCCCGCTCGTTCGAACGCCGCGGCTACGACGTGCGGACCGCGATCGGGCCGGTCGAACTCGAAGCGTTGCTGGCCGCGCAGGGGTTCGATTTTGCCGTCGTCGACCTCAAGCTCGGCACCCATTCGGGCCTGCCCTGCGTCGCCGCCATCGCCGCAGCCGACCCGGCGACACGCATCGTCGTCCTGACCGGCTTCGCCAGCATCGCCACCGCAGTCGAAGCGATCAAGCTGGGCGCCGCCCACTACCTCCCCAAGCCGAGCAACACCGACGATATCGAAGCCGCTTTCGGCCGCGCCGCGGGCGATTCCGACGTGCCGCTCGACGGCCGGGCGACCTCGCTGCGCACGCTGGAGTGGGAGAAGATCAACGAAACGCTGATCGCCACCGGGTTCAACATTTCCGAAACCGCCCGGCGGCTCGGCATGCATCGCCGGACGCTCGCCCGCAAACTCGAGAAGCGGCCGGTCCGCTAGGCCCTAGTCGTCGCCGATCCGGCCCGCGATCCGGCGCAGCGACCACCACACCCCCAGCACCGTCAGCGGCACCAGCGCGACCGTCAGCAGCGCGGTGTCGAGCGGCAGCCGGTGGTCGAGCGCCTTGAGCGGGATTAGCAGGAGCGAGACGACGTAATAGGAGACGGCCGCGACCGACAGCCCCTCGACCGTGCGCTGCAGCCGCAATTGCATCGAAGCGCGCCGGTTCATCGAATCGAGCAGGTCGGCATTGATCTTCTGCGTGACCAGCTCGACCCGGGTGCTCAGCATCTGCCCGGCCCGCGCGATGCGCGAGATCATTTCCGTCTCGCGGTGGGCGATGCTGGTGCAGGTCCGCATCGCCGGCCCGAGCCGCCGGTCCATGAAATCGCGCATCGTCTGACGGCCGGGCAGCGCCTCTTCGCCGAGCGAGGCGATGCGGTTCTGGACGATGTCGTAATAGGCCCGCGCGGCACCGAAGCGGAAGCTGGTGCTGGCGCTCATCGCTTCCATCCGTCCCGACAGGGCCACCAGCCGCGCGAGGAGGTCGCGGTCATCGTCGATGCCGAGATGGGTAGCGATCTTCTCGGTCAGTTCGCGCGCTTCGGCTTCGATCTCAGCCAGCCGGGCCGCGGTCTGCTGCGCAACCGGGAAGGCAAGGAGGGCCATCAGCCGGTAGCTTTCGATCTCCAGCAGGCTGAGCGCGATCCGGCCGGTCAGGATCGGGTCGTCGACGTGCATGAACAGCCGGAAGCGGGTCATTCCGGCGGCATCGGCGCGAAGGTCGGTCAGCAGCGTCGCGGTGCCGTCGGCAATGCGCGAGCCAACCGCTTCCTTCGGGTCAGGCGCGGAATCGGGGCGCTGGTCCTCGCGCGAGACGGCGAGGCTGGTCAGCACCACGACCTTGCCCGGCAAGGTGTCGAGCCAGGCACGGGGCACGGCATCGATCGCGCTTGCGTCCACCCCCTTGCCCTTCGGCCGGGCGAAGAAGGTCCAGCTGAAGAATTCGCCATGCTTCTCCCAGCGGAGTTGCCAGTCCCCGCCGTCGACCGCGCACCACACGGCATCGTCGGCGACACGCGGACTGCCGATGCGGTTGCACAATTCGGTGATGTGGCGGCGGTCGGCGGCCGCGCCCTCCGGCCCCGACAAGGCCGCGATCCGGGTCACCAGCATCGGTCCATCGATCGGCGTCGATGGCCTTGCGTGGACTTCAGCAAGCAGCGAGTCGCGTTGGGGATGGAAGTCCACGGCCGCCCCTTTTCTGGTCCTGTCAGAGTCCAATAGGGCAGGCGATCCTGCCCATTCTAATGGACCTAAGGCTTATTTGCCTATGTTGTTTCTTTCTGCTTAGTTCGCGCACGTAACGAGGGAGTTTTCGCCCATGAACCGCTCTTCCAGCTTGCTTGCTTCCGCCCTGTTGGTCGGACTTTCGGTAACAGCTTGCGGCGGAGGAGGGGGCGACAAAGGTGGCGGCGAGACGGCCAACACTGCTGCGACGCCGGCAGCCACCAACACCGCTACGGCTCCTGCCGCGCCGGCTGCGGCTGCAGCGCCCGCGGCCGACAATGTCGATACGGTCAGCGGCGCCAAATTCGCCGATTTCACCGGCGACGCCACCAAGGGCGAAGCGGTGTTCATCCAGTGCAAGACCTGCCACGTCACCGACGCGGGCGTAAACCGGATAGGGCCGTCGCTGCACGCCGGGGTCGGCCGCGAAGCCGGCAAGATCGCCGGCTACGCCTACTCGCCGGCCAACGCCAACAGCGGGATCACCTGGAGCGCCGCCAAGCTGTTCCAGTATCTCGAGAACCCGCAGCGGGTGGTCCCGGGAACCAAGATGGCCTTCGCCGGCATCCAGGATCCGCAAAAGCGGGCCGACCTCATCGCCTGGCTCGAAACCCAGAAGTAAGCTCGCTCCTGGCGGCGACCCGGTCGACCGATCGGGCGCCGCCATCATCGCGACCATTGCGCAGCGGCTGGGATGGCTGCTGCGGCATTGCGTCGGCGGTACCGGTCTTCGTTGATCAGCCGGCATCGGTAGCGCGCGACGGCAGCGCCCGGCCCGCGGCGGTGGCGACGGTTCAGGCCGCGACCTTCGCAAGGCCGAGCAGGTGGGCCGTATCCTTGAGGAAGATGCGCAGGTGCGCCCCGGGTTTAGCCCGCACCAGCCGCTTGTTCATGTAAGCCTGCCAGGTCAGCTGCTGCACGTCCTTGTCCGCGCACATGTGGACGAAGCGCTCGCGCCTTTTGTCGGACTTGTACCAGAAATATTGCATGAGCCGCAGCACCCAGAACACCTTGCCGTGCGCCTTCATGAAGTGCTTGCGGGCAAGCCCGAGGCAACGCGGGTCGCCTGAATCGAGGAATTGTGCGACCGCATCCCCCGCTATCCGGCCGCAGGTCATGGCGTAATAGATGCCTTCGCCCGACGCCGGCGCGACCACCCCGGCGGCATCACCCGCGACAACCACGTCGCGTCCATTGTCCCAGCGCTTGAGTGGCTTGAGCGGGATCGGCGCGCCTTCGCGGCGGATGGTCTCGCACCCCGCCAGGCCGTTGCGGTCGCGCATAACCGCAACCGCTTCGCGCAGCGCAAATCCCTTGTGCGCGCTGCCGACGCCGACGCTGGCGGTCTCGCCGTGGGGGAAGATCCAGCCGTAGAAATCGGGTGACAGGTCGCCCTGGTAGAAGACGTCGCAGCGCCCGGCTTCATAAGCTGCGCTGTCGTGCTCGGGGGCGCGGATGACCTCGTGATAGGCGAACACGCAGGGCACTCGTTCGGCGCCGGGCAGCGCGTCGCGGGCAACCGCCGAGCGCGCTCCGTCGGCCCCGATGATCGCGGCGGTGGCGACCCGCACCAGCGCGCCGTTGCGGCTTTCGCGATAGCAGAGGATGGCGCGGCCCCCCTCGTCGCGGTCGATCCGTTCGAAGGTGCCGGTGCGGCGGTGCGCGCCATGCCCGGCGGCGCGGTCCCTCAGCCATTCGTCGAAATGGTCCCGGTCGACCATGCCGACGAACCCATCGCCGACCGGCATCCGCACCGCCCGTTCCGATGGCGCGATCATCCGCGCGGCTGTCGCGCGTGCGACCAGGAGGTTGAGCGGGATGGCGAAGTCTTCGAGCAGGCGGGGAGGAATCGCCCCGCCGCACGGCTTGATCCGCCCGGCGCGGTCGAGCAGCAGGACCTTGCGGCCGGCCGAAGCGAGGTCGTCGGCGGCGGTCGCGCCCGCCGGTCCGCCGCCTACGACGACGACGTCGAACTGCTCCATCCCTGTTCTCCCAAAAGGTCGCGCCGCAAATTGGCGGCGAGCAATCGCACGGCGAAATGAGCGGCGAGCAGGAACAGCATCGCCTCGGCGCCGAAGGTAAGGGCAAAGGCCGGGCCGTCGGCGCCGATCATCGCGCGCGCGGCGTCGGTCGCCAGTGCCCCGACCAGCCCGCCCGTACCGAACGCCAGCGCCTGGGCCGCGCCCCACACGCCCATCCGCACGCCGGCGCGCGAGCTTCCGCCGCGTCCCGCCAATTCCATCATCGCGGCAATCGCGGACGCGGCAAAGATGCCGTTCATCAGTCCCAGCACGAATACGTTGGTCGCGAGCGGCCACGGCGGGCCGGAGGTGGCGGCGATCGCCAGGGCGGCAAGCGCGGCGGCCGATCCCGCGCAGCCGGCGGTAGTCCACCATAGCAAGGGTGGCCCGCCCCGCCGCAGCCATGGACCAGCCAGGCAGCCCGACAGCAGCATACCCGCCAGGATGCCGCCATGCTGGATCCCGGCCAGCGACGTCGACTCGCCCGGCGCCGCGCCGAACACCAGCCCGGCAAACGGTTCGAGGATCAGGTCCTGCATGCTGTAGGCCAGCATCGACAGGAACACGAACAGGGTGAAGCGCACCGCCTCGCGGTCCTCGCTGACTTCGCGCAGGGCCTGGGCGAAGGACTTGCGGCTGGCCGGCGCGGCGGTTGCGGCCCCCGCCTTTTCCAGCCCGGCAAGCGCCACCAGCGAAAGGGTGAAGGCGGCCAGCACCACGCTCGACGCGACCAGGGCCAGCCGCGGCAGGGTGAAGGGCTGAAGCTGGCTTCCCGCCACCCCGGCCGAGATGGCGATGCCCGCGACCATCATGATCCAGGTCGTCGCCGCGGCTGCCGCACGGCGCTCGGAGGGGACGGAGGCCGCCAGCAGGGCAAGCAGGGCCGTGCCGGCGGCGCCGACCCCAAGGCCGATCAGGGTGAAGCCGAACAGCAGCAGGAGCAGTGCGCTCCATGAGCCGGGCGCAAGCATGGTAACCGCATCGACCGCGGCGAGCGAGCCCAGCGACAGCAGCCCCATGCCGGTCACGATCCACGGGGTGCGGCGGCCGCTGCGGTCGGACGCATGGCCGCTGACCGGGCGGGTCAGCTGCACCGCATAATGCCAGGCGACGAGGCCCGCTGGGACGGCCGCGGCCAGGCCGAGTTCGACCACCATCACCCGGTTCAGGAGCGAGGTCGCCAGCATCACCATCGCCCCGATGCTCGCCTGCACGAGGCCGAGCCGGAAGACCGTGACCCAGCCACTCACCGGAGCGAACCCAGGCCGATCGCGGCGATCGCCATGCCGGTGACGTACAGGCTGACCCCGATCGCATTATACCAGGGCGCGAAGCGGCGGGGATTGCCCGCGAGCCGGACCATGCATAGCAGCTGCAGGACCAGCGACACGCCGACCAGCCCGGCGGTCAGCGGCAGTCCGCTGGCGAGCAGCACGGCGATCACCCCAACCTGCGCCGCCGCCATCGCCAGACAGGCGAGGCGCACGGCCGGGCGGACGCCGAGCATTGCCGGAAGCGAGCGCACGCCGGTCAGCCGGTCGCCCTCGATCGCCTTGAAATCGTTGAGGGTCATGATCCCCCACGCCCCTGCGCCATAGAGCAGCAGGACCGCGCAGACCTCGGCCGGCGGGACGGCGCCGAGCATGATCGCGCTACCGGTAAACCAGGTCAGCGATTCGTAGCTGAGGCCAACCGCCAGCGGCCCCCACCATCCGCTCGTCTTCAGGCGCACCGGCGGGGCGCTATAGGCCCATGCGAGCAGCAGGGCAGCGACGGTGGCCACCGCCACCACCGAGCCCATCGCTGCTGCGAGCAGCATTGAGAGGAGGGTGCCGGCCACGGCCAGCCACAATCCCCAATTGCCCGCGATCCGGCCCGACGGGATCGGCCTCGCGGGCTCGTTGATCGCATCGACGTGACGGTCGAACCAGTCGTTGACCATCTGACTCGTGCCGCACACGAGGGGTCCGGTAAGCACCACCCCGGCCAGCAGGAGCGCGCTCTTGCCGGCGATCGGCTGTCCCGAGGCAATCACGCCGCAGCCGAACGCCCACATTGGCGGGAACCAGGTAATTGGCTTGGAAAGCTCCAGCACGTCGCTCGCCAGCGGCAGGGCCGGCAGAGACGAAGGACGAGCGAGCCGGTTCATCTCTGTAAGCTATGCCATACACAGAGGATGGTCAAACAAATTGGACAGTTAAGAGGAGGTTATTTCGTCCTCGTCGGCACGGCCTAAACCATGCCGGTTGAGTTTGGAATAAAGGCTTTGCCGGCTGAGGCCGAGGATCTCCGCGGCAGAGGCGCGATTGTTGGAGGTGTAGGTCAGCGCGGCCTCGATGCACAGACGCTCGATCAGGTCGGTGCTTTCGCGCACGATGTCCTTGAGCGGCATGCGGCCGACCAGTTCGGTCAACTGCTCGACCGAGCGGGGCAGGTCGCGGGTGACCGGTGGCAGGTCGCGCATCCTGCGGGCGACCAGCCGCATGGTGAAGGCGTAATGGTTGTCCTTGTCGCCGCTGCGCACGGCGGACACTTCTACTTCCTCCTGCCCGCCGTCGTCGCCGCGCAGGATGGTGGACACGTTGCGCGCGACACGGTGGTCGGCGACCTGGGCGCGGATCAGGTCGAGATCGATTCCCGGCCTGCCGAGGAATTCGCCGAGCGGACGCCCGATCAGCGGGGCGAGGGCAGGGGCCTGCACCATCTCGAGGAAGGAGTCGTTGGCGTCGAGGATGTCGAGCCGGTCGTCGGTCAGCACGAGCGCGTCGGGCAGCCGCTTGACCATGTCGAGCGTCAGCCGCTCGGTCTCGCCGATCCGCGGCGCGTCGCCGGTGCTCATCTGGACCAGCAGATAGGCATCGCTGCCCTGGCGGAACAGGCGCGCCGACAGCGCCACTTCGGCCCCGGTGCGGGCAAGCGACACGGCGATCGGGGCGACCGTGGTACCGGTGGAGACCGCGCCGACAAAGGCAATCAGCTGGTCGCGGTCGGCGGCGGCGGCCTGCGCCACGAACGGCTGGCCTTGGAGGTTGCCGCCCGACAGCAACTCGACCCCGGCGGCATTGATCTCACGGATGCGCAAGGTCGCCAGGTCGATGATCAGCATCGGCTCGGCGGTCATCTCGAACAACAGGCGATAGCGCGATTCGGCCTGGCGCAGGCGGAGATAGTCGCGCTCAAGCGATTGCTGGACCTGGAGCAGGCGCTGCTGAAGGCGGGCGGTAGCCCGCTCGTCGCGGCCGACCGCGACGGTGGTGCCGTTGGCCAGCCTAATCGCCTTGAAGCGGATCGGGAATTCGCTGGCGCTGCCGTTGTGATTGACCTGGCGCCAGCGCTGCGCGGCGGTGAGATTGGCGTCGGCCAGCATCTCCTCGACCTTGACCCGGCTTTCAACGGTGACCACCGACGACCAGCTTTGCCCGACCCACTGGCGGGCCTCGGCAAGGTCGGCGGTCGGCGCGGCGACGTCGCGGATCACGCCCTCGCCGTCGACCAGCAAGGCGAGGTCGCCTGACGCTTCGACCAGCCGCGCAACGCTGGCGACGTCCAGCCCCATCAGCATCGGGCTGTCCGCATCCAGACGAGGCGTACCGTCGTCGTCAGGGGACGATTGCTTCATGTCAGCTCCAGCGCCGGAGGCGCGATTACGCGTAAGCAGCGTTCAGGGGTTCCATGACCAGCCGTTCGGCGATGTCGAGCGCGTCGACCGCGGTGGCCGCCGTCGCATCCGCGCCTGCCCGGTCGGCCAGGCCGGGATCCTCGATCAGCAACCGGCCGCCAAGCATCACACGCACATTCGAGTTCCTGGATACATTCCGGATCGCCACGATCAACGCCGTCAGCGGGCCGATATGGCAGTCGCAGGTGACGGTCAATCCGACCAGATCGTATTCGGCGGCGGCCACCGCGGCGAGCAGCGATCCGCGGCTCGGCTCGATCAGCAGGTTGCTACTCCATCCAGCGCGGGTGAAGCATTCGTCGATCATCGCCGCGCCGAACGCATGCTGGTCGCCGGGCAACGGCGAGAAGAGCACCCGGCGCGAGGTAACGGAGCCGGGTCCCGGCGGGGTTCGCGCGGCGACTTCGCGGAGCACTTCCTGGAGGCGCCACAGGGCCATGGTGACGTCGAGGAAGTCGATCCGGTCGGCGGTCCAGTCATCGCCCAGGCGGCGTGCGACCGGAGCCAACAGCTCAACGAAGATCCGCTCCGCGCTGTACCCGCGGGCAAGGTAGATATCGACCTCGGCGAGGAGGTCGTGGGCTTCGAGCGAGATGGCGAGCGGGGCAAAGGCGTCGACCTCGGCATCGCTGATCCGTGTCGCGTCGCGCCGGCTCAGCGGTGCAGGTTCGGGACAGGCATTGAGCAGTCGCGCGGCCGGCGGGCGCTTGCCCGAGCGCCTGCGCCTTTCCGGACCCGAATTCCCAATGTCCACACCGATCACCGAGGCCATCGCGGTCTCCTCAAGCGTAGTCGGCGCTCTCGCGTCGGCTTGAACGAGGGGCGACTCATTCGCCGATCATTCCGGCACGAAAGCTATGTCGAAAAAAATCGAAGCACAATCCCAAGTTGTCCAAAATAGTTTACGTCAACAAGAATTGACACTTCTCGCGTTCGAGGCGTAACCTTCGTCACCGAACGAGGATATTTGGCTCATGCAAGAGCGGGACGGAACCAGGGGAGCGCCACTGCCGATCTACACGGCAGAGCAGCGGCGGCGCCGCGACTCGACCCGCTGGACCTTGGTCCAGGGTCTGCTGGCTCCGATCCAGTTCTTCATCTTCCTGGTCAGCCTAGCGCTGGTCCTGCGCTTCCTCGGCACCGGCCAGGGTGAAGCGGCCGCCGACATTTCGGTATTGATCAAGACGCTCGCCCTGCTGACGATCATGGTCACCGGCGCCGCATGGGAGAAGGTGGTGTTCGGCCAGTGGCTGTTCGCCCGTCCCTTCTTCTGGGAAGACGTGTTCAGCATGCTCGTCATCGCGCTGCACCTGACCTACGTCGCGATGCTGGTGCTCGGGATCGGCCTGCCGGCGCAGCGGATGGCCGTCGCTCTGGCCGCTTACGCCACGTACGTCGTCAACGCCGGCCAATTCTTGTGGAAGCTGCGGCTTGCCCGCCGCGAAGTAACTCCCGCGTTCCGGACCGTGGCCGCGTGACGGTCGCCGCGCCCCTGGCGCCAAGCCCGCGCCCGGTCCTCCGGGAACGCGGCCAGCGCGAAGTCTTCTGCGGTCTGACCGGGATCGTCTGGCTGCACCGCAAGATGCCCGACGCCTTTTTCCTCGTCGTCGGCTCGCGCACCTGCGCCCACCTGCTGCAGTCCGCCGCCGGGGTGATGATCTTCGCCGAACCTCGCTTCGCCACTGCGATCATGGAGGAAAAGGACCTCGCCGGCCTCGCCGACATGAACGACGAGCTGGACGCGGTGGTCACCCGGCTGCTCGATCGCCGGCCCGGGATCCGCACGCTGTTCCTGGTCGGCAGCTGCCCCAGCGAAGTGATCAAGCTCGACCTTCCGCGCGCCGCCCAGCGCCTGCAGTCGCAGCGCACCGGCATCCGCATCCTCAGCTATTCGGGAAGCGGCATCGAAACCACGTTCACGGAAGGGGAGGACGCCTGCCTCGCCGCGCTCGCCCGCTCCGCTCCCTGGACCCCAGCCGGGTCGGAAGCGGCGCTGATCCCTGAGCTGCTGGTGGCCGGCGCCCTCCCCGACATCGTCGAGGACCAGTTCGAGCGGCTGTTCGCCGACATGGGCCTGCCGGTCCGCTTCTTCCCCGGCCGCTCGTCGACCGACCTGCCGGCGATCGGCCCCCACACCCGCTTCCTCCTCGCCCAGCCGTTCCTGGGCGAGACCGCCGCGGTGTTCGAGGATCGCGGCGCCGTCCGCATTCCCGCGCCCTTCCCGTTCGGGGCCGAGGGCACCACGGCCTGGCTGCAGGCCGCCGCCGATCTGTTCGGCGTCGATCCGCTGACCTTCCGCCGGGCAATCGCGCCTGGCCGCGAGCGGGCCAAGCGCGCGCTCGAGCGGCACCGCGATCAGCTCGCCGGCAAGCGCATCTTCTTCATGCCCGACTCGCAGCTAGAAGTGCCGCTGGCGCGGTTCCTCGCGACCGAATGCGACGCCGAGCTGGTCGAGGTCGGCACCCCCTATCTCCACGCCCGCCACCTCGCGCCCGAACTGGCGCTGCTCGGCGACGACGTGGTGATCAGCGAAGGGCAGGACGTCGACCGCCAGCTCGACCGGGTCCGCGCGGCGCGGCCCGACCTGACCATCTGCGGCCTCGGCCTCGCCAATCCGCTCGAGGCCGAAGGGCTGTCGACCAAGTGGGCGATCGAACTCGTCTTCACCCCGATCCACGGGTTCGAACAGGCGGGCGATCTCGCCGAACTCTTCTCCCGGCCGCTGCGGCGGCGCGACCTGATCAGGATCTAGGCGATGCGGCTGGCCGTCTGGACCTATGAAGGACCGCCGCATGTCGGGGCGATGCGGGTCGCCACCGCCATGCGCGGCGTCCACTATGTGCTCCACGCGCCGCAGGGCGACACCTACGCCGACCTCTTGTTCACGATGATCGAGCGCCGCGGCGAGCGGCCGCCGGTGACCTATACCACCTTCCAGGCGCGCGACCTCGGCGGCGATACGGCCGAGCTGTTCAAGACCGCCGCGAAGCAGGCCTATGATCGCTTCCAGCCCGAACTGATGATCGTCGGCTCGTCCTGCACCGCCGAACTGATCCAGGACGATCCCGGCGGTCTTGCGGGCACCCTCGGCCTGCCATGCCCGGTCGTCCCGCTCGAGCTTCCTAGCTACAGCCGCAAGGAGCATTGGGGCGCCTCCGAGACCTTCTACCAGATCGTCCGCGCGCTCTGCCCGGCGGGTGTGCCGACCCCGCCGCGCGATCGGATCAGCGCCAACATCCTCGGCCCCGCGGCGCTCGGCTTCCGTCACCGCGACGACGTGCGCGAGGTCACCCGGATCCTCGAATTGCTCGGGATCGAGGTCAACATGGTCGCCCCGCTCGGCGCAGCGCCCTCCGACATCCGCCGCCTGCCCGACGCCCGCTTCAACATCTGCCTCTACCCCGAGATCGGCGACGAGGCCGCGCGCTATCTCGAAAAGCAGGGCCAGCCCTGCATCCGCACCGTTCCGATCGGTGTCGCCGCCACCATCCGCTTCATCGAGGAAGTGGCGGCGCTGGCCGGGGTCGATCCCGCACCGGCCCTGAACCATCCCGATCTGCGCATGCCGTGGTGGAGCCGGTCGGTCGATTCGACCTATCTCACCGGCAAGCGGGTCTTCATCTTCGGCGACGGCACCCACGCCGTCGCCGCCGCCCGCGTCGCCGCGCACGAGCTCGGTTTCACCGTCTGCGGCCTCGGCTGTTTCAACCGCGAATTCGCCCGCGACGTTCGCACGCTGGCTGCCGAGCTGGGCCTCGAAGCACTGATCACCGACGACCACCTCGAGGTCGAGGAAGCGATTGCCGCCGCCCAGCCCGAGCTGGTGCTCGGTACGCAAATGGAGCGCCACACCGCCAAGCGGCTCGGCATTCCCTGCGCCGTCATCTCGGCCCCGGTCCACGTCCAGGACTTCCCCGCCCGCCACTCGCCCCAGATGGGGATCGAAGGCGCGAACGTGCTGTTCGACAGCTGGGTCCATCCGCTGGTCATGGGGCTGGAAGAGCATCTCCTGACGATGTTCCGCGACGATCCGGAATTCCACGACGAGGCCGGCGCCAGCCACCTCGGCGGCCATGGCGCAATCGCTTCGACTCCCGATCCCGAACCCGCTTTGCCATCGGCAGAAGTCGTCAGCGGCTGGACCGCCGAGGCCGAGGCCGAATTGCGCAAGATCCCCTTCTTCGTCCGCGGCAAGGCGCGCCGCAACACCGAGGCGTTCGCCGCCAGCCACGGCCTCGCCACGGTCGAGCTCGCCACCCTCTACGAGGCGAAGGCGCATTATGGCCGCTGACGTCCCGATTAGCGTCCAGGTGGCGATCGTCACCCTCGACAAGCATCTGGCGGGTGCGGTCGCCCGCGCCAACGATCGGCTGGAGGCCGACGGCATCACGATCGATTTCCACGCCGCGTCCGAATGGGACCGCGACCCCGCCGCGCTGACGGCAGCGACGGCATCGGTCGGGCGTGCCGACATCGTCATCGCGACCATGCTGTTCCTCGACGACCATATCCGCGCGATCCGCCCGGCGCTGGAAGCGCGGCGCGAGCAGTGCGACGCCTTTCTTGGCCTGATGAGCGGGTCAGAGGTGGTTCAGATGACCCGCCTCGGCGGCTGGCGGATGGACGCTCCGGCGACCGGTCCGATGGCGCTGCTAAAGCGGCTGCGCGGGGCCAAGAAGCCGGGTGCGAGCTCGGGCGCCGGGCAGATGAAGATGCTGCGGCGCCTGCCCAAATTGCTGCGCTTCGTGCCGGGCACCGCGCAGGACGTGCGGGCCTATTTCCTGACGCTGCAATATTGGCTTGCGGGCAGCGACGACAATGTCGTGGCGATGGTTCGCGCGCTGGTCGACCGTTACGCCGACGGCGAACGGCGCAGCTATCGCGGCGCGACCAAGGCCGAAGCGCCGCGTTCCTATCCCGAGGTCGGCCTCTATCACCCCGACGCTCCCGGCCGGCTGGTCGAGCAGGTCTCCCAGCTTCCGAATTGCGCTGGCGGCGAGGCAGGGACGGTCGGCGTCCTCCTGCTCCGCTCCTACCTCTTGGGCCGCGACACCGGTCATTATGACGGCGTCATTGCGGCGATGGAGGCCAAGGGCCTGACCGTGGTTCCGGCCTTCGCCAGCGGCCTCGATTCCCGCCCCGCGATCGAGCGCTATTTCGTTCGCGAAGGCCGTGCGGTGGTCGATGCGGTGGTCAGCCTGACCGGTTTCAGCCTGGTCGGCGGCCCGGCCTACAATGATGCGGAGGGCGCGGTCGCCACGCTGGCCGGACTCGACGTGCCCTACATCGCCGCGCAGGCGCTCGAATTCCAATCGCTCGATCAGTGGCGGGCCGGCGCCCAGGGGTTGCTGCCGCTGGAAGCGATGATGATGGTCGCCATCCCCGAACTCGACGGGGCGATCTGCAGCAGCGTCTACGGCGGCCGCAGCGGTTCGGTCGACGCGCCGATGCGCAGCATGGCCGGCTGCCCCGAGCGGTCCGCCGCGCTGGCCGCCAAGACCGCCCGGCTGATCGCCCTGCGCCGCACCGAGCGCGCCGCGCGGCGGCTTGCGATCACCCTATTCAACTTCCCGCCCAACGCCGGCGCGACCGGCACCGCCGCCTTCCTTGCGGTGTGGGAATCGCTCCACGCGACCCTCGTTCGCTTGAGGCGCGAAGGCTATTCGGTCGACGTGCCCGACAGCGTCGACGCGCTGCGCTTCGCGGTGCTCGAAGGCAATTCGCGGCAGTACGGAAGCGATGCCAATGTCGCCGCGCGAGTTACCGCCGATTACCATGTCCGGCGCGAACCTCACCTGGCCGAGATCGAGCGCCAGTGGGGCCCGGCCCCCGGTCGCCAGCAGTCCGACGGCGGCGCGATCCAGGTGCTCGGCCGCCGCTTCGGCAATGTCTTCGTCGGCATCCAGCCCGCCTTCGGCACCGAAGGCGATCCGATGCGCCTGCTGTTCGAAAAGAGCTTCGCACCGACCCATGCCTTCAGCGCCTACTATCGCTGGCTGCGAGAGGATTTCGGTGCTCATGCCGTGCTCCACTTCGGCACCCACGGCGCGCTCGAATTCATGCCCGGCAAGCAGGCCGGGCTATCGGGCGACTGCTGGCCCGAACGGCTGATCGGTGACCTGCCGAACTTCTACCTCTACGCCGCCAACAACCCGTCTGAGGGCCTGCTCGCCAAGCGCCGCAGCGGTGCGACCCTGGTCAGCTACCTGACCCCGCCTCTCGCCAACGCCGGGCTCTACAAGGGCCTCGCCCAGTGCAAGGCGCTGATCGAGCGCTGGCGGGTGACCGCTCCGGACGCCCCGGAGCGCGCCGACCTCGAGCAGGCGATCGCCGCCAAGGCCGAAGAACTGGACCTTACCGCCGCCGACTCCGCCGCGATTGCCGCCCGCCTCTACGAGGTCGAGACCAGCCTCATTCCCGATGGCCTCCACATCCTCGGCACCGTTCCGCAGGGCGAGGTGCGCGAGCGTTTCCTCGACGCAGTCCCCGAGGACAGCCGCGCCGCGACCGCCGCCGGCCTCGACCGGACCGACGAGCTTGCCTCGCTGATTCATGCCCTCGACGGCGGCTATGTCCGCCCGGCGCCCGGTGGCGACATCATCCGCAATCCCGCCGTTCTTCCGACCGGCCGCAACGTCTGCGGCCTCGACCCCTTCCGCCTGCCGAGTGCCTTTGCCGTCGCGCAAGGCGCCGCCGCGGCCGAACAGTTGCTGGAGCGCCATCGCGCGACCAACGACGGCAAGCTTCCGCGCAGCCTGGCGATGGTCCTGTGGGGCACCGACAACCTCAAGAGCGAAGGCGCCCAGGTCGCACAGGCGCTGGCCCTGATCGGCGCCCGCCCGCGGCTCGATGGCTATGGCCGGTTGTCGGGCGCGGAGCTTATCCCGCTGGCCGAACTCGGCCGCCCGCGGATCGACGTGGTCGTCACCCTGTCGGGCATCTTCCGCGACCTGCTCCCGCTGCAGACGCGCATGCTGGCCGAAGCCTCCTACCTCGCCGCCAACGCCGCTGAGCCCGAGGAAATGAATTTCGTCCGTGCCAACAGCCTCGCGCACATGGCCACCCACGCCTGCGACCTTGAAACCGCCGCGCTGCGGGTCTTCTCCAATGCCGAGGGAGCGTACGGCGCCAACGTCAACCAGCTGGTCGACGGCGGGGCGTGGGCCGATCCGGACGAGCTTGCCGAAGTGTTCGAGCGCCGCAAGGGCTTCGCCTACGGCCGCAAGGGCGCTCCGGTGCAGCAGCGCGCGCTGCTCAAGAGCGCGCTGGGCGAGGTTGAGCTTACCTACCAGAACCTCGAGTCGGTCGAACTCGGGGTCACCGACATAGACCAGTATATGGACGGGCTGGGCGGGATCAGCCGTTCCGTGACCCGCGCCCGCGGCGGCAAGGCGCCGCTGATCTACATCGTCGACGAGACCAGCCGCGGCGCCGCCCGGGTCCGCACCCTGTCCGAACAGGTCGAACTGGAAAGCCGCACTCGCACCCTCAACCCCACTTGGTACGAAGGCATGCTTCGCCACGGCCACGAGGGCGTCCGCAACATCGAAAGCCATGTCGCGACGACGCTCGGCTGGTCGGCGACCACCGGCGCCGTGGCGCCGTGGATCTACCAGCAGATCAGCGAGACCTTCGTGCTCGACCCCGCGATGCGCGAGCGCCTCGCCGCCCTCAATCCCAAGGCGAGCGCCCGCATGGCCGACCGCCTGCTCGAAGCCCACGACCGCAACTACTGGCAACCCGATGCCGAAACCCTTGCTGCGCTTCATGCTGCCAGCGACGAGATAGAGGACAGGCTGGAAGGCCTGATGGCCGCAGAATGACCCTAGATCATCCCTTTTCCATGAGCGGCACCCCCACCCTGGCGGAGGGCGACGGCGAGGGGTCGGTGCAGGTCCAGCTCGACCCGACCCAGAAGATCAAGGGCGCCAAGGTGATCGCGGTCTACGGCAAGGGCGGGATCGGCAAGTCGACCACCTCGTCCAACTTGTCGGCCGCCTTCTCGCTGCTCGGCCACCGGGTGCTGCAGATCGGCTGCGACCCCAAGCACGACAGCACCTTCACCCTTACCAAGAAATTGATGCCGACCGTCATCGACGTGCTCGAAAGCGTCAACTTCCACCATGAGGAGCTGCGGCCCGAGGACTATATGTTCGAAGGCTTCAACGGGGTGATGTGCGTCGAGGCCGGCGGTCCGCCGGCCGGGACCGGGTGCGGCGGCTACGTCGTCGGGCAGACGGTCAAACTCCTGAAGCAGCACCACCTGCTGGAAGAGACCGACGTGGTCATCTTCGACGTCCTCGGCGACGTGGTGTGCGGCGGTTTCGCGGCGCCGCTGCAGCATGCCGAGCGCGCGGTGGTGGTTGCCGCCAACGACTTCGACAGCATCTTCGCGATGAACCGGATCATCGCCGCCATCAACGCCAAGGCCAAGAATTACGACGTCCGGCTGGCGGGCGTGATCGCCAACCGCTCGGCCGAGACCGGCGAGATCGATCGCTTCGCCAAGGCCACCGGCCTGGCGCGCCTCGCCCACTTCCGCGACGTCGATGCAATCCGCCGCTCGCGGCTCAAGAAGTGCACCCTGTTCGAAATGGAGGACGGCTCCGAGGTCCAGGCTGCGCGTGACGAATATATGCGCCTGGCCAAGGCGCTGTGGGACGGGATCGAGCCGTCGACCGCGCGGTCGATGAAGGATCGCGACATCTTCGATTTCCTGGGCTTCGAATGATGGCCAGCAGCGCCGCCCCGCTTACCACCGCGCCGGCCTATGCCGAGCGGCGCGAGGCGCTGCGCACCTATTTCGACCGTACCGCCCGCCGGGCCTGGATCGACCTCACGTCCGACGCGAAGGTCAGCCGCATCCGCCGCACCGTGCGTGCCGGGCGTGATGAGATGCGGGCGACCCTGCTGTCCTGGCTTCCGCCGGTGCTCGACGGTCGCCGGCTGCTCGACGCCGGTTGCGGCACCGGTGCCCTCGCCGAGGTTGCCGCCAGGCGCGGCGCGGACGTGGTCGCGGTCGATGTTGCCGGCGGCCTGATCGAGGTCGCCCGTGTCCGGGTCTCGGCGGCCCGCGCATCGTTCCATGCCGGCGACATGCTCGACCCCGCCTTTGGCGAGTTCGACCATGTGGTGGCGATGGATTCGCTCATCCATTATCGTCCCGACGATCTGTCCGCCGCGCTCGAATGCCTTGCGGCACGGACCCGCTATTCGCTGCTGTTCACCGTCGCGCCGGGAAGCCGGCTGCTGGGCGCGATGCTCAGCCTCGGCCGCTTCTTCCCGCGCAAGGATCGTTCTCCCGCCATCGTCCCGATCGCCGAGACCGAGCTGCGCCGCCGCCTCGCCTTGCTGCAGGGCTGGCAGATCGGACGCACCGCACGGATCAGCCGCGGCTTCTACAAGAGTTACGCGATCGAACTGGTCCGCCGGCCGTGAGCGGACGCGCCCTCAGCCCCGATATGTGGACCCGGGTGGCGACCGCCTGGCTGCCATTCGCGGACGGGGCAAGCGCCGAACTTCCGCTTGGCCGGCTGCTTCGCCTGTCCTTGTTCCAGGTCAGCGCCGGGATGACCGCGGCGCTGCTCAGTGGCACGCTAAACCGCGTGCTGATCGTCGAGCTCGGGGTCAGCTCGGGCCTGGTCGCGGCGTTGATCGCCATCCCGCTGCTGCTGGCGCCGTTCCGCGCGTTCATCGGGCATCGTTCCGACCATCATCGCTCGGTGCTCGGCTGGCGGCGGGTCCCCTACCTCTGGTTCGGGACGCTGCTGCAGTTCGGCGGGCTGGCGCTGATGCCCTTCGCGCTGCTGATCCTGTCGACTGAGCAGGGCAGGGCACTGGGCCTCGCCGCCTCGGGCTTTGCCTTCCTGCTCACCGGCGCTGGTCTCCATGTCGCGCAGACCGCCGGGTTGGCGCTGGTCGCCGACCTCGCGCCCGAAGACCGCCGGCCGCGCGCGGTCGCCCTTCTCTATGTCATGCTGCTGCTTGGAACGATGGTCAGCGCGCTGGTGATCGGCGCTGCGCTCGCCGACTTCTCCGCCACGAGGCTGGTGCAGGTGATCCAGGGCGCCGCGCTCGCCGCCCTGCTTCTCAACATCGCCGCTTCGTGGAAACAGGAAAGCCGCCGCTCGCGTGCCGAGATCGCGCACCAATCCCCCGCGCCCGCGTTCGGGGAGATGTGGGCACGGCTGATGGGTGAGGACAACAGCCGCCGCCTGCTGCTGTCGGTCGGGCTCGGCACCGCCGCCTTCACCATGCAGGATGTTCTGCTCGAGCCTTATGGCGGCGAGATCCTCGGCCTCGCCGTCGGCGTCACCACCTCGCTGACGGCGCTTTGGGCGCTCGGCGCGCTTTGCGGCTTCGCGCTGGCGGGCGCCCGGCTCGCACGGGGCAGCGAACCGCATCGCCTGGCGGGCTTCGGCTGCGTCGCCGGCCTCGCCGCCTTCACCCTCGTCATCTTCGCCGCGCCCGCGTCTAATCCCTTCCTGCTGATGGCGGGCGCGGCGTTGATCGGGTTCGGCGGCGGACTGTTCATGGTCGGGACTTTGGTCGCCGCCATGACCCTTGCGCAGCGCTCGCCATCGGGCCTCGCGCTCGGCGCGTGGGGTGCGGTGCAGGCGTCCGCCGCCGGGGCTGCCATTCTTCTGGGCGGGATCGCGCGCGATGCGATCGCCGCAACCGCCACCGCCGGTCAGCTCGGCGAGACCCTGGCGGTCCGGGCGACCGGCTACGGCGCCGTCTACACCGCCGAAATCGTGCTCCTGCTGCTGACAATCGCGGTCCTCGGACCGCTCGTGCGTGCCCAGACCACCCCGACCGATACCACCCCGCGCTTCGGCCTGGCTCATTTCCCGAGCTGAAGAGAGAAGGACAAGGACGCCATGCACCCCGAAATCATCGTCGGCCGGCTCGATGTCGCAGAACTCGTCTTCTACGCCTTCGTGGGCTTCTTCGTCGCGCTCGTTTTCTACCTGCGCCGCGAAGACCGGCGCGAGGGCTATCCGCTGGAAGATGCGGTGACCGGACGGGTCGACAGCGCATGGGGGCCGCTTACCGCCTCGACCTACAAGCGCTTCAAGCTGCCGTTCGATCGCGGCTATGCGACCACCCCGTCGCAGGGTCGCGAGCCGGTCGAGCTGGTCGGCGCCAAGCCCTTCGCGCGCTTCCCCGGCGCGCCCTATGTTCCGACCGGCGATCCGCTGGTCGACGGCGTCGGCCCCGCCGCCTGGGTCAAGCGCGCCGACTATCCCGACCAGGACATGGAAGGGCGGCTGCGGATCGTTCCCCTCAGCAGCGACGATCACTGGTCGATCGCGCGTGAGGATCCGAACCTGGTCGGGATGACCGTCACCGGCGCCGACTACAAGGTCGCGGGTACCATCACCGATGTGTGGATCGACCGATCCGACCATCTCGTACGCTATGTTGACGTTGCGCTGGAAGGCGGCGGACGGACGGTCCAGGTCCCGTTCCTGATGGGCACGGTGAAGCGCTCGCGCCGCCAATTTCACGTCGACGCGATCAGCGCCGAGCAGTTCGGCCGTGCGCCGGTGCTCGCCACCGCCGGCCAGATCACCCGCCGCGAAGAGGACCAGCTGGTCGGCTATTTCGGCGGCGGCTACCTCTATGGGCTGCCCGGCCGCACGGAGCCTTTGCTGTGAGTGGTCTTCTCGCCGATCAGCTCAACGGCCTCCCGGCCCCGCTTCCGCCGGGTGAGGCGATCGTCTGGCAGGGGCGTCCCGACGCCGGCCGCCTGCTGCAGGAAGCCTTCCACGCCCGTGCGGTCGCTTTCTATTTCGTGGTGCTGAGCGCGGCCGGGCTGTTGATGGGCAGCGTCACCGGCGCCTTGCTGACCGTCGGCGCCGGCGCGATCTGCCTTGGCGTGCTGGCGATGCTCGCCCGCGCTTCGGCCCGCACCAGCGTCTACACCCTGACCGACCGCCGACTGGTGCTGCGGGTCGGGATGGCTCTGCCGATGCACTTTAATCTGCCGCTCAAGCAGGTCGAGGCCGCCGACCTCCGGCTGGCCGCGGATGGGAGCGGGGACATTGCGCTCCGCCTCGCCGGCAACGGCCGGATCGCCTGGGCCTTGCTGTGGCCGCATGTCCGCCCGTGGCGCACCCGCAATCCCGAGCCGATGCTGCGCGCGGTTCCGGACGCCGAAACCGTCGCGCGCCTGCTCCATCAATGCTGCGCCGCGCTGGTCGAGGTTGAGGCCGACGCTCCGGCACCCGTTCAAGCCCGGCCCGTGCGTCGCCCTGCACGTATCGCTGCCCAGCCTGCAGGGGTCGCGGCATGATCGACGATCACAGCCACGAGAACATGGTTCCTCCGGCCGCACTCAAGGCCGCCGTCGCGCTGGTCGGCTTTTCCCTGCTGCTAGTGGCCGGGGTCCGGGTCGGCGCGGTGTCGCCGACCGCTAATCCCTCGCAGATCCGGGCCGAAGCGGGGCTCCGTCCCACCGCCGAGCGCCAACTGCGCTTTGCCGACACCGCCGACGGCCATGTGCTCGTTTCCGATGCGACGACCGGCAAGGAAGTCGCCACGATCGGTGCGGAGGGAAGCGGCTTCATCCGCGGCGTCATGCGCGGCTTGGCGCGTGAGCGGCGCCAGCACGGGGAAGGGGCGACAGCCCCATTCCGGCTGTCGGCCTGGCCGAATGGCGGGCTGACGCTGAGCGACGATACCACCGGCCGGGTGATCGAGCTCGGCTCGTTCGGACCCTCCAACCGCGCCGCCTTTGCGCATTTCCTCGTCACCGGGAGCAAAGCCTCGTGAGCCTGTTCTGCGCCGCCCGCTTCGACACGCCGTGCCGCATCGCGGTCCAGCACGATCCCGACGCGCTGCACGCGCATCTCGAACTGCCTGACGGGCTCGAGATGGGCCCGGGCGACCGCATCACCGTGCACGGCGCGCCGGTTGTCGTCCCCTTCGGCCAGAGCCTGACCATCGACCGCACCGCCACGGTCGAGGTGGCGGGGCCGCTGCGCCGGGCCTGGACCCGGCTGACCGCGCATTTCGAGATGTCCGAACTCTACGAAGTCAGCTTTTCGCCCGGGAGGCTCGCATGAACGCGCATGCCCATATCAAGACGTCGAACGAGTCGCTCGCCAAGGCGTGCGAGGACACGGTGCTTTCCCCGCGTTTCTACACCACCGATTTCGCCGCGCTGGACCGCATCGACGTGTCGTCGGTGCGCGCCGAATGGGACGCGCTGATGGCCGACTTCGACCGCGACGAAAACAAGCGTCACTTCAAGCGGACCGAGGATTTCGAAGGCGTGCTGGAGGGCTTGCCCGCGCCGCTGCGCCGTGAGTTCATCGACTTCCTGGTCAGCTCACTGACCAGCGAATTCTCGGGCTGCGTACTCTACGCCGAGATTGCCAAGCGGGTCACCAACCCGGACATGAAGAAGCTGTTCAAGACACTGGCCCGCGACGAGAGCCGGCACGCCGGCTTCATCAACGAAACGCTCAAGGATGCCGGCCTCGGGATCGACCTCGGCTTCCTGACAAAGACCAAGAAATACACTCACTTCCGGCCCAAGTTCATCTTCTATGCCGTCTATCTGTCGGAGAAGATCGGCTACGCCCGCTATATCGCCATCTATCGCCAGCTTGAGCGCCATCCCGAGCTTCGCTTCCACCCGATCTTCAGCTGGTTCGAACGCTGGTGCCAGGACGAATTCCGCCATGGCGAGGCCTTCGCCATGCTGATGCGCGCTGACCCGAAGCTGCTGACCGGCGTCAACAAGCTGTGGATCCGCTTCTTCCTGCTGTCGGTCTACGCCACCATGTACGTCCGCGATCACGGCCGGCCCGAATTCCACAAGGCGATCGGCGTCAACCCGACCGACTATGATTACCAGGTATTCCACATCTGCAATCAGATCAGCCGCCAGGTATTCCCGGTAGAGCTTCCGATCGACGACCCGCGCTTCCGTGCCGCGATGGAGCAATTGCGCGTCAGCCACGACAAGCTGTCGGCCCGCCGCGGCCTGGCCCGGATCCCGCACCTGATCGGCGCTGGCATCGCCTTTGCGCGGATGTATTTCCTTCGTCCCGCCAGCCATGCCTTGCCCGCCACGGTCCGGTTGCAGCCGGCCTGGTGACCCTCGACAACCACCTTCTGCCCGCAGCAGCGGTCCTCCTCGCCTGGTTCTCGAGCACGGGACTGGTCGTGTGGATGGTCCACCGCCCCCGCGCCACCTATCGCGGGGCGATGCTGTGGACCTCGCTGACGGCGATTGTCGGCGTGGCCGTGGTCGCCGCAACCCGGCATGACGGTAGCGCCTTTGGCACCTACGCCGCAGCGCTCGCCGCGCTCGCGATCTGGGGTTGGCAGGAGTTCGCCTTCCTGACTGGAGCGGCGGCCGGACCGCGTCGCATCGCCGCGGACCGTGACGTCACCGGGGCGCCCCGTTTTCTTCAGGCTACTGCTGCGCTGCTGTGGCATGAACTTGCCCTCGCCGCGCTGCTGGCGCTGCTCGTCACGCTATGCTGGGGAATGGCGAATACAACAGGAGCGGCGGTGTTCGGGCTGCTGTTCGTTCTTCGCCTCGCCGCCAAGCTCGCCATCTTCAGCGGGGTGCCCAATTTGACGGACGAATTGCTCCCGGCCCAGCTTCACCACCTCCGGAGTTATTACGGACCGCGGCGGATGAGCCTGACGCTGATCGTCATGCTGGCGGCCAGCCTGGCGCTGTCCGTGTGGCTTGCCGGCCGGGCGCTCGCCAGCGACGCTGCTGCCGCGCCCAGCCTAGTGTTCGCTCTTGCGGCCCTCGGCACGCTCGAGCTGCTCTTTCTCGCTCTTCCGGTTCGCGACGGCGCCTTGTGGCGCTGGGCTCGGCCGGCACCACCGACTGTACGCGCCGCGGAACCGGCCTAGGGGGGATAAGCCATGGACTATGAAGCTTTTTTCACCGAGGCGCTGGACGAGCTGAAAGGCGAGGGGCGTTATCGCATCTTCGCCGAGCTGGAGCGCCGCGCGGGCTCCTACCCCAGGGCCCGTCGCCATGGCGTGGACGGCCCTGACGAGGTCACTGTCTGGTGCTCGAACGATTATCTCGGCATGGGCCAGCATCCCAAGGTGCTGGACGCGATCCACGACACGCTGGACCGCTGCGGGGCGGGGGCCGGGGGCACGCGCAACATCGCCGGCACCACGCACCAGCATGTCTGCCTGGAGCGCGAGCTCGCCGACCTTCACGGGAAGGAATCGGCACTGCTGTTCACCTCGGGCTACGTGTCCAACTGGGCAGCGCTCGGGACGCTTGGCGCCAGGATCCCCAACCTCGTCATCCTCTCGGACGCCGGCAACCACGCCTCGATGATCGAGGGGATCCGTCACAGCCGGGCCGAGCGGCAGGTGTTCGCGCACAACGACTGGCGCGACCTCGACCGGCGGCTGGCGGCGCTGCCCAAGGACCAGCCCAAGCTGGTCGCGTTCGAGAGCGTCTATTCGATGGACGGCGACATCGCGCCGATCGCCGAGATCCTCGACGTGTGCGAGGCGCACGGCGCGATGAGCTATATCGACGAGGTCCACGCGGTCGGCCTGTACGGGCAGCGCGGCGGGGGCATCGCCGAGCGCGAAGGGCTGATGGACCGGATCACGGTGATCGAGGGAACGCTCGGCAAGGCGTTCGGCGTGCTGGGCGGCTATATCGCAGCGTCGGCGGCCCTGTGCGACTTCGTGCGCAGCTTCTCGAGCGGTTTCATCTTCACCACCGCGCTTCCGCCGGCGCTGGCGGCCGGGGCGGCGGCGAGCATCCGCCACCTCAAGGAAAGCGCCGTTGAGCGGCAGGGCCAGCAGGACCGGGTAGCGACGGTCCGCGCGCGGCTGAAGGCGGTCGGCATTCCGGTGATGGACAATGACAGCCACATCATCCCGGTGATGGTCGGCAACCCGATGCACTGCAAGCAGATCAGCGACTGGCTGCTGGAGGAGTATGGGATCTACGTCCAGCCGATCAACTATCCCACCGTTCCGCGCGGGACCGAGCGGCTGCGCATCACGCCTTCGCCGGTGCATACCGCCGAGGACGTCGACCGGCTGGTCGAGGCGCTGAGCGAGATCTGGTCGCGCTGCGCGCTGAGCCGGGTGGCGGTCGCCGCCTGACCGCCAAGGTCACAATGGTCGCGAAGTTCACAAAGGGCGGGGGTGCCGGGCGGCAGCCTCGCCCTTTGCTTTTGAATCCCCGTTGTCGCAGTCCGTCGGTCCGACGAACCGAACCTATATGGCACGCAGATGCCGTGTAGGACAGCCCGGCCGAGCCTTACCGGCTTTAGGTGAGGAGGGACCCCGGCGGACGGCCGGACGTTGATTGCCGGACACCCGCGACATCAGAGCGAGAAGCGCCATGAGCACGTCGGACTATCTGCCAGCGAACAACCTGTTCATCCTGATCGGGGTATTCGTGATCGTCCTGGTCGCGTTCCTGTGGTTCCTGCGCAAGCCTCAGAACCGCCATCCGATGGAAGGCCCCAAGGGCGAGGCGCTCGACGAAAAGCGCGCGCAGGAGAATGCGCAGGGCGTCACCGACGTACCACCCACGCGCCGTTGAGGCGCGCCGCGCAATGATTTCACTGCGTCAGGCGACTGCACAAGTTTTGGCGTTCGACCGCGACAGCGGGAACGCTGCAGCTTCACCAGTTCAAAAAGGCACTGAGCACCTGCTTTCGCAGGGGACCAGTCGGTAAAACGTCTGCTCAGCGCGCCGGCTGGTCGACCTTGTTGGGGGCGTTTGGCGGACTGATCTGACCCGTCATGGCAGCAGGCTGCTGCAAGGCGCGGACCACGCCCTGTTCCGCCGCCGTGCGGGGCTGCGAATTGTAGCCGGCCGGGCGCAGGTACGGATAATCCTTGATCATCGACACGCCGCCCAGCGGCTTGTTCACGCCCTGGTGGCAGGTCAGGCAATTGACCTGCAGCGGGGCCCCGGTCGGCCCGAGACGGTTTGGCGGGAAGACCCCGGCACGGGCCAGCGGGCTGATGTGCGAACCGTTGATGTCGCGCACCATTCGGATGCCGTACCAGGCGGTCGCCCGCTGCGCGCTCGACAGCGACCAGCTGCGGAAGCTCTGCGAATTGTGGCAGAAGGTACAGTTGACGCCGAGCGACTTCGACACGTGCATCATGATCGCATAACTGTTCTCGGCGTCGCGCGTGGTCAGCGGCTGGGTGCCGGGATAGGCGGTACTGGCGGCGACCCGGACGCTTTGCGCGTTGCCGCCAAGATATTCCTCGAACACGCCGGTCGGAAGCGAGGCATAGCCGACGTTGGCGTCCGGGGTGTTCTGGCCGCGCTTCTGGCCGCGGATGGTCATCTTGTCGGCTGGCTTCTCGGGGCTCCAGACATATTCGGGCACCGGCTTCCCGCGGTGGCAGGTATAGCAGGTGACGCCGGTCTGGCCGGTGTGGTTGGACCATTGCGAGTTGAGCGACATGGTCATCTTCAGCATCTGCCGAGCGACCTTCTTGGTATAGACGCTGTCGTCCGCCATGTTCGCCGGATTGTGGCAATATTGGCAGTTGGCGGCGTCGCCCGCGACCCACAGGCTGATCGAGCTCATCAGATGGCCAAATTCCTCTTCGGAAAGGTTGTTCAGAACCTGGATGTTCTGGCCCTGCACCCGGGGTCCGGTCGAGGCCGCGGCCGACAGCGGATAGGGCGGCGCGGGAATCGCGGCGGCCGCCTTGATGCTGCTGACGTCGGTGATCTGGTCCATGCCGGTGCCGCGATAGCCGGTCTGCTGGCTGGCCTTCGATCCGAGCTCACAGCCCGACAGCGCGAGCAGCGGAAGGACACCGGTGAGGAGGGTGCGAGGGGTCGTCATGGGAAGGCTCTCCTCAGCGGGCCGGCAGCGGCGTCGGCGCGGCGGGCGTCGGGACCGTGGTGGGCTGCGTGGCGACCGGCGGGGGCGGACCGGCCGCGTCACCGACCGGAAGGCCGCCGGCCTCGGCCGGAACCGTCGGACTGGCGGCTGCGCTCGGGTCATAGGGCACTGGCAGCGGCTGCAGGGCCGGATCGGCCGTGTTGGTGGTCGGATAGGAGGGCGCGTAATGGTGTTCCTGCGCCCATAGATACCAGTTGTCGACGACGGTGCCGGTCAGCAGGATGCCGATGCCGCCGGTCAGCGTGGTCAGCACGGCGAACCACCAGGCCCAGCGGTGCACCGATTCCATCGTTGCGTTGAAACCCATCGTCCAGCGCCAGAACAGGGCGGCCCGCTCCAGCGCGGTACCGCGGTCGGTGATATGCTCGATCTCGCGCTCGCCGCCATACCGGCTGACGGCGAGGATGGTCGCACCGTGCATCGCGAACAGCAGGGTCGAGCCGTAGAGGAACGCGATCGAGAGCGCGTGGAACGGGTTGTAGAAGAGGTTGCCGTAGCGGATCGAGAAAGCCGCGGTCCAATCGAGGTGCGGAAAGATCCCGAACGGCACCGCTTCGGCCCAGCTGCCCATCAGTCCCGGGCGGATGAAGCCCAGCACCAGGAACAGCCAAATCGCGCTGGCAAAGGCCCAGGCGACGTGGGTGCCCATGCCGAGTTCTCGCGCGCGGCGGTAGGTCCGGGCCCACCACAGCAGCACCGAGCAGGTGAGGAAGAAGCCGGCCATGATCCACCAGCCGCCCTGCGCCAGCGGAACGAAGGGATAGAAGCCCCATTCCGGCCCCGGCGGTTCAAGTGCGAGCCACGGCAATTGGCGTGCGAACTGCACCGGGTCCCAATTGACGCTGGCCCACATGTTGAGGCCGATGATCTCGAACGCGAGGAAGCCGCAGATCAGCGAGGCGAGCCCCAGCTTGCCGAGGTAGAAGGGGCCGACCTGTGCGGCGCCGAGCTTGCCCATCCAATAATGATACTGGCCGCTGCCGACCCGCGGGTCGTTGCCGGTGGGGAGCGGTGCGCCATATTCCGGCTTTGACCGGAGCTGCACCTGGGTGAAGATGTTCTGGTAGGCGCCCATGGCTCAATTCCCCTCCATCACGACCAGATCGGCAGGTTGAGCCACCAGGTCCACCATTCCGGCCAGCCGCGGGTCCAGAAGGGTCCGGAAATGATGATGCAGATCGCGCTCCAGAAGCCGGCGTTAAGCGCCAGCAGGAGGCCCAGGCGGTGGATGCCCAGCGTGCCGATCGAATAGCCGATCAGGTCGCGGAAGAAGCTGTCTTCATATTCGGGGGTCTTGACCGGTTCGCCCTTGGGGACGTTGACCGCCGACAGTACCGCGCCGCCGTGCATCGCGAGCGCGAGGGTGGTGGTGAAGAAGAAGCTCACCGCCAGCATGTGCGCCGGATTGTAGTGGAAGTGCAGATATTGGTAGCCGGTGTTGCTGACCCAATCGAGGTGGCTGAAGATGCCGTAGGGGAAGCCGAAGCCCCAGGCGCCGAGCAGCATCGGGCGGATCACCACCAGGCTGACATAGGCGAAGATAGCGAAGCTGAAGGCGACCGGCACGTGGTAGCTGATGCCTAGCTTGCGGCAGATTTCGACCTCGCGCAGCGCCCAGCAGCTGAACGATCCGATCGCGCAGAAAGTGATGATCTGCCACAATCCGCCTTCGCGCAGCGGCGCAAGCGCCAGGCCGTAGCTGATGTCGGGTGGGGCGATCGAGATCAGCCACGGGTTCCAGGTCGGGCCGATCGCGGCCCCCCACAGGATCAGCCCGGTGCCGAGCAAGGTGAAGAAGGCGCCAAGCACGCCGAAGAAACCTACGTAGAAGGGGCCGACCCAGAAATCGAACAGGTCGCCGCCCAGCAGGGTGCCGCCGCGAACCCGGTATTTGCGCTCGTAACTGAGGATCATGGGGACAGCGCTCCCGTTCGCGCCCGTGGCCGGGCTGGGTGGTGAAAGGCGGTGGATCCGCTTCGAAGGGCAGCCGGGGAGACGGCACGCCGCCGTCCGGAGCCCTTCGAAGCGGCAAGGGGACTTACTGGGCGGGTGCGACCGGAGCCGCGGCCACCGGGGCTGCCGCCGCCGGGGGCAGGGCCGCCGGCGAACTTGCGGTCACGCCGGCATTTTGCGCGCGCGGCCCGTCAAGCCAGTTGAACCGGTCGGTGCTGAGCAGGATGAAATGGATCAGCAATGCCAGTACGAACAGGAAGGTGAACAATGCCACCAGGGTACGGCGGGGATCGAAAATCAGCCAGATTCTCCACATGGCCAGGGCTCCTTAGCTGAAGATCGTCAGGACGACGCTGGCCATCTGCTGGCCGGTGTCGATCATCGCGGAGGCACCGTAGCCAGCCTCGCCGGGAAGCCACGGCCGCCACATCCAGGCAAGGAAGTGGGCAACAATGGCGATCGCCGTGAACAGCAAGAAGCTGGTGACGAAGATCTTGTGGAATTCTTTCGCTTCCTCCGGGGTCAGGTAGGTACCCGGACCGAAGCGATCATCGCGCTCTCTTGTGTCGCTCATGCGTCGCTCTCCATTATGCCCGTTTCCGAAGAAGGAGGCGCGAACGCCAGCGGGCGGCTTTCTCCGTGGGCGTTGCCGTCCACGAAGGGGGTGGGCCTGGGGGACCAGGCGAAGGCGGGGGAGCGGATCATGCCGGCAGCTCCATCAGGGTATCGGCGAGGCGGTCGGCGGTGACCGTGCGCTCGCCCGCGGATCGTGCCGCGCGTTCGGCGGCGTCGCGCAATTTCTTGGCGGCGGAGATGCGGACCAGCACCGGCTGGGCATCGACGATCGCCTGCAGCTTGGCGCGGGCGGGTTCGTCCCAGGCAAGCTCGGCCAGGCCGCGCGTGGGGGTCGCCTCGACCTTGTCCATCTGCGCGGCGCCCGGGAGGATGTGGAAAAGCGCGTCGAACAGCGCGTTGCACACTTCCTGCAGCAGGTAGGTGGCGCCGGCATAGCCCATGAAGGGCGTGCCGGTGTGGCGGCGGATGATCGGCAGCGGGAAGCTGGCCGGGATGAAGGTCGCCCGCGCTCCGCTTTCGGCCAGGTACATGCGCTCGTTGAAGCTGCCGAAGACGATTAGCGGGGGCTGGTTGGCGCAGGCGGCGATGACCGTCTGGTTGTCGGGCTTGACCCCGGCACGGCGGGCAAAGGCGAAGCTGCAGGGCAGGCCCATATCGCCCTCGAGAAAGGCGCGGACGCCGCGGGCATAGGTGTCGGTGGCGTGGATCCCGAAGCTGGCGGTGCCGAAGAAGTCCTGGGTGACCGAGCGCCACAGGTCCCACAAAGGCTTGATGGTGGTGTGCTTTTCGCGCTCGATGAACGGCTCGGGATCGAGCCCGGTGAGCTCGCCCAGCTGGCGCAGGAACAGGGTGGTCGAGGTGATGCCGATCGGCGCCTGGAGGTAGGGGCGGTCGAGCTCCTCGCACAGCTTGCGGCCCCATTCGCGGTACATACAGACGTTGACGCTGGCATCGGCGAGCTTGCGGATGTCGGCGAGGTGGGTGCCGAGCGGGAAGGTCATGTTGACCTCGGCGCCGATGCCTTCGACTAGGCGGCGGATCTCGGCGAGATCCGAGGGCATGTTGAAGGCGCCGTATTGCGGGCCGATGATGTTGACCTTGGGCCGCTCGCCCTCCTTCAACTTCCTAGGGCCAGGCACTTTCTTGGGGCCGAACTGGGTCCACAGCCAGAGAAGCGCGCGGTCGGCGGATTGCCACTGGTCCTCGTCGATGGTGCGGGGAAGGAAACGCTGGATGGTGGTACCCTCGGGCGTCACGCCGCCGCCGATCATCTCGGCGATCGAGCCGGTGACGACCACGCTTGGCAGGTCAGGATCGAGGGTCGCCCAGGCCCGCTTCATCGCGCCCTCGGTGCCGTCGCGGCCGAGTTCCTGTTCGGAAAGGCCGGTGACCACAATCGGCAGTTCGTGGGGCGGCAGCGCGTCGGTGTAGTGGAGGACGCTCGTGACCGGCAGATTCTCGCAGCCGACGGGGCCGTCGATCACCACCTGCAGGCCTTTGACCGCGGTGAAGGCGTAGACCGCGCCCCAGTACCCGCCGGCGCGGTCGTGATCGAGGATCAGGGTCATGAGCCGATCGCCTCGGCCGCCTTGGCGGCGGCGATGCGGCGGGCGGCGTAGCGGGCCTTGAAGTCGGAGCGTTCGGCAGGGACGTCGAGGTGGATGCCGGCGGTGTGGCCTTCGCCGACGCCTTCGAAGAAAGCTTTCATCGAAGCCATGCGATCCTTGCCGGCGATGGCAGCGTTGATCACCGTGGCGAGACTTCCAGCGCCGGCCGCGCCCATCAGCGGCCGGGCGGAGATCAGGTTGGTGAAGTAGAGCGCAGGCATGCCGCGGCTCTTGGCGTATTGGACCACGGGTGTGGTGCCGATCGCTAGGTCGGGGCGATATTCCTCGACCGCCGCGATGTCCTGTTCGAGGCTGGCGCGATAGTTGATGCGGACGCCGCGTGTTACGAGCCATTCGCGGTCGGGATCGGACCAGGGCGTGCGCGGGCAGGCGGTGCCGACGTACGGCACGTCGGCGCCGCTTTCGATCAGCAAGCGGGCGACGAGCAGTTCGGAGCCTTCGTAGCCTGACACGGTGACTCGGCCCTTGATCGGCATGGCGGCGAGGGCGGCGCGGATGCCGGGAAGGATGGCGTTCTTGGCAGCGGCGACGGTGTCGGCAGCAATCCCGCAGGCGGCGCCGATCGCGTCGAGCCAGGCGGCGGTGCCGTCGACCCCGACCGGTGCCGAGCCGATGATGCTACGGCCGGCGGCGGCGAATTCGCGAACGCTGGCGGTGTAGAAGGGGTGGATGGCGGCGACCGCGGCGCAATCGAGCGCACCGTACAGCTCACGCCATTCGCGGGTCGGGACGACCGGGCCGGCGGCGAGGCCGAGCGGGGCGAGCAGTTGGCCGATGACGACGGGGTCGGCCGGGAACATCTCACCCAGCAGAGTGATCGTCGGCTTGTCCGAACGCTCACGCGGTGCAGCGACCGGGCCGGCGGCTGCTTCGGCGCGGGCGAAGGCGAGCATCGCGCCGGCGAGCACGTCCTTGGCTTCGGCATGGGTGGGCACGCCGAAGCCGGGGACGTCGATGCCGATCACGCGGACACCGTTTATTTCGTTCGGCAAGAGCTGCAGCGGCACGCCCGAGGCGGTCGGCACGCACAGGTTGGTGACGATGATGGTGTCGTAGAGCGCCGGATCGGCCAGCTCGTGCACCGCGTCACGGATGTCTTCGAACAGCTTGCCGGTGACCAGGGTTTCGGAGCTGAAGGGGACGTAGCCGACGCTGCGCTTGGCGCCATAGAAATGCGAGGTGAAGGTGAGGCCATAGACGCAGCAGGCCGAGCCCGAGAGTATGGTCGCAGTGCGCCGCATCCTGAGGCCGACGCGCAGCGAGCCGAAGGCCGGGCACATGCTTTGCGGCTGGTCGTGCGGGCCCTTAGGATAATCGCGCGCGAAGCCTTCGAGCAGTTCGGCCTTGCCGGCGGCCGCGGCTTCCGCGCGGAGACGCTCGGCGCCGGCATGGCAGCCGCCAGCGTCGCCCTCGACCTCAATCCGGTCGAGCTCACGCGAGGAGGGCGCGGCATAGTCCATCAGGCGCGGGCCTCAAATCGTGTCATAAATGACCTCGAGGCTGGGCTTGGGCGCGAAGCCCGCACCGCCGCGCATGTCGGCCTGGGTGGCCGGCTTGAGCGAATAATCGGCGCCGGTGATGTCGGCGCTGAACAGACCGAGCAGGCCGTCCTGGTCGAGCGGGGTCGGGCGCAGCGGCGGCGCGGTGGCGACGTTCTCCGCCAGCTCCTCGAACAGGCTGCCCCACTGACCGCCGGGCATGCCGATGATCTGGTAGTTGGCGCTCTTCTTGCGGATATCCTCGTTGGCGGGGATGGCGGTGAGGACCGGGATCCCGACCGCTTCGGCAAAGGCATTGGCCTCGCCCGTCCCGTCATCCTTGTTGAGGATCATTCCCGCGACGCCGACATTGCCGCCAAGCTTGCGGAAATATTCCACCGCCTTGCAGACGTTGTTGGCGACGTAGAGCGACTGAAGGTCGTTCGAGGCGACGACGATGACCTTCTGGCACATGTCGCGGGCGATCGGCAGGCCGAAGCCGCCGCACACCACGTCGCCGAGGAAATCGAGCAGGACGTAGTCGAAGCCCCATTCGTGGAAGCCCAATTTCTCGAGCGTCTCGAAGCCATGGATGATGCCGCGTCCGCCGCAGCCGCGGCCGACTTCGGGGCCGCCGAGTTCCATCGCGAACACGCCGTCGCGCTGGAAGCAGACGTCCTCGATCCCGACTTCCTCGCCCGCCAATTTCTTGGCCGAGCTGGTTTCGATGATGGTCGGGGTCGACTTGCCGCCGAACAGCAGGCTGGTCGTGTCGGACTTGGGATCGCAGCCGATCAGCAGCACGCGCTTGCCCTGCTGGGCCATCATGTAGCTGAGGTTGGCCAGCGCGAAGCTCTTGCCCGAGCCGCCTTTGCCGTAAATGGCGATGATCTGGGTCTTGGAGGTCGGTTCGGCGGTGTGGACCGGATCCGGCTCGTGCATCGCCTCTTCGCGCAGTGCTTCGTGGTGGTCGAGCATCAAGGCCATCCTCTCCAGTCGAGCACCATCTTCAGGCAGCGCCTGTCGTTGAAGGCGTAGGGGTAGGCGTCGCCGGCTTCTTCGGCCGGGCGAACGTCGCTGATCAGCCCGGCGAGCGAGAGCCGACCGGTTTCGACCAGGGTGCGCACGGCGGCGAGGTCGTCGGGTTGCCATTCGGCGGCGATGCGAAGCCTGGCTTCGCGCATGAAGGCGGGCGCGAAGGCGAAGTTGATCGGGGCCGGGTAGAAGCCACCGAGGATCAGCTCACCCTGCGGGGCGAGGCGGCCGATAAGTGTGTCGAGCAGGCCGGAGTCGCCGGTGACATCGGCGATAACCCGATAATCGCGGCGGGAGTCCGCCTCGGCAGTAGTGACGAGGTAGCCCTGGACGCCGCCGCTGCGGAGCGGATCGGATTCCCACACGGTCGGCGCGGGTGCACCGCACGCGACAACCAGCCGGGCGATCAGACGACCGAGGACGCCGTGGCCGACGATCAATTCGGGCGCCGGGCCACCTTCCAGCAGGTGGGCGGCGGTGGCGGCAAGAGCGAGGAGGATGCCGTCCTGGCCGAGCGACTCGGGAACGGGAAGGGCCCGGGCGGCGGGGACGATCAGGCGGCGGGCAGTGCCGCCGAACAGGCCGTGTGCGTCACGGAAACAGCGAGCGCCGGGGACAAACACCCATTCGCCGATCCGCTCGCGGGCGTCGCTCCCGGAATCGACGATCCGGCCAACCGACTCGTAGCCGGGGACCAATGGGTAGCCCATGCCCGGAAAGGGCGGCATGGCGCCCGACCAGAGGAGCTTTTCGGTGCCGCTGCTGATGCCGCTCCAGGCGATGTCGACCAGCACGTCGCCCGCGCTCATCGGCTCCAGAGTCAGCTCGCGAAGCGTGAGCTGCTCTGGTGCTTCGATGATGACGGCAAGTGCGTCCAACGACCGTTCCTTGCGGAGGAACGATCGGACTTGTGGCTAATCCCACAAAACCAACTTCCTCCATGTGTCTTCTGCGCTTGACACAAAAGACTGTCAAGCAAGATGGACGTCAAGTGAACGCGACAAGGCAGCTTGCGACGAGGGGGAGCGGGGTCGCCTTGCGTTGAACGCGCGCGAATCCAGCGGCTTGCAGCATTGTGGTGATCTCACCGGGCTCGCGCGGACGGCCCGACTGCATGGCGGCGAGATACATGCCGAAATAGGCGTGGCCTTCGGGCGCTGAGCCGAGCGCAGCCATCGGCTCGACGATCAGCAGGCGTCCCCCGGGAGCGAGCGCCGCGCGACTCGCCTTGAGAATGGCGAGCGCGGCTTCGTCGTCGTGATCGTGGAGCACCCGTACGAGGGTGTGCAGGTCGTAACCGCCCGGCAGGGGATCGCTGCGGAAGTCGCCGCCGTGGCGGGTGATGCCGGGGGAAGCAGCAGTGGCGGCGAGCACTTCCGGACGGTCGAACAGGCCGAGCTCGAGGTTTGGAGCGTGCTCGGCCGCCGCACGCAGAAAGGCGCCCGAGCCGCCGCCGATGTCGAGCAGGCGGTGGTGCTGGGCGAAGGGGTAAGCCGCGAGCGCCTGGGCGGCAACCATCGGTTGGGTCGCCGCCATCAGCTCGGAATAAGTGGCGGCGTCGGCGGGCTGAGACCCCGGAGCATAGTCCCATAGCCGGGCCAACGCCCCGCGGCCGCTGCGCCTCAGCATCGCCAGCGGATCGGCGAGGTCGGCATAGAGCAAGCGGTGGTGACGGATCATCGCCTCAAGCCCTGGAGTCGCGAGTAGTGCCGCGCCGCGCACGCCGAGGATCCAGTGGCCCGACACCCGCTGGGTAATCCCGAGCGAGGCCGCGGCGAGCAACAGGGTGCGGGTGGCGGCCGGGGTCAGCCGCGCGGCATGGGCGGCCTCGTCTTCGCTGAGCGGGGCGGCCGCGAGGGCCCGGAGCAAACCGCTTTCGACCAGCGCGGCGGTGATCTGGCTGTAGACGAAGCCCGCGGTGAGATCGAACAGGCGGCGGGCGTGGGCGCGGGCAATCCAGCGGCCGGGAAGCAGGCGCTGCGCGAGCGCCTGGAAGCGGGGGCTGGCGATCAGCCGGTTGCGCCACTCGGCCAGCGCCAGGCCGGGGTGCCTCGGCCGCGCGGCGGGCAGGGGGCGCTGTCTGTCAAGCACGCTTGTTCCTTATTGCTGTCCACGAGAATGGACACGTGTTAGGCTACCGTCAATGGAGGCGGTGATGCACGGCGCGGAGCAAGTGGTGGTGATCGGCGCCGGTATCGGCGGCCTTGCCAGCGCGGTCCTTCTTGCCGCGCGCGGTGTATCGGTCACCCTGGTCGAGAAGGACGCTCATCCCGGCGGCAAGGTGCGCCGGCAGGAGGTCGGCGGGGTGGTGATCGACGCCGGGCCGACGGTGTTCACCTGCAAGGACGTGTTCGAGGCGTTGTTCGCCGAAGTCGGGGCCGATCTAGACCAGCGCTGCGCCATCCGCCGTGCCGACTCGCTGGCCCGTCATGCCTGGAGCGAAGGCGAGCGGCTCGACCTGTTCGCCGATCCGAAACGCAGCGAGCAAGCGATCGGGGACTTCGCCGGGGCGGACGCGGCGCGCGGCTACCGTGCCTTTGCCGCCGAGGCGAAGCGGATCCACGGCATCCTCGACTCCTCCTTCATGCGCAACAGCCGGGTCTATCCCCCGATGTTGATGTGGCGGATCGGGCTGTGGCGGCTCGGCGCGTTGCGGGCGATCAGGCCCTACGAAAGCCTGTGGAGCGCGCTTGGCGGCCATTTTCGCGACCCCCGGCTGCGGCAGTTGTTCGCGCGCTACAGCACCTATTGCGGCTCCTCGCCGTTCGAGGCGCCCGCCACCCTGATGCTGATCGCACATGTCGAGGCGCAGGGCGTGTGGCTGATCGAGGGCGGATTGAGCGCGCTGGCCGGGGCCTTGGCGCAGCTTGCCCGCGAGCAGGGCGCGCGGCTGCGGTTCGGTGAGGCGGTTAGCGAAGTGCTGGTCGAGCGCGGGCGTGCGGCGGGGGTGCGGCTGGCGAGCGGCGAGGTGATTCGCGCGGCGAGCGTGATTGCCAATGCCGATCCCGCGGCGCTGGGCTCGGGCGCGCTGGGGCAGGACGCGCGGCGGGCGGTGCGGCCGGTGCCGGCCTCGCGCCGCTCGCTGTCGGCGGTGACCTGGCTGATTAAGGCGCGGAGCGACGGCTTTCCGCTCGACCGGCACAACGTCTTCTTCTCGCCCGATTACCAGGCCGAATTTGCCGCGCTGAAGGGGGGCCGGCTGGCGGCCAGCCCGACCGCCTACCTGTGCGCGCTCGACCGCCCCGGCCAGCCACCGGACGGCGGCGAGCGCGTGCAGATCATCGTCAATGCGCCGGCTAACGGCGACACCCACCCTTATGGACCCGAGGAGATCGCCGCATGTGGAACCGCGATGCTGGAACGGCTGCGTCGTTGCGGCTTGACGCTGGAGCCGGCGGCGGAACCGCTGGTCACCACCCCGGCGGACTTCGCGCGCCGCTTCCCGGCGACGGGTGGAGCCCTTTATGGACGGGCCTCGCACGGGTGGGCGGCCTCCTTCCTCCGGCAGAGCGCCCGGACACGGATCCCTGGGCTTTATTGCGCGGGCGGGAGCACCCACCCGGGGGCGGGCGTGCCGATGGCAGCCTTGTCCGGGCGCCTGGCCGCGCAGACCGTGATGAGGGACTGGGCTTCCACGCGGCGGTTCCGGCCGGCGGCTATGCCTGGTGGTATGTCGATGCCATCTCCGACTGCGGTGCCTTCGGGCTGACCGTCATCGCCTTCCTGGGCTCGGTCTTCTCGCCTTATTACAAGGGGAGCGGGCGGGGCGATCCGCTGGACCATGCCTGCATCAACGTCGCGCTTTATGGGCCGAGGGGTGCGCGGTGGACGATGACCGAGCGCGGGCGCGACAGCGTGTCGCGCGGGCCCGCCCATCTCGCGGTGGGGGACAGCCTGCTGCACTGGCAGGGCGATCGGCTGGAGATCGACATCGAGGAGCAGGCGATATGGCTCGGCGTGCCGTTCCATCCGCCGGTCAGGGGCAAGGTGGTGATCGAGCCCGAGATGTGGAGCGGCCAGCGCTTCGCCCTCGACCCCGCTGGGCGCCACTATTGGCGGGCGTTCGCGCCGCGGGCGCGGATCCGGGTCGAGATGGAGCGGCCGGGAATCAGCTGGAGCGGGACCGGCTATCTCGACGGCAATCAGGGTAGCGAGGCGCTGGAGGAAGGGTTCGCCGACTGGCAATGGTCGCGCGCGCACCTCGGCGAGGAGGCGGCGGTGCTGTACGAGGGCGTCTGGCGCGACGGGTCTAGCTTCGCCTCGGCGTTGCGCTTCGATGCCCAGGGGCATGGGCAGGAGGAGTCGTTGCCGATGGGCGCGCCCTTGCCCGCGACGCGCTGGCTGATGGGGCGGCGGACGCGTGCCGATCGCGGCCATGCGCGGGTGGTCGGGACGTGGGAAGACAGCCCGTTCTATGCCCGCTCGGCGGTGGCCAGCCGGCTGTTCGGGCGCGAGGTGCTGGCGGTACACGAAAGCCTGTCACTCGACCGCTTCCGCTCGCCGATCGTGCAGTGGATGCTGCCCTACAAGATGCCGCGGCGGGTCTAGGGCTCCTTCGTTTCGTCGGCCTTCTTGGCGCGGTCGCGGGCGATTTCGCGGTTGATCGATATGAGTTGCCAGCCGCCGATGCCGAGCACGACGACCGCGACGAACACCATCTCGATCCAGCCGTAATTGTTCATGCCTGTCCTCCCGCGACGATCCGCGCCGCCGCCAGCTCGGGCCGTTCCTCGTGGAGGAGATGGCCAAGGCCCGGCAGCAGCTCGAAATCCGCCTTAGCCAGCCGCGCCGCGCGGCGGGCGTCGGCGGGACGAATGGAGCGATCGGCGGCGCCATGCACGATGGCCAAAGGGACGGGCAGGTGCGGCAGCGCGCGTTCGAGCGGCTCAAGCCGCCAGTTGGCCATCATCGCGATCGTCCCGCGCAGATGGTCGGGATCGGCGAAGAGGCGCTGGTAGAGTGCCGTTCCGATGGGATCGATCCGCGAACCTGTTGCCCGCTCGAGGAAGCGCTCGACCTGACCGGGGGTACGCGCGACCGAGGAGAAGATCGAGATCGCCAGCGGGTTGAGGAAGAGCATTTTCGCAAAGCTGCCGAACAGGGGCGCCGCGCTTCCACCCATCGGCAGCAGGGCCGGGCAGAAAGCGGTGATCGGGCCGGCGATCGTGCCGGCGATGGCCATGCGGCAGGCAATCGCCGCGCCGGCGCTGTGTGCAGCGACTTGCGGCTTCTCGATCCCGAGTGTGGCGAGAAGTTGGGCGACCGCGTCGGCCATGCCGTCGAGCGTCGGGCCACTACCGAGCGCGCCGCGGGTGAAACCGTGGCCGGGTAGGTCGGGGATGACGAGCTGGAAGCGGTCGGCGAGTAGCGGGGCGACGTCGCGCCAGCTGTGGCTGCTCGCGCCGGTGCCATGGAGCAGTAGCAGCGGCGGGCCCTGGCCGAGCAGTTGCACATGCCAGCGCAGCCCCGCCACCTCGACGAACCGGCTATGCTCGCGGAGCGGCCAGTCCCGGCCTTGAGTCGCGAAGTCGAGCAAGGCTTAGGCCGCGGCGCCGGTGACCGCCGCTGCTACGGCGGAGGCTTGGCCCAGCGGCAGGTGGAGGTAGCGGGCCGTCATGTCCTTCGCGAGAGCCGAGGCCTCGGGCCGGGCGCGGGGGCCGATGTCGATTACCAGGGCGCGGAGCGAGCTGCCGGCGACGCGGCGGGCGGCGGCGGCGGCATCGGCGAGGGCGGCGCTGCGGTCCTGCCGGCCGTCGAGCGCGACATTGGCCCGTCCGTCGGTCAGCACCACCAGCGCCGGCACTCGTCCGCGAGCGACCGCGGACAGCGCGAGTTCGCGCGCCGCATCGATCCCCGCGGCAAGCGGGGTGCCGCCGCCGCCCGGAAGCTCGGCCAGCAGGCGTCGAGCGCGGGTCAGCGAGCGGGTGGGAGGAAGCAGCAGGGTCGCGCCGTCGCCGCGGATCGCGACCAGCGCGACTTCGGCGCGGCGGACATAGCTTTGCTGGAGAAGGCTTTCGACCGCTCCCTTGGCCTCGGCCAGGCGCTGGGCCGCGGCCGAGCCCGAGGCATCGACCGCGAACACCGTCAGCGCGGTGGACTTGGCCTCGTGGCGGCGAATGCGCAGGTCGTCCCTGGCGATCTTGATCCGGTCGACGCGTCCGCGCAGCCGTTGCCACGGAGCGGCTGCACGCAGCGTGTCTAGGATCGCCAGCCGCGCGCCATTGCCGGGCTTGCCGGCGCGGGCGCCGATCAACCGCCCATGCAAGGGCGACAGGCGGCGCCCGGCCTTGCCTGCGCCGGTCTGTTTCTTGCCCGTGTCTCCCGCCGCCAGCAGCGAGGCGAGCAACTGGCTCGGCAGTGCGGTGCGGACGGCGTCGAGCACGACATCCTCGAGCTTGCGCTGGCCGTCAGAAGGTGGCGGCGGCTGGTCGGGCGCCTGCTCGGGTTGGGGCTCGGCCGCCGGAAGGCGAGTGGCGCGGGGTGCCAGCACGGTGCGCAGGGCGAAGGCGAGGGCGGCTGAGTCGATTGCGCTTCCTCGCAGTGCCGCATGGGCGCGGACAGCGTGGAGCGCGAACAGGTCGGCGCGAGCCCCGGCGACGCCGAGCATGGCGGCGGCTTCGGCAACGGCGGTGCGGGCCTCGTCTTCGGACAGGGCGGTGCCGGGAGGTGAGTCGTCGTGTTCACTACCGCCGAGCAGGTGGAAGGCGACTCGTTCCAGCAGGCACGGCGCGATTGCTGCTTCGTCGGGTTCACCCCGGTCGAGCAGCAGCAGGTCCGGACCCCCGTCGTCCATCGCCGCGGCGATCCGGCCGGCGATGGCGCCGCTCAATCGCTCGGCGCCGGGGACCAGCAGCAGGCCACCGCGCGCTTCCTCGAGCAGGCCCGCGCGCCGCACCGGGCGGGAGGCGGCAAGGGTGGCGGCGACATCGAGGCCGCCGTCGAGGCGCTCGGGATCGACTGTCGCTGGAAGCTTGCGGAGCGGCGTCGGCGCGGTCAGCGCGGCCAGTGAGTGTTCCGCCCCGCCCTCATCCTTGATCCACAGGCCGCCGAACAGCTGTGGGTGCGCCGCGACCAGCCGGGCGGCGATGCGGGCGTCGCCGCCTAGTCCCACAGCTCGGCCATCGCGCGCTCGATCCGCACGGTCGGGCCGGTTTCGTCCAGCACCCCGCGGCGCAGGCGATGGCGCAGCGCCATGGGAGCGACGGCGCGCAGGTGGCTTCGTCCGACCGCTGTCTCGCCCTCCAGCGCGGCGAGGGCACGGGCGGCACGGATCAGGGTCAGCTCGCCCCGCAGGCCGTCGGCGCCGACAGCCATGCACAGCATTGCCGCATCGGCGAGGGTGGCTTCGGGCACGCTCAACTGGGCGAGCAGGGTGCGGCCCGCGGCGATCTGGTGCAGGACCTGCCGGTCCTTGCGTTTCCACTTGGCGCTGAAGGCCTTGGCATCGCGCTCGGCGGCGTCGCAGCGACGCATGATTTCGATCCGCTGCTGGACGTCCTGCGGAGTGCGCACCTCGACCGACAGGCCGAAACGGTCGAGCAATTGCGGGCGCAGTTCGCCTTCTTCGGGATTGCCGCTGCCGATCAGCACGAAGCGCGCGTCGTGGCGGACACTGAGGCTTTCGCGCTCGACCACATTCTCGCCGCTGGCGGCGGCATCGAGCAGCAGGTCGACGAGGTGATCCTCGAGCAGGTTGATCTCGTCGATGTAAAGGAAGCCGCGATTGGCGCGGGCGAGCAGGCCCGGCTCGAACGCTTTTTCCCCCGCGACCAACGCGCGTTCGATGTCGAGCGAGCCGGTCACCCGGTCTTCGGTCGCGCCGAGGGGTAGGTCGACGAACGGAACCGACACCTCGTCGATCTTGCCGTTGCCGCCATGACTGCATTTGATGCCTGCGGGATCGCAATTGAAGCGGCAGCCCGCGACCACCTTCATCGGGGGGAGCAGCGCGGCCAGCGCGCGGGCGGCGGTCGACTTGCCGGTACCGCGATCCCCAAACACCATCACCCCGCCGATCCGCGGCTCCACCGCGGCGATCAGAAGCGCGCGCTTCATCTCGTTCTGGCCGACGATCGCAGAGAAGGGGAAGGCGGCCATGAGGCTCCAAGTGTCAACGTGCTTGGACGGAGGCTATCGTCAATCCAGCTTGCGGTCCAGCCATCGTCGAGTTGCTTCCGGCATTTCCTCCGCTACGGCGCAGCGATGCTGATAGTTGCTCTCCCAGCCGAAATCGTAATCACCGCGCGGGCCTTGCCCGATCCGGTGGCGGAACGCCTGCTGGGGGTCAGCCGGATCGATCGCGACCGGCTGGAGGATGCCGGCGGCCTAGGTGTGGAGCAGGTTCTCCGCGAGGCGGCGGGAGTGATCCTGTTCCGCCGGTCGGATGCACGCAGCGGGCAGCCGACCAGCCAGGGCGTGACCCTTCGCGCGCTGGGCGGGAATGCCGCGAGCAGGGCGCTGCTGGTGCTCGACGGCGTGCCGCAGTCGGACCCGTTCGGCGGGTGGATCAACTGGCCGGCGTACGACCCTGCGGCGCTGGCCGAGGTCCGCATCGTTCGCGGGGGCGGGAGTGTTGCCGATGGACCAGGCGCGCTCGCCGGAACCATCCACATGACGAGCGTGGTCGGCGCGGAAATCGCGGGACGTGTCGAGCTCGGCAGTCGCTCGGCGTTGTACGGCAGTGCGCGGGCCGGGATGGCGCTGGGTTCGGGAAGCCTGATGCTGTCGGGCTATGGCGGGCTGGGCGACGGTTTCGTCCCGGTCGAGGCGAGTGTGCGCGGGCTGGCCGATCGGGCGTCGCCTTATGCCTTTGGCGGCGGACGGATGCGCTGGGCGGGCGACATCGCGGCCGGCGTTGCGCTTGAGGCGGCGGTGGGCGGCTTCGACGACCGGCGCGAGCGCGGCCTGGCGTTTACCGACAACCGCACGCGGGGCCTGGACGCTTCGTTGCGGCTAGTCGGGCGGGGTAGCTGGGGCTGGTCGGCGCTGGTCTATGGCCAGCGCCGCGAGTTCGAGAGCAGCTTCGCGAGCACCGACCGGGCGCGCACCACCACCACTCGCACTGCCCTGCAATACGACGTGCCCGGCCGCGCGATCGGCTGGAGCGCGGAAGTCCGGCCGCCGGTGGGTGCGCGGACCGAACTGCGCATTGGGACCGACGGGCGGAGGATGAAGGGACGGTCGGACGAATTCGGAGCTTACGTTGCCGGGCAGCCGACCCGTGACCGGAGTTCGGGCGGGCAGAGCGCGCATGCCGGGCTGTTCGCCGAGCTGACGCGGGAGGAAGGGCGCTTCACGCTGAGCGGCACCGCGCGGGTGGATCGCTGGACGATCACCAAGGGCGCGCTGCGCGATCGATTGATTTCGACAGGAGCGCTGACGAGCGAGCGCTTTCCCGACCGCTCGGGCTGGCGGCCGACCGGGCGGATTGCGGCAGGGGCAGCGCTGTCGAACCGGGTTGCGCTGCGTTCGGCGGCTTACCTCGGCTGGCGGCTGCCGACGCTCAACGAGCTGTTTCGCCCGTTCCGCGCCGGGACCGACGCGGTCGCCGCCAACCCGGCGCTGGCGCCCGAGCGGCTGCGCGGCGCGGAGGTCGGGGCCGACTGGCGAGGAGGCGGGGCATCGCTATCCCTCACCGCCTTTGCCAATCGCCTGCTTGACCCGATCGCCAACGTCACCTTGGGGACCGGTCCGGGCAGCTTTCCGGGCGTCGGCTTCGTCGCGGTGGGCGGGAGCTATCGCCAGCGCCGCAACCTCGACCGAATCGATGTGGCTGGGCTGGAGGCGTCAGGGTCGTGGCGCCTAGGCGAATGGACGCTCGGCGGCTCGCTGTCGCTGGCGGATGCGCGGGTGAGGGCGATGGGAGCGGCCGCGCCGCTCGACGGCCTTCGTCCGGCGCAAACGTCGTCGTTCGGGGCGGGTGCTAGCGTCGGCTGGGAACGCGAGGGGCGGTCGGCGGCTCTTCAGCTGCGCCATTCAGGGCGGGCTTATGAAGACGACCTAAACCGCCTGTCGTTGCCGGCTGCTACCACCATCGACGCGGCCGCGTCGTGGCCTTTGTCGCGGCGGATCGCGCTGACCGCGCGGGCCGAGAATCTGTTCGATGCGCGGGTCATCGCAGGGCGGACGGGGGACGGGATTACTGAGCGGGCGACCCCGCGCAGCCTGTGGCTGGGGCTTCGCCTGAGCCGCTGATTGTTGCCGCTGGGCGACACCTGCCGCCATTCGGTTCCGCGACCCGCCGGGAGTGACACAATCGGGCGGCTCGGGCATTGGCGGGCAAGGGGGCTGTTGAGAAGAGTTTGAATTTGCGACTTTCGGTGCCGATTTCCTTCCGCAGGACCTTGCTGGCCGGGTGCGCCACTCTGATCTTCGCTGCTTCTCCGGCCGGCGCGCAGGTCGCCGCGCCCGAGCCCCAGCGTCCGGTCTGCCCGCCCGAGGGGCCGACCGTCGCACCGCCGCCGCCTGGAGGAAGTGACCTGCCCCAGGTCGACCCGATCATCTGCCAGGAAGAATTGACCCGCGAGGTGCCCCCGATCGGTGCCGACGATCCCGCGCTTGCCACCCCGCTCGAGACCGTAGCCGAGTTCGAAGCGCGGCTGAGGGCGCAGGAAGCGGCCGGCATCGGCGTCGCGCCGACCGCCGATCCCGAGCTGACCCAGCCGCTGCCGCCGCTCAATCAATTCGACGTGCGTGAAGTCGAACTTGCCCAGCCCGAGCCGGCGGAAGCGGTGGCCGAGCTACGCTACGCGACCCGGATCGAGGGGCTGGCCGAAGCCGATGCCGCGACCGAGGCCGCGCTGCTCGACGAATTCGAAGCGCTGTCGGCGCTCGACGATGGCGACGGCAAGGCGGCCAACGAGGCGATGCTGTCGGCCCGGCTGACCGAGGACAGCAAGCTGATCCAGCGCATCCTCCAGGCCGAGGGCTGGTACGATGCGGCGGTGCAGACCCGGATCGACCGCTCGCCGGCCGAGGACGGCCAGCCGGTCAACGCCGTCCTGCAGGTCGCTCCGGGGACCCGCTACGCCATCGGCACCATCGCGGTGCAGGCCGACGCGCCGACGCCGCCGGACCTCATCACCAGCAATCTTGCGCTCAAGGTCGGGGAGCCGATCGTCGCCCAGCGCATCCAGGGTGCCGAAGCCAATATCGCCATCGTCCTGCCGCAGGAGGGCTATCCGTTCGCAACGGTCGGCCAGCGCGACGTGCTGCTCGATCCCGACACACATCTTGGCGACTACACCCTGCCGATCACGCTTGGCCCGCGGGCGCGGTTCGGTGGGTTCCGCACCACCGGCGACCTCGCCTTCGGGGCGAGCCACGTGAAGACGCTGTCGCGGTTTAAGGCGGGCGAATTGTACGACAGCCGCGACGTCGACGACCTGCGCCAGGCGCTGGTCGCGACCGGGCTGTTCACCACGGTGGCGGTCGAGCCCGAGCGCAGCGGGCAGGTCAATCCCGACGGGACCGAAACGGTGACCATGCTGGTGACCCAGGACGCCGGCCCGCCGCGGACCCTGGCGGCGAGTGCCGGATATGGCACCGGCCAGGGGTTCCGGGTCGAGGGCAGTTGGACCCACCGCAACCTGTTCCCGCCCGAAGGCGCGCTGGTCGCCTCCGCGGTCGCGGGCACGCAGGAGCTGGGCGCCAGCGCGATCTTCCGCCGCTCCAACGCCGGCAAACGCGACCGTACGCTGCAGGCCGGGATCGAGGCGCTGCGCAGCGACTATGACGCGTTCGAGGCGCTGACCGGGCGGATCTTCGGGCGGCTGAGCTACGACAGCACGCCGATCTGGCGGAAGACCTTCACCTGGGGGATCGGCGCCGAAATCCTCGGCACGATCGAAAAGGATTATAATTTCGCGCTCGGTCGCCGGGACGATCGCAAGTTCCTGATCGGGGCGCTGACCGGACAGGTCGGGTTCGACAAGACCGACAGCCTGCTCGACCCGACCAAAGGGTTCCGGGCGCAGATCCTGGTCCAGCCCGAAGGCGCGCTGAGCGATGGCTTCCGCCCGTATGTGCGGAGCCAGCTGGACGGCAGCGCTTATTATTCGATCGGCGACAGCATCGTCGTCGCGGCCCGCGCCCGGGCCGGGACCACGCTGGGGATTGATCGCTTCGAGCTGGCGCCGTCGCGCCGGTTCTATGGCGGCGGCGGCGGTTCGGTGCGCGGGTTCGCCTATCAGCAGCTTGGGCCCAAGGATCCGGAAGGTCGGCCGCTTGGCGGGCTGAGCCTGGTCGAGGCGGCGGGCGAGGTGCGTTATCGCTTCGGCGACTTCGGCGTGGTCGGGTTCGTCGACATGGGCCAGGTCTATGAGGAAAGGGTGCCGAGCTTCAGGGATCTGAGGACCGGAGTGGGGATCGGCGCGCGCTATTACACCAGCTTCGGGCCGCTGCGGGTCGACGTCGCGACGCCGCTCGGCCGCCGCGAGGGCGAGAGCCGGTTCAACGTCTACATCTCGATCGGCCAAGCCTTCTGATGAGCGAGACCGCCGCCACCGCCGACGGCCTGCCCGAGGGCAGCCACGAGACCATCGTGGTCCGCCGGCACCGCAACTGGCCGCTGACGATCGCCAAGGTGCTGCTGGGGCTGGTGGTCGGGCTGGCGCTGCTGGTGCTGGCGCTGTTCACCTTCATCAACACCGACCCCGGCCGCCGCTTCGCCGCCGACCGGATCGAAGCGCTCGAATTCGCCAACGGGATGAAGGTCGGGGTCGGGCGGATCGACGGGTCGCTGACCGGGGCAATGACCATTCGCGGCTTCACACTGAGCGACCCGCGCGGGGTGTTCTTCTCCGCGCCGCTGGTCATGCTCGACTGGCGGCCGTTCGATTATCTCAACAATCATGTCGACATCCGCAGCCTGGTCGCGCCGACCGCGACATTGGCGCGGTTGCCGCAGTTCAAGGCGACTCCGCCGAGCGACGGGCCACTGCTGCCCGACCTCGACATCGACATCGGGCGGCTGAAGGTCGACCGGCTGGTGATCGGCCCATCGGTGACCGGCGAGCAACGGGTCGGGTCGATCGACGGCCGCGCGCGCATTGCCAATCGCCGGGCGCAGGTTGCGCTGCAGGCGGCGGTGATCGGCGGCGAGGGCCGCGCAGGCGGCGACCGCCTGGCGCTCAATCTCGATGCCGTGCCCGACGACAACAAGCTGACGCTCGACGCCTTCGTCAGTGCCCCGGCGGGCGGGGTGCTGGCCAAGATGGCCGGGCTGACGGCGCCGGTCCGCGCGCGGATCCAGGGCCGCGGCGACTGGAAGCAATGGGATGGCCGGCTGCTTGCCGACCTCGACAATCAGCCATTCGCTCGGCTGATGCTGACTGCGCGCAACGGCACCTTCGGGGTGCGCGGGCCAACCCGGGTCGCGCGACTGGTCGAGGGGCCGACCGCGGCGCTACTGGGGCCGATCACCAACGTCGCGGTGCAATCGACCTGGGCCAATCGCCGCGCCGACCTCAATGGCCGCGTCTCGAGCGATGCGTTCACGCTGGTCGCCAATGGCGTGGCCGACCTCGGCCGCGACCGGTTCGAGGGCATGAAGCTCGATTTCGGGCTGCTGAAGCCGCAAGTGCTGGCACCCAATTTCGCCGGGCGCGACCTGCGCGCGGCGCTGACCCTGAACGGGGCGCTCCGCAAGCCGACGGTCGACTACCGGGTGACGGCGGCGAGCCTCGCGTTCAACGACATGGGGCTGCAGGGGCTCGACGCGAGCGGCAAAGCACGGTTCGATAAGGACCAGATGATTGTTCCGATCGCCGCCACCGCTCGCGCGATCACCGGGCTCGACGTTGCCGCAGGGGGCCCGATCACCAACGTTCGTCTCGACGGCGATCTAGCGGTCGACTGGCCGCGTATCGTGTCCGACGACATCCGCATTCGATCGAACCGGATCGACGCCCGGGCGATCGTCCTCGCCGACATCGGCACCGGGCTCTACACCGGGGCGATCGACGGGCGGATCAACGATTACCGCGTCGACAGCGTCGGCATCTTCAACATCGACACCGATGCCGATGTGAAGAGGGTAGCGGGCGGCGGCTTCGCGCTGGTCGGGCGGATCCGGGCGCAATCGACTCGGCTGTTCAACGATGGCGTACGCAGCTTCCTTGGCGGTAATCTCGTCGCGTCGAGCGATGTCGCTTACGGCACCGACGGGATCATCCGCTTCTCGCGGTTGCGGCTGAGCGCGCCTTTGCTGCGGGTCACCGATGGCAGGGGCAGTTACTCGCCCGACGGCCGAATCGACCTTCGTGCGCAGGGCGTGTCGCGGCAATATGGGCCGGTTGGGGTGCAGGTCGCCGGCACGGTTGCCAGCCCGCGCGCAATCGTCACTGCGGCACGGCCGGGCTTCGGGATCGGCATTGCCGGCCTGACCGCCGAGATCCGCAGCACCGGCAATGCCTATGCGATCCTGGCGCGCGGGCGCAGCAACTATGGCGACTTCACCGCCGACGTGTCGGTGCAGACCGCGGCGGGGCCGCTGACGGTCGATATCCGCCGCGCGACGCTGGCCGGGATCACCGTGCAAGGGCGGGTACGGCAAACGCCGGCCGGGCCTTTCGCCGGGCAGTTGAATGCGCGCGGGGACGGGCTTGGCGGCGTGGTGCGGCTGGCCGCGGCCGGTCGCTTCCAGCAGGCGATCGTCAATCTGCGCGCCCGCAACGCCATCCTGCCGGAGCCGGCCGGCATCGCGGTCGGCGCCGCCATCGTCGATGCTCGCATCATCCTCTACGACCAGCCCGAGATCGTCGCCGACGCCCAGCTGGCCGACGCCCGGTTCGGGTCGACCAATATCGCGGCGCTACGGACGATCATCAATTATCGCGGCGGGCAGGGGTTCGCCCGCGGCGTGGCCGAAGGCACGTCGGGCGTGCCGTTCCGGATGGCCTTCAACAGCGAACTGACCCCGCGGCTGTGGCGCGCCTCTTTGAAGGGGCGGATAAACGGGATCGACGTGCGCACCGAAAGCCCGGCCCGCATCGTGCCGCGCGGCGGGACCTATGAGCTGCTCCCGACCCGCCTGACCTTCGATCGCGGCAGCATGCGGCTAGCCGGAAGCTATGGCCGTGAGCTGGCGCTGCGGAGCCGGATCGATTCGATCGACATGAGCCTGCTCAACATCTTCTCGCCCGGTCTCGGAGTCGGCGGACAGGCAACCGGAAGCATCGACTTCGTCCAGGCCGGCAGCGCCTTCCCGCGGCTGGACGCGAGCTTGGCAATCCGCAATTTCACCCGAACCACCGCGGCGTCGGTCAGCCGTCCGCTCGACGTCAATCTGGTCGCGCGGCTGGCGCCGGGGGCGGGCACGCTCAACGCCGTGATGCGGACCCGCGGAACGGTGGTCGGCCGGGTGCAGGCGGCGATCCAGCCCTTGTCGTCGGGCAGCTGGACCAGCCGCATCGCCGGCGCACCCCTGCGTGGTGGCATCCGCTATGCCGGTCCTGCCGATGCCTTGTTCTCGCTGGCCGGTCTGGCCGACCAGAGCCTTGCCGGACCGCTCGGCGTCGCAGCCGACTTCGGCGGGCGGGTCGAGCGGCCGAGCCTGCAGGGCGTGGTCCGTGGCCGGAACCTGACCTATGCCAACGCCACCTACGGCACGCGGATCACCGACATGGCGCTGCAGGGCCGCTTCACGGGCGAGCGCTTGCAGATCGATCAGCTGACCGGGCGCGCGGGTAGCGGGACGGTGACCGGCAACGGTTATGTCAGCCTGGCAGCGGCGAGCGGTTATCCGGCCAATTTCGACCTGGCGCTCGACAATGCGCGGCTGGCGGACAGCGACGCGTTGCGGGTCACCGCCACCGGCAATGTGCGGCTGATCAAGGCCGCTAACCAGTCGCCGGTGCTGAGCGGCACGGTGCGACTGCCGGCCACCCGCTACCAGATCGTGCGCCAGGGCTCGGCCCAGGTGCCCGAGCTGACCGGCGTCCGCTTCAAGCCGCCAAGGGGCCGGCCGAGGGTTACCGGCGATGCCCCGCCGCAGTCAGCTGCCGCCAGCTTCGGCGACGTGCGCCTCGACCTCAACATCGTCGCTCCGGGGCAGCTGTTCGTGTCGGGCATGGGTCTGGAATCCGAATGGCGCGCCGACATGCGGGTCGCCGGGACCAGCCAGGCGCCGCGGATCACCGGCACCATCGACCTGGTGCGCGGAACGCTGGGCTTCGCCGGCCGCTCGTTCGAGCTGCAGGAGGGCCGGGTGCGCTTCAACGGCGGCGGGGCGTCCGACGCGACGGTGGCAATGCAGGCGACCGAATCGATCGAGGACGTGGACGTGACGGTAAACGTCGCCGGCAACGCGCTCGATCCGCGGATCACCTTCACCAGCTCACCCGGCCTGCCGCAGGACGAGATCGTGTCGCGCATCCTATTCGGCAATTCGGTCGGGCAATTGTCGGCGATCCAGGCGGTTCAGCTGGCGGCCTCGCTTAACACCCTGCGCGGATCGGGCGGGGGCGGGCTCAATCCGCTCGGCAAGCTGCGGCAGGTGGCGGGGATCGACCGCCTCCGCATCCTCGGCCCCGACGACACGCAGGGACGCGGAACGGCGCTCGCGGCAGGCAAATATATCGGCGACGACATCTATCTCGAGGTCGTGACCGACGCACGAGGCTTCACCGCGACCCAGCTCGAGGTGACGCTGAGCCGGAGCCTGTCGATCCTCAGCCAAGCGGGCGGATCGAACAGCACCAACGTCAACGTGCGCTATCGGAAGACTTACTGATGCGGGTGGCGGCCGCCTTGCTAGGCCTGCTCGCGCTGACCGCGTGCGGCGACCGGCGCAGCTTCGACGAGCGCTACAACGATACCAGCAGCCAGCTCGAAGACCGCGCGCGGGCGATCGACGATAACATCGCCAACGAACTGCCGGCGGACGAGAATCAATCGGGCTAGGCGTGCGTCGGCTCGGCTTCCTCAGCCATCCAGCCACTCCGCCGAGATCACGCCGCGATGCCCGTCGGGTGCCAGCGCGGCGCGATAGGCTTCCAGTAGCGGGGCTAACCCTTGCGTGAAGGCGTAGGGCGGATTGATGATGAATAGCCCCGCGCCGTTGTAAATGCCGGGCTGTTCGGCGTCGTACAGCCAATGCTCGATCACCAGGAATTTGGCGATGCCGAGCCGGCGCAGCTGCTGCTTCCAGCGCAAGTGGGTCTCGCGATTCTTGAGCGGATACCAGATGGCCGTCACCCCGTGAGCCCATTTGCGCTGCGCGGCGGCGAGGGTGTCGGTGATGCGCTCGCGTTCGTCGGTCTGCTCGTAGGGCGGGTCGACCACCACGACCCCGCGAGGCGTCCGGGTCGGCAGCACCGCCAGCCACAACTCGTAGGCATCGCGCTGATGCACCGCGGCGGGCAGGCCACGCATCGAGGCACGCAGGGCAGCGATGTCCTCGGGATGCTTTTCGTTGAGGATCAGGAAGTCCTGCAGGCGAAGCAACTGCGCCAATACCTGCGGAGAGCCGGGGTAGAGACGCGGCTCGGTCCCTTCGTTGACTGCCCTGACGGCCGCGCGATAGTCGTCGAGCAGGGGGTTGCTGTCGGCGAAGGCCCGTACGACGCCTTGCGTCGCCTCGCCGGTGCGCTGGGCCCTGTCATCTTCGAGATCGTACAGCCCGCAACCGGCGTGGGTATCGATCAGCGTCAGCGCGCCCGGCTTTTGCTGGAGCGCGCGAACGAGGGCGATCAGCAGGCCGTGCTTGACGACATCGGCGCTGTTTCCGGCGTGGAAGGAGTGGCGATAGTTCATTGGTGTCCAGATCGGTGCTGTTGTGCCTGCGGGCGGAGATGCGGACCTAGACGGCGATTTCCTCGAACTGGCCCGGGGCGATGTTGGCGACGGTCCAGTCGCCGATCGACCAGCGGACCAGCCGCAGGGTAGGCAAGCCGACCGCCGCCGTCATTCGCCGGACTTGCCGGTTGCGCCCTTCGCGAAGCGTGATCTTCAGCCAGTTGTCGGGGATCGACAGGCGCCGGCGGATCGGCGGGTCGCGCGGCCACAACTCGGGTTCGTCGATGCGCGCGACGTCGGCCGGGCGGGTCATGCCGTCATTGAGCTCGACGCCCTGGCGCAGACGCTCCAGCGCCGGCTCCTGCGGATCGCCTTCCACTTGCACGAGATAGGTCTTGGACAGCTTGAAACGCGGATCGGCAATGCGCGCCTGCAATTGCCCATCGTCGCACAGCAGCAACAGACCCTCGCTGTCGCGGTCGAGCCGTCCGGCGGGGTAGACGCCTTTCACCGCGATGAAGTCCGACAGGGTCGAACGAAGCGTCGGCGATCCGCGATCGGTGAATTGCGAAAGCACTCCATAGGGTTTGTTGAATAGCAGCAACCGGGCCATCGGCCGTGCATATCGCCCGATCGCGGCAAAGTCTTCTGACCTGCGCTGCGGCGATTCGTGGCCAGTGCCATGGCCGAGGTCGTGAAAAGTGGCGCGCCCGGCAGGACTCGAACCTGCGACCACGAGCTTAGAAGGCACGTGCTCTATCCAGCTGAGCTACGGGCGCGTTGGGTCGTCGCTAGGGCCACGAGCGACCGGGCTCAAGCATTCATCTTTCATTCACCGCGCGAGTCGCGTATTACCTAGGCAAGACAGGGGTGTTTATGCGCGTTTTTCTCAGCCTGCCGCTCGCTTTCCTGGCGTTAACCGCGACTCCCGCTGAAGCGGCCAAGATCCTGATCCTGACCGACCCGATGACGCTGGAACGGCGGATGGTGGTGATCGAGGAGCCGGGGCCCGACCGCATCTTCCTGTGCGCGATGCCGCCCGCGGTGGCCGGCTGCAAGGACGTCACCCCCAAGGCGCGCTAAGCGGCCGCCAGAGCGCCAACCAGGCTCTCGAATAACCGCCGCCCATCCTCGTTGCCATGCGCCGGCTCCGCCGCCCGTTCGGGATGCGGCATCATGCCGAGCACGTTGCCCCGCTCGTTGACCAAGCCGGCGATATCGTTGGCCGAGCCATTCACCGTGCAGGCGTAGCGAAAGACGACCTGGCCATTCCCCTCGACTCGAGCGAGCGTCTCGGCATCGGCCTGGTAGTTGCCGTCATGGTGGGCGACCGGAATGCGAATTGCCTCGCCCTCGGCATAGGCGCTGGTGAACGAGGTGCGGTTGTTGACGACGGTGAGATCAGAGTCGCGGCAAACGAAGGTCAGGTTGGCATTGCGCATCAGCGCGCCGGGCAGCAGCCCCGCCTCAGTGAGCACCTGGAAGCCGTTGCAGATGCCGAGCACCGGGCGACCCTTGGCCGCTTCCTCGACCACCGCCCGCATGATCGGCGAACGTGCCGCCATCGCGCCGGAGCGTAGGTAATCGCCGTAGGAGAAGCCGCCGGGAACGCCGACCAGGTCGAGTGCGGGGGGAAGCGCGGTCTCGCGGTGCCAGACCATCTCGGGCCTGTTGCCGGTCGCGCGTTCCAGCGCCACGGCGAGGTCGCGGTCGCAGTTGGAGCCGGGGAAGACCAGAACCGCAGTGCGCATCAGCCGAGCCGCTCGATGCGGAAATTCTCGATCACCGTGTTGGCGAGGAGGTTGCGGCACATGTCCTCGATCGCGGCGTCGTCGGTGCCTTCGTCGAGGTCGAGTTCGATCAGCTTGCCCGCGCGCACGTCGTTGACGCCGCCGAAGCCGAGACCCTCCAGCGCATGGTGGATCGCCTTGCCCTGGGGATCGAGCACGCCCGGCTTCAACGTCACCAGAACCCGCGCCTTCATGGCCTTCTCCCGCCTGATCAAAGGTGTTTTGACAAGGCGCCTATGGACAAGGGATAAGACTCTAGCAAGCATTGCAGGGGAGACTGCCGCAGTCGCCATTCTCGGCTGCCGGCAAGGGGAGCGTGTCCATGTCCTATCTCGCGACTGCCATCTTCCTTGGCCTGTTCCTGGTCGGGCCAACCTATTTCGGTTGGCAGGACCCAGCCGGGAAAGTGAGCATCGCGCTGGTGACCACCTTCCTGCTGGGCGCCGTGGCCGGCTACAAGGCCAAGGGCTGACGCGCCGGGGCGCTAGAGCCAGCCCTGCTGTTCGTACCAGGCGACGGTGGAAGCCAGGCCGGCAGGCGTCGGTATCTGCGGGTGCCACAGCGCGGCGTCGGGTCGCCGGGCCGGGTCGACCGTCCAATCGGGATGGCAGAAATAAGCGGCGCGGTCGGGCGTGAGCTTGGCCTTACCGCGGCGCATCAGGCCGTCGATCCGCGCGCCGAGACGCACCAGGCCGGCCGGGACGGAGAGCGACAGGGTGCGCCGATCCTGCGCGGCGGCGAGCGCGTCGGCGAATTCGCGGTGGGTCCAGCCGCCCTCGCGGCCGTCGTCAGGCTCGACGACCAGCTTGGTTGGCGCATCGGCGGCGGCAAGCGCCAGCAGCAATCGCGACAGGTCGTCGACATGGATCAGGCTGATTCGGCCCTTGGGCGGAAGCGGGACCAGCCCCAGCCGCGCGGCCTTGAACAGCTCCAGCGTCTCGCGGTCGCCAGGCCCGTAGACGGCGGGCGGCCGGACGATCGCCCAATCGAGACCGCTGCGCTGCACCAGCTCCTCGCTGCGGGCCTTGGACGCGCCGTAGAGCGACAGCTTGGGCTCACGCGCGGCGAGGCTGGAGACATGGACGAAGCGGTGGACGCCGGACGCGGTGGCGGCGGCAAGCAGGCCCAGTGTGCCGGTGACGTTGCCCTTTTCGAACCCGGCAGCGTCGGGGGCGCTGATCACCCCGGCGACGTGGATCACCGCGTCGGCATGCTCGACCAGCCGCTGCAATGCGAGGCGATTGTCGAGCGCGCCCTGCACCCAGGTGACGCCGCGGCGCTCGTTCTGCGAGCGACGCGTGAGCGCTATCACCTCATGCCCCTGCTCGACCGCAAGGCTCAGCAGGCGGTTGCCGACGAAGCCGGTACCGCCGGTGATGGCGAGCTTCACAGCGGCGACCAGGCCTTTGCTTCGGCGTCTTCGTCGCCGGACAGGGCCGCCCCCTCGTCGTCGTGGTTATCGGGGTTATCGAGGTGCGCCGAGAGGGCGTCGAGGACTTCCTCAAGCCCGGTTTCACCGGCCGCCGACAGCGCGAGCACCCGCAGGCCGCTCGCCTCGGTCAGTTCGGCGGTCAGCGCCTCGACCAGCTCGGCGTCGATGGTGTCGACTTTGTTGAGGGCCAGCACCACCGGTTTGTCCTCCAGCCCGGCGCCGTAATTGTCGAGCTCGTCGCGGACGATCCGGTAGCTGGTGGCAACGTCCGCGTCTTGACAGTCGATCAGGTGCAGGAGGACGCGGGTGCGCTCGATATGGCCCAGGAAACGGTCGCCGATGCCGGCGCCTTCGGCCGCGCCCTCGATCAGGCCCGGGATGTCGGCGACCACGAACTCACGGTCGCGGTAGCGGACCACGCCGAGCTGCGGGCGCAGCGTGGTGAAGGCATAGGCGCCGACCTTGGCGTCGGCGTTGGTGACGGCGTTGATGAAGGTCGATTTGCCTGCGTTGGGAAGGCCGACCAGCCCGACATCGGCCAGCAGCTTCAGCCGCAGCCAGACGTACATCTCCTCGCCCGCCCAGCCCTTCTGGTGCTGGCGCGGGGCGCGGTTGGTCGAGGATTTGTAGGTCGCATTGCCGCGCCCGCCGTCGCCGCCCTTGAGGAAGACAAGGCGTTCCCCGACTGTGGTGAGGTCGGCGAGCAGGGTCCGCTCCTCGTCGTCGGCGAGGATCTGGGTTCCGACCGGCACCTTGATCACGAGATCGTCGCCATAGGCGCCGAACCGGTTGGAGCCCGAGCCGCCCTTGCCGCGGGGGGCCCGGAAGTGCTGGGTATAGCGGAAGTCGATCAGGGTGTTGAGGCCGGGCACCGCTTCGAACACGATGTCCCCGCCCTTGCCGCCGTTGCCGCCGTCCGGTCCGCCATATTCGATATATTTCTCGCGCCGGAAGGAGACCGCGCCGGGGCCGCCCGCGCCCGAACGGACGAAGATCTTGGCCTGGTCAAGGAAATGCATGGCGGCCCCTTAGAGGCTCGGGCGAAAAAATCCTAATGACGTCCACTTCGTCCACTGGTTCGAAAATGGCCTGCTGGAGCCGAAAACGTATACCGGAAGATGGTGGCGCGGGACAGCCTTGCAACCTTTCCGCGCCTATGAGACGTTACATTGTCACATTGCCAGGAGGTGCAGCATGGCCAGCATGAGCGTTCCCGTCCCGTCCGCCGCCGAGCCGATGATGGAGCTGAACACCACGCCGCTGATCGACATCATGCTGGTGCTGCTGATCATGTTCATCATCACCATTCCGCCGCAAAGCCACGCGGTGAAGCTGGACCTGCCGAACGATCGCGTAGACGTCGCGCCTGATCCCTTGCGCAACAAGGTGGTGGTGACCGAGCGCGGCGGGCTGCTGTTCAACGGGGCGCCGGTTACCGCGCCCGAGCTGAGCGGCCTGTTCGAGCGGATGGCGCAATTGCCGAGGATGCCCGAACTGCAGCTCCAGCCTGCCGCGATGGCTCCGTACGGCGCGGTCGACGAGGTACTGGTTCGCGCCAAGAAAGCCGATCTCACCCGCCTAGGGTTCGTCGGTAACGAGGCCTATCAGGGCCTCTGAGCGGTCGGCAGGGGCGCGCTAGCCCTTGCGGGCGCTGGCGAGGAAGCGGCGGGCGGTGTCGCGAACAGCTTCGTCGTCGCCGGTGCCGTCCTTGGCCGGATCGCCGAGGTGGTCGATGCTGTCTTCGATCCGGTCGATCAGGCCGGGATGCTGGGCTTCGACGTGGCGGACCACCTGGAACAGGATATGCTCGGCCGCCATTTCACGCTGGCGGGCCTGGACGGCGCTGTCGGACGGGCGGGATTCGGCGTCGATCATGGTCTGCTCCGGCTTCTAGGGGTTGCCGGGCGAGCGCTCGGGACCCCTTGCCGGTTCCGCTAGGCGAGCAGCCGCCACAGTCCCCAGCCGCTGGTCACGATCAGCACCGCGCCGACCAGCACCAGCAGTTTGTCCGCCTCGACCCGCTTGGCGACGATTGCGCCCAGCGGTGCGGCTGCCACACCGCCGATCAGCAGGCCGATGATCGCCACGCTGAACGCTTCCCACCCCAGCGTCAGGAGGAAGGTGGCGGAAATGGTCAAGGTGAGGAAGAATTCGGCGGTGTTGACGGTGCCGATGGTGGTCCGCGGCGCCGAGCCCTGGACCATCAGGTTGGAAGTGACGATCGGTCCCCAACCGCCGCCGCCCGCGGCATCGAGGAAGCCTCCGACCAGCCCGATCGGGGCGACGATGCGCGGCCGCTTGAGAACATGGGTATGGGTCCAGCCGCGCCAGAAGATGTAGAGTCCGAGCGCCATCAGATAGGCGAGGACGAAGGGGCGGGCGGCCTCGGCGTGGATGTTGCTGAGCACATAGGCGCCGAGCACGCCGCCGATCACGCCGGGCACAACGATGCGGGCGAAGAGCTTCCAGTCGACGTTGCGGTGGGCGACGTGACTGACCGCGCTGATCCCGGTGGTGAAGGTCTCCGCGGTGTGGACCCCGGCGCTGGCCACCGCCGGGGGCACGCCCATGCCGACCAGCAGGGTCGAGCTGATCGTCCCATAGGCCATGCCCAGCGCGCCATCGACCAGCTGCGCGGCGAAGCCGATCAGGATGAACGGGAGGAGGACCGACGGGTCGGCGGCAAGCTCGGCTATAATCGGCGTCGACCTTTCCCCTATTAACGGCGCCCCCATGCACGGGAGCGGCGGGTGCGCCTAGAGGGCAGCGGCGTGCCTGCCTTTGCAACCGAGGCGGGAGGACATACATTCACGCCGAACAGTCACGTCCCGGGGACCCGAGCTTGCGTTTCGCCCTTCTTGATTACCTCGACAGCGTGAAGGAGCGGGACCCCGCCGCGCGCAGCCGGTGGGACGTCATCCTCTATCCGGGCGCCTGGGCGCTGCTGTACCACCGCGCCGCGCACTGGCTGTGGGGTGGGCGGCTGTTCTGGCTGGCGCGACTGGTCAATCACTGGAGCCGGATGGTGACGGGGATCGATATCCACCCCGGCGCGACCATCGGCCGCAATTTCTTCATCGACCATGGCTTCACCGTAATCGGCGAAACTGCGCTGATCGGTGACAACGTCACCATCTACCAGAACGTCACGTTGGGCGGGACCAATCCTTCGACCGGGATCGGCGGCAAGCGCCATCCGACGCTAGAGGACGGCGTGGTGATCGGATCAGGCGCGCAGGTGCTGGGGCCGATCGTGGTCGGCGAAGGCGGCCGAGTCGGGGCCAATGCGGTGGTGACCAAGGACGTGCTGCCGCGGACCACAGTGGTCGGCATCCCGGCGCGGCCGGTGCCGGTCGACCTGGTCCACTACAGCCCGGGCTTCATCCCCTATGGCACGCCGTGCGGCGAGGACGTCGACCCGTTGCGCGCCCGGCTGACCACGCTGGAAGAGGAACTGGCCGAGCTTCGAGCCGAACTGAAGTCGCTCCGGACGCGAGGGGAAGCATTGCCGGAGAGCAAGGCTTCGTGAGCAGCGTCACGCCCTTTCCGGTGCGTCCCGACCGGAAAGCCGTCGCCACCTTCGACCGGGTCGAGCTGCAGCGCATCCTCGACCTGTACGGACGGATGGTCGCGGCCGGGCACTGGCGCGATTATGCGATGCAGTTCGCTCCCGACCTCGCCAGCTTCGCCGCCTTCCGCCGCACCGCCGAGCGGCCCGAGATCCGGATCGAGAAACGCCCCTCGCTTCGGCTGAAGCAAGGGGCGTGGGCGTTGGTCGGGGAACATGGCGCCGTGCTCAAGCGGGGCGGGGATCTCGGGGGCATCCTCGCTCCGCTCGAGCGGCGGTTGCTCAGGCTGGTTGAGGACTGAGGCTCGGCAGGTGGCCGCGCAGGCCGCCGGGCAGACGGGATACCACCGCGGCGCGGGCCTGGTGCCAGAAGGCCGACAGCAGCAGCAGCGCCGAACCGATCACCAGCGCCGTCAGCGCGATGTTGAGGCTGACCGCGCCGAACTGCCTGAACAGCTCGTTCAGGGCGAACAGGACATAGGCCAGCGCCGAGACGAGCAAGGCGCGGCGGTCGATCGCCAGCGCGGCGATTCCAAGCACCACATAGATGGCGACCACGATCAGGCCCTCGCCGACCGTCGCGTCGCCGTCGTTCAGGCCGAGCAGGGTGAAGACCGGGTGGACGATCATCGGCGCGGCCAGCAGGTGGAGCCAGAAGGCGACGTCCGAGCGGCGGGTGATGCGCGACGGGTCCGACGAGTCCCAGCGCATGGCGTAAAGGAACACGCCAAGGCCCAGCAGCAGCACGACGCCGAGGAGGATGTTGCCGGTGCTGGGCGTGTCGCCGATGGTGGCGCCGATCAGCGCGACCGCGATGCCGGCGACCGAGGCGGCGCCGGCGGCGACGGTGATCGGGACGCGGAACCGCTTCCAGTGAACGAACGCGGCAAGCGCGCCGGCGGAAGCGGCGGCGGCACCTACCAGCCCGGCGGTCCACGCCTGCTGAGTCGCCTCAAGGTCGTTGTTGACGAACAGCATGATCAGCAGGAAGCCGACGCTCGCCACCGTTCCGCCGACGAAGGCGAGCAGCAGCAGGATCGAGGGCAGCGCCATGCGGCGGCGCGCGGTGAAGAACAACGCCAGGCCCCAGGCCGTGGCGGCTATCAGCGCCGGGGCGATGAAGGAGGGTCCTTCGCCATCGATCACCAGACCGAGGTTCTGGCCGATGCTCTGCCCGATCCAGCCCACCGCGAACAGCAGGATGGCGGCGGCGATCGAGACGAAGATGTCGTTGAACCCGGTGATGAGGCGGAAATGCTCCTCGTCGACGGCCGGCGATTTGCATTGCCCGTCGACGAAGGCCCGGAGCGACGTCGCCGCTTCGGGCGTGATCGCGCCGGACGCGACCGCGTCGTCGAGATCGTTCTGGCTGTACATAGAAACACCTCCCTGTTGCCACGAAGGCTACAGGGAGGTGTCCTATTGTGTCAATACACTAGACTGGTGCTTGCCGAAGCAGGCGGCCGGGCCCTAGCGGCAGACGTAGCGCTTGCGGCTACGCTCGACTTGACGGCCGAGCAGCGCACCGGCGGCGGCACCGACGATCGTGCCGGTGGCACGGCTGCCCTGGGTGTCGATCGCGCGCCCGATTAGGGCACCGCCGGCGGCGCCGACGAGCAGGCCGGTGGTGCCGTTGTTACGGCGGCAGCGCTGGCGGCCCTGGCCGTCGTACCAGGTCTTGCCGTTGTAATAGCGCTGGGCCTCGGCCGGCGCGGCCACAGTCAGCGTGGCGGCGGGAACGGTAAGGCCGGCGGCGGCAACCGCCATCATCATGGTCCGCATCATGTTTCTCCTGTTTCTCGTTGCGGTTTCGCTAGAACCTGTCTGGACGTGTCAACCTGAACGGCTGGGCAACGGTTGACACGATTAAGCGAAGAATAAGCAGTTAACGGCGAAACGAGTTTTAAGGTTCGACGAGGCGAGGCAATCGATGTGCAATCTCTATTCTATGACCGCGTCGGTCGACGAGATGAAGAAGCTGTTCGGCCCGTTCGAGGGCGAGCGCGACAACCTTCCAACCTTCGACGAAATCTATCCCGGCAAGCCGGCGCCGGTGCTTCGCCGGGCCGAGGGCGGGGCGCTCAGGCTCGAGATCATGGAATGGGGTTTTCCAGGGCCGGCCGCGGCCAGGGGGCGGCCGGTGACCAACATCCGCAACCTCGCCAGCCCGTTCTGGCGCAGCGCGCTCAATCGCACCGACCGGCGCTGCGTGGTGCCGGTCACCCGCTTCTGCGAGTGGGAAGGGGAGAAGGGATCCAAGCGCAAGGTGTGGTTCGGGCTGCACGAGGAGCATGACCCGCTGTTCGCCTTCGCCGGTCTATGGCGGCCGGGCGAGGGCGGGGTGCCCTATATGGCGTTCCTGACCTGCGATCCGAACGAGGTGGTAGGGGCGGTCCATCCCAAGGCGATGCCGGTGATGCTGCGCGCGAGCGATGTCCCGACCTGGCTCGATTCGGAAACCGCAACCGCCTGCGCGCTTGCGGTGCCCTACGCGGACGCCGATATGCGACGTCTGCCGTAACGGAAAACAGGGACAAGCCATGGCCAAGGACAAGAAATCGACCAAACCGCGCAAGGGCGACGAGATCGAAGCGGTGAAGCCGAAGAAGGCCAAGGCCGAAAAGGTCAAGAAGCCGGGCAAGGTCAAGAAGAGCGACGGCAATGGCGGTACCCGCGCGCATCCGCTGGAAGCGTTGTCGAAGCTGGCCGATCATCCCCTGGTGTCCGAACTGCTCGCCGCCGGCGCGCTGGCCGCGGTTGCCGCCATCGCCGAAGCAGGCTCGCGCAATCCGACCGCGGTGAAGTCGGCTGATAGCGCCAAGAAAGCCGGCAAGGCTGCCGCCGCCGCGATCGGTGCGCGCCTGCTGAAGGAATTCAACGCCGGCAAGAAGACCGTCGAGGGCACGGCGACCAAGACGCAGAAGTAAGGCGGCGCTTCAGGCTTGCAACAGGGTGAGGCAGGCCGGGCCTGTGGCGCGCGCGGTGTCGAGGCGGAGGGTGCCGGGATCGACCGCCGCGCCCTTGGCGGTTTCGATCGCCAGCCAGCCGCCCGGCGCAAGCCACCCGGCCGCCTCGACCGCGGCGCGCACCGCATCGCCCGATCCTGCCGCATAAGGCGGATCGGCGAACACCAAGTCGAACGGGGTCGCGACAGGAGGCAGCTCGAGGGCTGAGCCGGCGAGCAGCTTCACTTCGATGCCCAGCGTCGCGGCATTGGCGAGGATGGTCTTGCGCGCCGCCGGATCGGTCTCGACCAGCACGACGCTGGCCGCGCCGCGCGACAGAGCTTCGAAGGCCAGGGCCCCGCTGCCGGCGAACAGGTCGGCGACCACGAGATCCTCGAAGCTGCCGAGCCGGCTGGCCAGCATGGAGAATAATGTCTCGCGCGTGCGGTCGGCGGTGGGCCTGGTGGACGGCGTGGGCGGAGCGGCGATGACCCGGCTCCGCCATTTGCCGGCAATGATCCTCATTGCTCGGTACTAGCGCTCCCGACTGCGTTAGTCCCGAGCGAAGTCGAGGGACGGATGCCTCGACTTCGCTCGGCCCAAGCGCCGTAGGGTGCTTCGCGGCTCAGTACTTGACCCGGGTGGTCTTGATGCCGGTCTTGGCGAGATAGTCCTGGACGCTGTCCTTGCCCGCCAGATGGCCGGCACCGACCGCCACGAACACCGTGCCCGGCGTCTTCATCCGGTTCTCGATCCACTGGGCCCAGGTCTGGTTACGGCCGGTCAGCAGAAGCTGGTGCATCGCCGGGCTCTGCGTCTGCATCTCGTTCATCATCGCGGCGAGGCCATCGGCATCGCCATTGTTCCACGCCTTGGTCATGGTGGCGAAGGTCTTTTCCATGTCGCCGAAGGTGGCGGCGGTATATTCGAGCATCTTCACCTGCTCGGCCTCAGGCAGCTTGTCGAACAGCTGCATCTGGAACTCGAGCGTCTCGAGCTGGTCGATCGGCTTGCCGTCCTTCTTGGCGGCGGCGGTGATCAGCGCCTCAGCGCCCTGTTCGCCGGTCTTCCCAACCTTCTGCATGCCGAGCGCGGCCAGCACCATCGAAGCGGCGAACGGCTTCATCGGCTCAACCATCGCGGTCGATCCGCCGACGCTGGCCAGTGCCGTGGCGAGATCCTTCTTGCCCTTTTCGCTGAGCTTGGAAGTAAGCGGCTTGCCGTCGGTCGCGACCCAATATTTCTGGACCAGCGGCGCCATCTCGGCCGGGTTCTCGGGCTTCACGACCTCGAGGTAGACCTTGCCCGAACGATCGTAGGCCGCCTTGACCTCGTCATTGAACCAATCGGTTTTGCCGTCGAGGGCGTGAAAGGTGCCGAACAGGTAGACGGTGGTGTCGGCATCTTTGACCACCCACAGGGCGGGATCGGTGTCGGGCAGCTTGGCGGCCGGCGCCGGCGCCGGGGCGGGCGCGGCGGTCTGGGCCACGGTCGGCGAGGCAAGGCCGAGGGCGGAGCCGAGTAGGATCGAACGGAACAGCTTGAACATGGTGGTTTCTCCCTTGGATTGATGGATGGTGGTGGAGGTCAGCGGTATTTGAGCCAGGCCCAGACCGCGAAGTTGATGACGAAGGCGGAAAGCATGATCAGCATGACGCTGCCGATGCCGATCGGGCCGACCAGTCCCCCGCGTTCGAGCAGCCAGACGGCGGGCAAGGCGAGCGCCAAGAAATAGAAGGCGAGGCTGTTGGCCCACAGGTAAGCCTGCTGCTCATGGTCATCGATCGAGCGGTGATAGATGACCAGCGTGCCGGCCAGAGTCACGACCATGGCGAGGGCCGCAATAACGGCGAAGCGAGAGTCGATCGGTCCGTTGCTGAACAGCGAGGTGCCGGGCTGACCATCGCCAGCGAAGCCGATCAGCACACCAATCGGCATTCCCGCCGCGAACAGGACCCACATCATCTTGCTGTAGCGCCGCTCATAGGCACTGCGCCCGGGGCGCCGCCAATGCGCGCTGAGCTTCCAGCAGGCCCAGCCGAGGGCGGCGGCAGCGATCACTGCGACTGCAAGTAGCATGGCACCGCGCGGCTTGAGCAGGCCCTGTTCGAACGAGGCGACCCCGATCCCGGCCACCAGGCCAATGCTGAACACCAGCGCGATCGACGTCAGCACAAGCAGGACGAGCCGGACCGGCAGGGACAGGCGCGAGGGCGCGTCGGCGGTGACGGTGGCGGCGGCAAGCTCGGTCATTGGTGGTCCTCATCGGAGAAGATCTGCTCGATCGGCTGGCCGAACAGCCGGGCAAGCTTGAATGCGAGGGGAAGCGACGGGTCGTATTTGCCGGTCTCGATCGCGTTCACCGCCTGGCGGGAAACGTCGAGGTGCGAGGCGAGCTCGGCCTGGCTCCAGCCCCGCTCGGCGCGCAGGACGCGGAGGCGGTTGTTCATTCGTCCTCCTCGTCGATGTCGTCGCCACCGACGGCGGGCGACCAGACCAGGAAGGTGGCCGGAAGGATTAGGATCGCGAGCATGCCCCCGGTGCACAGCTGCTGCCAGGCATCGGCGGTGGCCGGCATCGGCAGATCAAGGTCGACCGCGAGAAAGGCATAGACCGCCGCGGCACCGACCAGGGCGGACAAGGCGGTGTAGGCCTTGGACATGGCCGACAGCCGCAGGCCAAGCTGGAATTCGTCAAGCTTCTCGCGCCGGCGGCCGACCACGATACTGGCCAGGGTCGAGCTTGCCACCGCCACCATCGCCGTCAGCGCGGCAATCTTCAGGAGGCCTCCCACGAAACCCGCGGCGGTGTCGGCCTGGCCCGGGGCTAGCTTGAGAAGGACGCCGGCGGGATAGGCGACGAGCGCGACGACGGTCAGGATCCGCAGCGAGCGCGTCGACAGGTCGAGCATCGTGTCGCGGGGGTTGGGGCGGGGCCGATACGTCATGGAAAGCCTGTCAAGTTGAGCTGACTTGGTGTCAGGTCTACTTTACTATGGCGGGTCGCGGGCGATGTCAAGCGACCCCGACAAAATGTCGCGGGTGCTTGACGGGGGTCAATTGATCCGGCCGCTGCGGATCCCTACGGCGGCGAGTTTCGCCTGGACGCTGTCGCTTCCGACGAGATGGCCGGTGCCGACCGCGACGAACACCGTTCCGGGTTGATCGAGCCGGCGAGCGATCCACTTCGCCCACGCGGTGTTGCGGTCGGCGAACAGGCGGCGATAGGCTTGCGGCGACTGGGCCCGGACCGCGCCGACCACCGCTTCGATCGGGCTGGAGTCACCGCGGTTCCAGCCGTCGAGCATGGTGCGGAGGTAGGGGGCGAGGGCCTGCTCGGGACGCGCCGCCGGAGCCACCGCGGCGGCGGCGGTCGCGGGCCGGGCGCGCGGGGGCAGCGACTGGTACATGCGCAGCTGCTCGTCGAAGCTTTCGAGGCCGATGATCGGCTTGCCCTCAGCATCAGCAGCGCGCGCCAGCACCATGTCGGCGCCCAAGCGGACGCTGAGCCCGGCCTGCCGGGCTGACTGGACCGTGGCCTTGGCCAGCGACAGGCCTGATCCTTGCGGCGCGGTGTCGGCCTTGGGCGGTTCGGCCGGGATCAGGGTTTCCAGCACCAGGGTCGAACTGGCGTCGAAGGCGCGGCGGACGGCATGGTCGAACCAGTGCGCGCGGCCGTCGTGGGTGTGGATGGTGCCGAACAGGTAGATGGTGGTGTCCGCGTCGCTGACCACCCACAGCGAGGGGCGGGCGCAACTGGCCTCGTCATGGGGCGTGACCAGCGGAAATTCGGGTCGAGCGTGGGAAGGGCTTGCGGTCAGCAGCGTCAGCCCGGTCAGGGCCAGCAGCAGTTGCCGAGCGTGTCGCGCCCAGCCCATCCGATCCATCGACGACCCCCCGGCCCTCATTATAGAGGCGGAGTGTCGCCAGCCTGCGGACACCTGCCAACGCCTTGGAAGGCGTGAGGAAATCACTGGATGCGAGTGACTTTCAGGCCACGCTTGCCGAGCATCGCCTGGACCGAGTCTGCGCCCGCCAGATGTCCGGCGCCGACCGCCACCATCACCGTGCCGGGCTGGCCCAGCCGGGTTTCGATCCACCGAGTCCAATTGGCGTTGCGCTGCCGCAGCAGCAGGTCGGCGAGCGCCGGATTGCCGTCCATCTCCGCATTGAAGCTGCGCCCGATGGCGGCGACGTCGCCGCGCGCCCAGGCGCTAAGCATCGTGTCGAACTGCTTGCTGACCGTCGCCGGGCTTTCAAGCGTGCCGAGCAGCAGCGACTGCTGGGCGCTTTCGGGCAACAGGTCGAAGAAGCGCAACTGCTCCTCATTGGTCTCGAGCTGACCGATCGGCTTGCCGGCGGCTGTGAAGCGATCCTTGAGCTTCGTTTCGACTCCTTCCTCGTGCTTAAGGTCCATCGCCCCGAACTGCGGCCCGAGCAGCGCCAGCGCGACCGCCCAGGTCTCCATCCGGTCGAGCGAGGCGGGGGCCAAGCGGCTCTTGGCGATGGCGGTGGCGAGCGCCGCCCGCTTTTCCTTCGGCACCCGGTCGAGCACCGGGGGCAAGCCCGGCGAGGTGGCGAGCTTCATCATCGTCGCGGCAAAGGCGGCGGGATTGGCGGTGTCGACGATGGTTTCCAGCACCAGGCCCTGCGATTCGTCGGCGGCGCGCTCCAGCGCCGGACTGACCCACCGCGCGCCGAGCGGCAGCAGGTGGATGGTGCCGAACAGGTAGACGGTCGTGTCACGGTCGGCGACCTTCCACAGCGCGGGCCGGGGTTCGGCCAGCGCCTGGGCGGAAGCCGGCGCCGGCCCGAGCGCAGCAAGGCCGAGGGCAGCCAAGCCCTTGCGAAACCAGTTCAGTTGCAAACCCACGCTCCTATCCTCTTGGATCCTCATGTGGGAGCCGCTTGCCCCGCTGCCAAGCTCCGTCCTATGGCCCCGCCCCATGACCGCGCCCGCGCCCCTAAGCTTCCAGGACCTGATCCTGACCCTTCATCGCTACTGGTCCGAACGCGGCTGCCTGATCCTGCAGCCCTACGACCTGGAGATGGGCGCCGGCACCTTCCACCCCGCCACCGTGCTGCGCGCCCTAGGCCCCGAGCCGTGGAACTGCGCCTACGTCCAGCCGTGCCGCCGTCCGACCGACGGCCGCTATGGCGAGAACCCCAACCGGCTGGGGGCTTATTATCAGTATCAGGTGATGCTTAAGCCGAGCCCGCCGAACCTGCAGCAGCTGTACCTCGACAGCCTGACCGCAATCGGGATCGACGTAACCGCGCACGACATCCGCTTCGTCGAGGACGATTGGGAAAGCCCAACGCTCGGCGCCTGGGGGCTTGGCTGGGAAGTCTGGTGCGACGGGATGGAGGTGACGCAATTCACCTATTTCCAGCAGGTCGGCGGATTCGACTGCTCGCCGGTCGCGGGCGAGCTCACCTACGGGCTGGAGCGGCTGGCGATGTACATCCAGGGCGTCGACAATGTGTACGACCTGAAGTTCAACAGCCCCGGGCCGGGCGGCTGGCAGGCGACCTATGGCGACGTGTTCCTGGCCAACGAGAAGCAGATGAGCGAGTGGAATTTCGAGGTGGCCGGGACCGAGCGGCTGTTCGACGCCTTCCGCAAGGCGGCCGAGGAATGCCAGAACTGCCTGGAGCGGAAGCTCGCGATCCCCGCTTATGAGCAGGCGATCAAGGCCAGCCACATCTTCAACACACTGCAGGCGCGCGGGGTGATCTCGGTCGCCGAGCGGCAGGCGTATATCGGCCGGGTGCGTGACCTGGCCAAGGCGGCGTGCGGGGCCTGGCTGGAAAGCCAGGGGGAGCAAGCGGCATGAGCGCGCCATCGACCCGCGAGCATGCCGAGCTCGACCCGGTGTCGGCGGTGCCGACCACGGCCGACTTCCTGCTCGAACTGCTGTCGGAGGAAATTCCGGCGCGGATGCAGGCGCGGGCACGCAACGACCTGGCGCGGATGTTCGCCGAGGAGCTCGCCAAGGCCGGGCTCGAGGCCGAGGAGATCGAGACCTTTGCGACCCCGCGGCGGCTGGGTCTGATCGCGCGCGCGTTGCCGCTGGCGACGGCGGCTTTCAGCGAGGAGCTGAAGGGGCCGCGTTCGTCGGCGCCGCCGCAGGCGCTGGAGGGCTTCCTGCGGAAGACCGGGCTCACGCAGGATCAGCTGGTCGACCGTGACGGCGTCTATTTCGCGGTGATCGACAAGCCGGGCCAGCCGAGCGCGGCGGTGCTAGGCGGGGCGGTCGAGCGGATCATCCGCAATTTCCCGTGGCCCAAGTCGATGCGCTGGGGCGCGGCGTCGGCCTCTACCTCGTCGCTGCGCTGGGTGCGGCCGTTACAGGGGATCGTCGCCCTGTTCGGTGACGCTATCGTACCGGTCGAGGTCGAGGGTGTCAGCAGCGGCGCCAGCACGGTCGGGCACCGCTTCCACCATCCCGGGCCGATCACGCTCGGCGGTGCGAGCGACTATGCCGAGAAGCTGCGCGCCTGCCATGTGATCGTCGATGCCGACGAGCGCGCCGCGATCATCCGCGATCGCGCTCGTGCTCTTGCCGGCGAAGCCGGGCTTAGCCTGGTCGAGGACGAGGGACTGGTCGCCGAGAATGCCGGACTGACCGAATGGCCAGTCCCGCTGCTCGGCCGCTTCGACGCCGATTATCTCGACGTGCCGCCCGAGGTCATCCAGCTGACCGCGCGGTCCAACCAGAAATATTTCGTGCTGCGCGACGACAGCGGCGCGCTGGCCCCGGCGTTCATCTGCACCGCCAATATCGAGTCGTCGGACGGCGGCGCGGCGATCGTCGCGGGCAACCAGCGGGTGCTCGCCGCCCGCCTCAGCGACGCGCGCTTCTTCTGGGAGCAGGACCTCAAGACCCCGCTCGACGAGCAGGCGAAGAAGCTGTCGGAGATCGTCTTCCACGAAAAGCTCGGCACCGTCGCCGAGCGCGTTGGGCGCATCGCCGACCTCGCCGAATGGCTGGCGATCGAAGCGATCGTTCCCGGCTGCGACCCCGATCACGCCCGCCGCGCGGCGGAACTCAGCAAGGCCGACCTCGTCACCGGAATGGTCGGTGAATTCCCCGAACTGCAGGGCCTGATCGGCGGCTATCTGGCCGAGGCGCAAGGCGAGCCCAAGGCCGTCGCCGAGGCGGTGCGCGACCATTACAAGCCGGTCGGGCAGGGCGACGACGTGCCGACTGCGCCGGTTACGGTGGCGGTGGCGCTGGCCGACAAGCTCGATACCCTGCGGGCTTTCTTCGGCGCGGGAATGCCGCCGACGGGGAGCAAGGATCCGTTCGCGCTGCGCCGAGCGGCATTGGGCGTGATCCAGATCGTGACCGGGAACGGGCTGCGACTGCCGATCGCCGCCGGCGATCTGCTCGACTTCCTCGCCGACCGCCTCAAGGTCCAGCAGCGAGAAGCGGGGGTCCGCCACGACCTGATCGACGCGGTGTTCGCGCTGGGCGGGGAGGACGATCTCGTCCGGGTTCTCGCCCGCGTTGCAGCGCTGCAATCCTTTGTAGAAGGCGGCGAGGGCGCGAACCTGCTCGCGGGCTACAAGCGCGCGGCCAACATCCTGAAGAAGGAAGGCTGGGACCTGCCCCGGGTGATGGCCGACCGCGGCGAGCAGGGGATGCCGCAGACCGGTGAGGAGGATCCCTTGGCGATGGTCGAGGAGATGCCGGAACTGGTGCGCGAGATGGCGCTGGGTTCGGCGCTGCCGGCCGACGCGCCCGACGCCGAGCGCGCGCTGGTGGCGGCGCTCGATGCTGCCGAGTCGGGTGCCAAGGCCGCGGTCGAGGCGGAGGACTTCGCCGCCGCAATGGGCGCGCTGGCGAGCCTGCGCGGGCCGATCGACGCCTTCTTCGAGGCCGTGACGGTCAACGACGCTGATTCGGCGGTGCGGCGGCGGCGGCTCAATATCCTCGCCCGCTTCCGCGACGCCGTGCACGGCGTCGCGGATTTCTCGAGGATCGAGGGCTAGGCCTTAGCGCCGGTCGCCGTCGAGCGGGCGGCGGTCGTAATTGTCCGGCACGCCGTCGCGGTCGAGATCGCGGCGCGGGGCGTTGAGGTCGTCGGGGTGACGATCGCGCAGTCGGTCGTCGACATACGGATCGGCGCGGCCGGCCGGGGTCGCAACCGCAGCGGCCCGCGCCGCAGCTTCGCGGCGGTCGGCTTCGTCCCGCAGTTCCTTTTCGCGGGTCGCCCAATTTGCATCGCGGTCCTTTTCGCGCGCTTCCAGCGCCTTGCGGGCGGTCACTTCCTCATTGTAGCGGGTCTTCCACTTGCTGCGTCCGCCGCTGGTCATCCAAGCGCCAACGAGGAAGCCGAGCACGAAGACCAGGCCGAGGATGATCCACTGGTCGGTGGTGAAGTTGGTCATTCGGGTGTCCCCTGTCGTAGCGAGTGCGGTTGCGTAACAATCATTACGACGAAGGGCGGCCGATGGTTCCCCACCGACCGCCCCCCGGACCCCACTCCTGACAGGAAGGCTTAGCCGCCGCCGATCATGCTGTCGCTGATCGAGCAGGCCGCCGGGCCAAGGATGACCACGAACAGCACCGGCAGAATGAACAGGATCAGCGGGACGGTCATGATGGCAGGAAGGCGCGCGGCCTTTTCCTCGGCTCGCATCATGCGGTCGTTGCGGAACTCGGCCGACAACACGCGCAGCGCGGAGGCCAATGGCGTGCCGTATTTCTCGGTCTGGATCATGGTGGTGACCACGCCGCGGACGGCTTCCAGGTCGACACGGCTGGCGAGATTGTCGAACGCCTGACGCCGTTCGTTGAGGAAGCCAAGTTCGATCGAGGTCAGGCCGAATTCGTCACCGAGCTCAGGATAGGCCTTGCCCAGTTCGCGGGCGACCCGGCTGAATGCGGCGTCGACGGTAAGACCGGCTTCGGCGCAGATGACTAGGAGGTCGAGCGCATCGGGAAGGCCCTTGCGGACCGCGACGCTGCGCTTGTTGATCTTGTTCTTCAGCCACAGGTCGGGCGCCTTGTAGGACCCGATCAAGGTGCCTGCGACCAGCGCATACTTCTTGAACGCGCCCCATTCGGGAAAGCTGTCGAAGACGTAGACGGCGAGGATCGCCAGGCCGCCCAGCACCACCGGCAGGATCAGCCGGCCGAAGATGATGAAGAAGGCGAGGTCCTTGGTGCGGATACCGGCCTGCAGCAGCTTGACCTGGATGTCCTGGATCTGGCTGCCCTGGATCATCTTGAACGTCGACAGAATGCCGCGGACCTTGTCGGCCGCTTCGTTCTTGTTGATCAGGCTCTTGCGCTTGTTGGTCGAGGCGACGATGCCGGCCTTGAGCTGCTCGCGGCGTTCGTTGAGCGCCTTCACCCGGCGGGCCATGGGATCACGCACGGTGGTCGCGGCATAGATGGCGATCATCACCGCCAGCGTGGCGACGCCGGTCAGCAGGGTCGCGACCCAGATGACATCGACACCGAGGAGAGTGGGCCCGGAGGCCGCTGCGGGTTCCATCTGCTTGCTGCCCCTAGATCTCGAAATTGACCATCTTGGCCATGATGGCGACGCCGATCCCCATCCACACCATCGCGCCAAGGCCGGCGACGATCAGCCGCTCGTCGGTGAAGAAGCCGCCCATGTAATTGGGGTTCAGGAGGTAGACCATGGTGAAGACGATGAAGGGCAGGGCGCCGACGATCATCGCCGAGGCCTTGGCTTCCGAGCTCATCGCCTTGATCTTGAGCTTCATCTGCGCGCGCTTGCGCAGCACGTCGGCCAGGTTGGACAGGGTCTCGGCGAGATTGCCGCCGGTCTCGCGCTGGATCGCCAGCGTAATCACGAAGAACTGGAACTCGGGCGTGCCGAGGCGGTCGGCGCATTCCTGAAGCGCCGCGTCCATGGTCAGGCCGATCTTCATCTTGTCGCTGACCGAGCGGAATTCGATGCCGACGGGCCCGCTGATCTCGCCCGACACGATGGTAAGGGTCTCGGTGATCGGAAGGCCCGAGCGCAGGCCGCGGACCATCAGTTCGATGGCATCGGGGAAGTTGGCGGTGAACTGCTTGAGCCGCTTGGTGATCATCTTTCCGATCACGAAGTGCGGGATGCCGATGCCGATGAACAGGCCGGCCATCAGCGACAGCAGGACCGGCGCGCCGCGGGCCATCATGAGGCCGGCGACGGTCACGACGATGCCGGCATTGATCACCGCATAGCGGCCGAGCGTGATCTTGCGACCGGTCTTTTCCAGCCGAAGCTGCATGACCGCCGGCCGCGGGATCAGGCCCGACGCCATGGTCTCCATCCTGGAGTCCTTGCGCGACAGCAGCTTGCGGATCTGGGCGTTGGCGATGGCCGGGACGCCAGACGCGCCATGCCGTTCGCGGACCGCCTCGATCCGCCGCTTCAGCGCCTTGCCCGAACTCGGGCCGGACAGGGCGACGTACAGCATGCCGAGCATGCCCACCACGCCAAGGCCAAGCAGCAACAGGGTCAGGCTCATGCCGGCATCCTCATTTTGTCGGGCCTTTCAACCAGCGGGTTCAGGCGGCAGCCTTGGCCGGCTGCTTGGCGAGCATGCCCTTGAGCCCCGCCATCAGCGACTTGGACTGGCCCGACGCGGCCGACGCGGCCTTGGCGGCATCGCCGGCGCCTTCTTCGGTGGCATGGCTCAGCACCATGTTGCACAGCTGGGAGAAGGGCGCGGCGGACTTGCCGCTGGCGATTTCGGCCATCGGCTTGCCGAGCTTGGCGGCCTGTGCCGCAAGTTTCTGGTCCAGCGTGAACTGGACGTCGACCTTGCGCTCGACCGAATCCTGGAAATCCTTGATCGAGATTTCCAGCCCTCCGCCCGACGGGACCTGGTTGGCGACCATGATCACCTTGGTCTGCGGGGCATTGCTCTTGAGCCAGGCGAGCACCCGGATGGTGTCGCGGGTCGCGGCCAGCGTCAGGTTGCTGACCACCACCGCGACATGGGCGTCGTGGACCATGTGCGGATACTGGACCAGCATGTTGCGCGGCAGGTCGAGCACCGTCGCCTCGAACGCGTTCTTCATCTCCTCCTGGAGCTGGAAGTAGGCAGTCCCGTCGGTGATCAGCGGCTGGTTGATCGGCGCTTCGGCCGACAGCACGCTGAGGCGCTCGTTGCAGCGAACCATGGCGCGTTCGATGAACAGGCCGTCGATGCGGCTCGGGTTCTCGATCGCGTCAGTAAGGCCGCGGCCCGGCTCGAGGTCGAGCGCGAGGGCGCCGGTGCCGAAGTGGATGTCGAGATCGAGGAGGGCGGTCGAACGCTGCGCCTTTTCGCCCAGCAGCCAGGCGAGGCTGGTGCTGAGGGTCGAGGCGCCGACACCGCCGCGCACACCGATCACCGCTGACATGATGTGCGGCTTGTCGGTCTGCGCTTCGCCGCGCGGGCCGGAGATGATCATCTGGGCATTGGCGAAGGTGTCGCGCAGCTGGTCGACGCTGAACGGCTTGAGTAGATAGTCGTGGATCCCGCTGGCGAGCAGGTCGCGGTACAGGCGGACGTCGTTGACGCCGCCGGCCGCGATCACGATCGTCCCAGGCTCGCACACTTCGGCAAGCGCGTTGATGTCGTTCAGCGGATCGGCCGATTCCGACAGGTCCACGAACAGGATGTTCGGAGAGGCCGAGACCGACAGCGACTGGACTGCGTTGCGAAGGCCACCCTTGTTGACCTTGTCCGGGCTCCAGCCATGCTCGACTGCGACCGGCCGAAGCACATCGGCGGTGGCGTCGTCGCAGACGAATGCGGTAAACGGATCACGCAGACCCCCGCGGGATTGAAACGGCGCGTTCATCATCAGTTCCCCTTTGCGGAAGCCGCCTCCACCTGGTTCACCTTCGGCGAACGCGAGCGATAGGCTTCGATCGCCTTGTTCCCGAGCGACGCATCGGTGCTCGAGCTTTCGCGGCCGCTGACGAGGTCGGCAGGATTGGCGACCATGGCGGCGAGGTTGCTGTTCACTCCGCAACCAAAATTGCTCATGGTCTCGTTGGAGTAATTCGGCGTGCTGGGTTGCGACCAGTTGGGACAGCCCGGGACGCTGGCGCGGGTGCGGGTCACGACCACCCGGACCGAGCCCGGCGGGATCACTCCGGCGGTGATCGGAACCGAATCCGAAAGCAGCAGGCCATATCGCCCCGCCACCCGCGCCACGTCGGCGCGGGCCGCCACTGCGTCCACGCCATCGACCCCGATCGAGTCGCCATAGCCAAGCTCGAGTCCACGCAGCCAGCCGTCGAGACGGGCGGCTTCGGTCGCGGCGAGCACGCCGCCCGGCGCCGCGGCGTCGAACACATAGTCGGCGCGGCTGACCACCGGCACATTGACCGCCTCGAGTCCGCGGGCGGGGCGATCCTCGCCGCGATGGACCTGGCAGCCGGCCAGCGCAACGCAGCTCAGAAGGAGAAGGGGAAGCGTCTTGATCATGGGTCGATCCTTGTCCTTGGCCGCGATCACAGCTTGAATCCGGGAGCGGGCAGGGCCGCCGCCGGAGCCGCCGAAGCGGCTGCCGGAGCCCCCGCCACCGAAGCCGACAGAGCGGGCGCCGGGCGAACCGCCACGGGCCGCGGCCCCGACACGCCGGTGTAATGCTGACCTTCGAGGATAGCGGTGCCCTCGTGGGCGGTACGGAAGCCGTCGACCGGGGTCGCAAGCCGCCCGTTGACCGGCCGCACCAGATACGGCGTGACGATGATCACCAGCTCGGTTTCGGCGCGGCGGTAACCGCGCGAGCGGAACAGCGCACCGAGGATCGGCAGGTCGCCGAGGAACGGCGCCTTGTCGATCGTATTGTTGTTCGTGTTCTTGAGCAGTCCGGCAAGCATGAAGCTCTGGCCCGAACCCATCTCGACGGTGGTCTCGGTCCGGCGGGTGACCAGGGCAGGCACCGAATAGCCGTTAAGGCGGAGGGCGCCTTCGGTCGACAATTCGCTGACTTCCGGGCGGACCCGCATCGAGATACGGCCGTCGGCCATCACGATCGGCGTGAAGGCGAGCGCCACGCCGTAGGACTTGTACTCGACCGACACCGAGCCGCCGAGGCCCTGGCTGATCGGGATCGGGAACTCGCCGCCGGCAAGGAAGCTCGCGGTCTCACCCGACAATGCGGTCAAATTCGGTTCGGCAAGCGTGGTTGCAAGACCATCGGTCTCGGCCAGATTGAGGCGGGCAGTGATGTCGAGACCGAGGAACCGCTTGGCGATACCGATCGTCGCACCGAGCGGATCGCGAATGATCTTCCCGGCGTCCGCACCATTGGTCCCGTCGCTGGCGCCGGCCTCAGGCAGGTAGATGCCCTGGCCCTGCATGAACAGGAAGTCATTGCCACCCGCGAGAAGGTTGACGCCGATCTGCTTCAGCGCCGAGCGGTTGATTTCTGCGATCCGGACCTTGAGGTTGACCTGCAGCGGGACGGCGGTGCGGAGACGCGAAACGACCTCCATGCCATCGCCGACATAGGCTTTGACCAGGCGCTGCGCTTCGGAAGCATCCTCAGGGCTGGCGACCGTTCCGGTCAGCAGCATGAGGTTGTTCATCGGCGTCGCCTGGACCTGCGCCTCCGGCATCGCCGCGCGCAGCATCTCGTCGACCGAGCTGATGTTGTTGCCGACCCGAACGTTGGCGGCATAGACCACCCGGCCGGACTTGTCGGTCGCATACAAGGTGGTCTCGCCCTTGCCCTTGCCGAACACGTACAGCTGGGTGGAGGAGCGGACTTGGACGTCGGCGATCGAGTCGTTCGAGATGAACAGGTCGCTCATCGGCGAGGACAGGCGAACCAGCGTGCCGGTCCCGGCGGAGATATTGAGCGTCTCCGAGGGACGGGCGGCCATTGGCTGCGCGACGGCCGGCGAGGCGGCCAGGCTCAGCGCCGAAGCGCCGAGGGCGAGGGCGGCGATGGCCGAAGCCACCCGCCCGAACGACTTGTTACCCTTGCTCATCTTAGCGAGCCCCCACTGGAACGAAGCTGACATTGTTGCCGCGGGCGATGCGGACGCTCGGTCCGACCGGACCGGACGGAGCAGCGCTTGGGGCCGGTGCCGGTGCCTGGGGCGCCGGAGCGACCATGACCGTTGCGCCGTTGCCACCGCCATTGCTGGCCGACCGGGCCGGAACCGAGCGGCGCTGGAAGCGCGACACGTCACCGCCGGTGGCAAAGGTTGGCGAATTGTCGATCGGCTGGCTGGCCATCGCCATCAGGATGCGGCGCTCTTCCGCCGGGCTGGCGCCGGCCGGGACCTTGACCTGACCGGTCGACACCATCCGCTCGAGCTCGGCCTGGTTGTCGGCGATGCTGCGCAGCGTGAGGCTGAGCTGGCCCAGGCTCTGGGCGACCGAGATCTTCTCCGCAAGCTTGGGAGTGACCTCGAAGGTGACGTTGCCGAAGCTTTGGACGATCGGCTTGCCGTCCTCGCCCTGGCGGCTGGTGGCCTGGCCGGTGGCGAGTACCCGCAGGTTGCGGATGATCGTCTCGGACACCTTGAGCGGCGGGCCGTCGCCGCCGCCGGTGACGGTCTGCGACAGCACCATGTCGACCCGGTCGCCCGGGAAGATGAAGCCGGCAACGCCCGCGATGTCGTTCACCGACACCGTGATGGCGCGCATTCCCGGGGTCAGGGCGGCGGCAAGGAAGCCGCGATCCTGCGGGCCGACCAGCGAACCGCGGGTGACCGGCTGGCCGGCGGTGATCGCATTGCGAACCACCGTGCCGATCAGCTTGGACACGTCGGCGTCAGGGCCGCCTTCGGTATAATAGGCCTGCTGGATCAATTCGGCCGGCCAGGGCTGATAGGCAAAGCTTTCGGCATCGACCATCGCGCCGACCGGAAGAGGCTTTCGGGCGACCAGCACCTTGGGGCCCATCGGCACAGCTGCCGCCTCGGCCTTCGGAGCGGACGCGCCGGTGAACATGTTCTTGGCCATCACGGCCGTCACTGCTGCAACCAGCAACGCCCCCAACAGGAGTGCAATCTTCTTCACATCCATGGCGACACCCGCCCCTTCCTCACAACCCGTAGGAAACCCTTCGAATGCAGAACAAATCGGCCAAAATGGTTAAGATATGGTTCGGGCAACGAGCGCGTCGCCGGCACTGGACGAGGGGCCTCGGCAGGCCGTAATCGGCTGCCTTCATGAGCAGGGTCGAAATCTTGATCGTCGGGGCGGGCATCGCGGGCGCCAGCCTTGCGGCGGAAGTCGCCGGCCGGCGCCGGACCCTGCTGGTCGAGGCGGAAGCGCATCCCGGCTATCACAGCACCGGACGCTCCGCCGCTTTCTGGCACGAAGGCTATGGCGGCCCGTTGGTCGCTCCGCTCAGCCGTACCAGCCGCCCGCTGCTGGACGAGGGCGGCTATCTGTCACCGCGCGGCGCCATCCACCTCGCTCGTGAGGGAGAGCCGATTGAGCTCGTCGAAGGGGTGACGACCCACCCGTTGGACCGTTTGCAGCTCGAGCGTTTGTTGCCCGGACTCGCACCGGAATGGATGCAGGGCGCCGACGAACCCTCGCTCGCCGACATCGATGTCGCCAGCCTACACGCCGACTGTCTCGCCGCCACCCGGCGGGCCGGGGGCGACGTGCGCACCGATGCGCGAGTGGCGTGCGGGGAGCGCCTGTCCGGCGGCGGCTGGTCGGTCCGGCTGGAGGATGGCAGCAGCCTGGTCGCCGATTGCATCGTCAACGCTGCGGGAGCGTGGGGCGATCAGCTCGCCGGGGCGTTCGGAATCGCGCCGCTCGGCCTCGTCCCCAAGCGCCGGACCATGGTGCAGCTGCGGGTCGGGCGGAGCGGCCTTGCCCGGCTGCCGCTGGTGGTCGCCGCCGACGGCAGTTTCTACTTCAAGGGTGAAGGCGATTCATCGCTGTGGCTCAGCCCGCACGACGAGATCGATTGCGCGCCCTGCGATGCCGCGCCCGAGGAAATCGATGTCGCCACCGCGATCAACCGCTTCCAGAAGGTAGTCGATTGGCCGGTCGAGAAGGTCGAGCGGCGCTGGGCCGGGCTTCGCACCTTCACCCCCGACCGGGTGCCGGCGATTGGCTTCGCCTCGGACGACCCCGACTTCTTCTGGTGCGTCGGCCAGGGCGGATTCGGGATCCAGACCGCACCGGCCGCGGCACGACTGGGGGCCGCACTGCTGCTGGGAGAAGGGGCGATGCCCGAGGGCGTCGATCCGGCGGTCTACGATCCCGCGCGATTCGCCATAGGGACGGCCTAGCCGCGAACGCTCTCGGCCGCGGCGCAGGCGAGCTGGTCGACCCGCTCATTCTCTTCGTGGCCGGCGTGACCCTTCACCCACTTCCAGGTGATCTGGTGCGGCTCGACCGCCGCGCACAGCGCCTGCCACAGCTCGGCATTCTTGACCGGCTTCTTGTCGGCGGTGCGCCAGCCGTTGCGGCGCCAGTTGTGGACCCACTTGGTGATGCCGTCCTTGACGTACATGCTGTCGGTCGAAAGCGTCACCCGGCAGGGGCGGTTAAGCGCCTGAAGCCCGCTGATCGCGGCCATCAGTTCCATCCGGTTGTTGGTGCTGGGATTTTCGGCCCCCGACAGTTCCTTCTCGCGCTCCCCCATGCGGATCAGCACGCCCCAGCCGCCGGGGCCGGGATTGCCCTTGCAGGCGCCATCGGTGAACATCTCGACTTGGGGAAGCTCGGTCATGGCGCGCCGATGCGGGGCCGGACCGGCGAAGGCAAGCCCCTAGGCGACCAGCTCGCGCGGAAGCTTGAAGGTCAGGCCTTCGGGGACGTGCTTCAGCTCTTCCATGGTCAGGATGAAGCGCTCCGACAGAGCCTCGATCACTTCCTCGACCAGCACTTCGGGGGCCGAGGCGCCGGCGGTGAGGCCGACCGCCTTGGGCGAACCGAGCCACTCCCAGTCGATCTCCACCGCGCGCTGGATCAGCCGGGCGGGCACGCCCTCGCGCTCGGCGACTTCGGCCAAGCGCAGCGAATTGGAGCTGTTGGGTGCGCCGATCACCAGCATCTTGTCGACCAGGGGGACGATCGCCTTGACCGCCGACTGGCGGTTGGAGGTGGCGTAGCAGATGTCCTCGCCGCGTGGCGCCTTGATCGACGGAAAGCGGCGGTGAAGCGCCGCGACGATCGCGGCGGTGTCGTCGACCGACAGCGTGGTCTGCGTCAGGAACGCCAGATTGTCGGGGTCGGCCACCTGCAGCAGTGGAACGTCGTCCTCGGTCTCGACCAGGGTCATGGCGCCGTCAGGCACTTGGCCGAAGGTGCCGATCACTTCCGGATGACCGGCATGGCCGATGAAGATGATGTGGCGCCCGGCCTCGATCAGCCGCTGGGCCTGGCGATGGACCTTGCTGACCAGCGGGCAGGTCGCATCGAGATAGTCGAGCCCGCGGCCCTGCGCCTCGGCCGGAACGGTCTTGGGGACGCCGTGGGCGGAGAACACCACCGGCACGCCGTCCGGTACCTCCGACACTTCCTTGACGAAAATCGCCCCCATCGCCTTCAATCGGTCGACCACGAACTTGTTGTGGACGATCTCGTGGCGGACATAGACCGGCGCGCCGTACCGCTCGAGCGCGAGCTCGACGATGCGGATGGCGCGTTCGACGCCGGCGCAGAAACCGCGCGGCGCTGCGATGATCAGGTGGAGGGGGCTGGCGCCTTCTTGCATGGCGGCCATGTAAGCCATCGCTTGCCTGGAAAGAAGGGGCTTCCTATGAGCCTGACCCCATGACCATGTCCCGCCGTGCCGCCCTCGTGCCCCTGCTCGCCCTGATCCTCGCCGGTTGCGCCCGCGACGGACAGCTTGCCGACAATGGCGTCTACGTCACCCGGACGGGCTGCCCGCAGGTGGCGATCCCGGCCGCGACCGGGGACATCACCCTGTTCGATCCCGCGACCAGCCGCGATGCCCGCGCGATCGACGTGGTGGCGACCATCACCAACGTCCGCGCCACCTGTACCGAGGATGCGGCCAATGTGGTCAGCACCGCGACCTTCGACGTGGTCGCCTCGCGCCGCGAAGCCGGCGCCGCGCGCCAGGTGGTCCTGCCCTATTTCACGGTAGCGATGCAGGGCGGAACCAACATCATCGCCAAGAAGGTTGGCGGCGTTGCGCTGAACTTCGCGGCCGGCTCGCTGCGGGCCCAGACCAACGGCCAGACCACGGTCCGGGTCAGCCGTTCGGCGGTGGCGCTTCCCGCCGACGTGCAGCGCGAACTGACCCGCGTGCGCCGCCCCGGCGACGCCGACGCTGCGGTCGATCCGCTGTCGGACCCGAAGATCCGCTCGGCCGTCGCCAGCGCGACCTACGAGCAACTGGTCGGCTTCCAGCTGACCCAGGAACAGCTGCGCTACAACGCGACCCGCTGAGCACCTACTAAAGCTCCGATCGAGGTAGCCCGACCGTCGCCTGGCCATGGGCGATCGTCCAGGCGATGGCGAGCGGCAATATGATCCCCGCCGCGACCAGCCATACGGGATGCGGAAAGCTCATCGCGTTGGCGATCACGCCGGCGACCACCAGCGCGGCGACGATCCACGCCGTCCCGGCCCACTTCGAAATGCCGGTGCCGATGAAGCCGCCGACGCCGACCCCCAGCACCCAGGCCGCGAGCACGAACAGATGCATCGCCGCCGTCGCCTCGCCAGGCGTGGCCGGCGCCCCGAGGGCGAAGTGACCCAGCTTCTCGACCGCGCTGATGACAGCCACGCAAAAGCCTGCTGCGGCAACCGTTCCGATGATTCGCTTGCCGATCACGACGCTGGTCTCAGTTCGGACGCGGGGAGCGGCTGAAGCGCCCGCTCCAGCGTCAGCCGGGCCAGCTTGCGCCCCATTTCGTCGCCGGCCTCGTTGCTGAAGCGGTAATGCACCCCGCCCAGCGTGCGGGAGAAGCTGACCTGCTTGGCCCATTCGTTCCAGTCGGGCAGCACCTGTATCGCGCTGTTGGGCAGCGACATCGACCCGACCCGCACGCCCCACGCCGGCGCCTTGCCGCCGACCGTCGTCATCATTTCAGCGATGCCGCCCGCATAGAGGCAGTGGCCGCACGGATATTCGGCATGGTTGGGAGTGTTCATCAGCGGCAGCCAGCCGGGATCGGCCTGAGTCGCGGGATTATCGTCCTTGTCGGCATTGCGGATCGCGGTAATCGGGCGCCAGAAGCCGTAATGCAGCTTGCCGTCGGACATGGCGATCTGCAGGTCGTCGACCAGCATCCCGTAAAGCGCGAACAGCCGCGCATTGTCGACCAGCCGCCGACCGTCCTGGTCGGCGACCATCCGTAGCGCCGGCATTTCGTTGCTGGTGATCCGATAGCGCGCCATCAGCGTCTGGACCTTGGTCCGCTCGGTGCTGGACCGCGCGCCCAGCCGGCGCACTTCCTCCAGGTCGCGGGCGTAGCGTTCGCTGGTTAGGGCCGGCGGCGGGGCGGGGCGAACCTCGTCCGCGCGTTTCAGTACCCACGGCCGGTAAGCGATGCTATACGGCCCGGTAGCGGGAAGCGCGGTGGGCACCCATTGGCCCGGGATGACCAGCGGGCGATAAGGCGCCTGGACGATCTTCGAATCGATGTCGGGCAGCTTCAGCACCGCGGCGGCGGCGGCCTGCCCCAGTGCGATGCCGGCCTGCTTGGCCTGTCCGTCGGGCATTCCCGCCAGCGCAAGCTCGTAGCTTTCCTCAAGCTCGGTCTTGCGTGCTGCGGGATGCGCCTTCAGCACCTGGATGGCAGCGGTCATGGCGGCGGCCTGCTGGTTGGCGACGACTGCGCCCGGCGCCAGTCCGACGTAGCTACGATAGCGATGATCGATCGCGTTCACCGCTTCGAACATCGCCAGCGCGACCTTGGTCAGGGCATGGTCGTTCTCACCGGTCGGCGCCTGGGTCAGCCCCATTGCCGGAGCAGGTCCCTGCGGCAATTGCTTCTGCGCGAAGTCCATCCATTCGCAGATCGTGTCGGCGGAAGCAGGAGCGGCGACCAGGCCAAGCGCGGTTGCAGCAAGCATCGAAGTTAGGCGCATCGTCGAGTCCCCTTGATGATGGCGGCGGCAAGCTATCATGGGATCGGCCTCGTCCCACGTGGAATCTTCACACCCCGCCTCAAGGTGCGTTGACAGGCAGGCCCCTCCCCCTAGAGCCGGGGACAGCCAGTCCGGCGGCAACGCCGGGCGACTCGCGCGGGAGAGGCCCTGGCTCGACCAGGGCGCCGAAGGAGCAACCGCCCCCGGAATCTCTCAGGCAAAAGGACCGCGCGTGGTCGAGGCTGTCTGGAAAGCGTCATGGCCGCAGGGCCGTGGCCGCCGAAGGGGTAACCTCGGGAAACCGGGGGAAAGCTCTCAGGCAAGGAGGGACAGACGGGGGTTCGCTTGGGCTTCTTGGCCGCCGGTGACGGTGGGCAGGGGGCGCGAACCTTCAGGAGTGTGTTCCTTGGCCGACGTCCTCGATACCCCGATCAGCACCTTGCCGCTCGACGCCTGGCACCGCACCCGCGGCGGCCGGATGGTGCCATTCGCCGGCTATCACATGCCGGTCCAGTATGAAGGCATCATCGCCGAGCACCGCTGGACCCGCGCCCATGCCGGGCTGTTCGACGTCAGCCACATGGGCCAATTGATGCTGCGCGGCCCGAACGTCGCGCAGGCGCTCGAAACGCTGCTTCCTGGCGACATCACCGGCCTTCAGCCAGGCCGAATCCGCTATTCGATGCTGCTCAACGACAGCGGCGGGATCATCGACGACCTGATGGTCACCAACGTCACCCCGACCGGGGGCGAGCCCGCTTATTACATGGTGGTCAACGGCGCGACCAAGGCTGGCGACATCGCCGACCTCCGCCGCCGACTGCCCGCCGACATCGTCATCGAGCATCTCGAGGATCGCGCGCTGCTGGCGTTGCAGGGTCCCGAGGCCGCGGCAGTGGTCGAGCAGATCTGGCCCGGAGTCGGCGATGAAGTCGCCTTCATGCAGGGAACGTCGCGCGATTGGGAAGGCGTTGCGCTCGGGTTCGGCCGGTCGGGCTACACCGGCGAGGACGGGTACGAGCTGTCGGTCCCGAATAGCCATGCGGAGCGGCTGGCGGACCTTCTGACCAGCGACGAGCGGGTTCGCCCGATCGGCCTCGGTGCGCGCGATTCATTGCGGCTGGAGGCCGGGCTTCCGCTCTACGGTCACGATCTCGATGAGACGACTACGCCGGTCATGGCCGACCTGCTGTTCGCCGTGAGCAAGCGCCGCCGCAGCGAGGGGGGTTTCGCCGGCGCCGAGCGGATCCAGGCCGAGCTTGAGCAAGGCTCCATCCAGCGCCGCATCGGCTTCACCGTCGACGGCCGCCAGCCGGTGCGCGAAGGCGCCCGAATCCTCGACGCGGAAGGCAATGAGGTCGGTCGGGTGACCAGCGGCGGCTTCTCGCCCACCCTCGAGGCACCGATCGGCATGGGCTACGTCGCCACCGCGCTGGCCGAGCCGGGGACCGCCGTGACACTCGAACAGCGCGGCAAGCTGTTCCAGGCGACCGTCGCCGCCATGCCGCTCGTGCCGCACCGCTATCATCGCAAGGGGAAAAGCCAATGAGCCTGTATTTCACCAAGGACCATGAATGGATCCGCGTCGAGGGCGACACCGCCACCGTCGGGATCACCGATCACGCGCAGCACCAGCTCGGCGACATCGTGTTCGCCGAGGCTCCCGAAGCCGGCAAGACGCTCGACAAGGGCGGCGAGGCCGCGGTGGTCGAATCGGTCAAGGCCGCCAGCGACGTCTACGCCCCCGCCAGCGGCGAAGTGGTCGAGGCCAATCCGGGGATCGCCGACGATCCCTCGGTCATCAACAGCGATCCCGAGGGCGAGGGCTGGTTCTTCAAGCTGCGCCTGGCCGACCCGGGTGAGCTCGACGGCCTGATGGACGAAGCCGCCTATCGCGCCTGGGTCGAGACGCTTTGAGCCCTCTCCCAACCTCGGGACGATAAGTGTGACCACCATCCTCTCCACCTCCAGCTGGGACGCGGCCGACTATGCCCGCGTCGGCGGGTTCGTCCCCGCGCTCGGCGCCGCCGCGCTCGACCTGCTCGCGCCGCAACCCGGCGAGACAATCCTCGATGTCGGCTGCGGTGACGGCACGCTGACGCTGCGGATCAAGGAAGCCGGCGCCGAAGTGGTTGGGATCGACAACAGCCTGTCGATGATCGGCGCGGCCAAGGCCAAGGGCCTCGACGCCCGGCTGATGGACGCCGCCGACCTCAAGTTCTCCGAGGCGTTCGACGCGGCTTTCTCGAACGCCACCCTGCACTGGGTGCTGGACAAGCAGCGCGCCGCCCGTGCGATCTGGTTCGCGCTCAAGCCCGGCGGCCGCTTCGTCGGCGAGATGGGCGGCGACGGCAATCTCGCCGCGCTTCGCCGCCACCTCGATGACGAGCTGGTGACACGCGGCTTCGGCCCGCCGACCTATGCCGCCAACTGGTACCCGACCCCGCAGGAGTTCGCCGAACTGTACGAAGGCGTCGGCTTCCGCGACGTCGATGCCGAGCTGATCGAGCGCCCGACCGAGCTTGAGCATGGCGTCGAAGGCTGGGTCCTCGCCTTCCGCAAGGGCTGGCTCGACCGGGCCGAGGTTCCCGAGGACCAGCGCCCCGCCATCGCCGCCGCCGTCGCCCGCCGCCACGGCAGCAATACCGCCGACTACATCCGCCTTCGCTTCACCATGAGAAAGCCCTGATGCGCTATCTTCCCCTTTCCGACACCGATCGCACCGACATGCTTGCCACCATCGGCGCCGGCAGCGTCGATGAACTGTTCCGCGATGTGCCGGAGGAAGCCCGGCTCGACGGTCCGATCCGCGGCCTGCCGATGCATGCTTCCGAACTGTCGGTCGAACGCCAGCTGACCGCGCTGGCGCGCAAGAACGTGCCCGCGTCGGACGCGCCCTTCTTCCTCGGCTGCGGAGCCTACAAGCATCATATCCCGGCCAGCGTCGACCATTTGATCCAGCGCGGCGAGTTCCTGACGGCCTACACGCCCTACCAGCCCGAAATCGCGCAGGGCACACTGCAGGTGCTGTTCGAATTCCAGAGCCAAGTCGCACGCCTGTACGGCTGCGAGGTGGCCAACGCCTCGATGTACGACGGCTCGACCGCGATGTGGGAAGCGATCGGAATGGCCGGGCGGATCACCCGCCGCAACCTCGCGATCATCCATGAGGGCGTGCACCCGCACTACGTCGCGGTCGCGCGGACGATGGCGAAGTTCACCGGCACCTCGCTGGCCGACCGCGCGCCGCAGCTCAGCGCCGACATGCAGATCGATACGTTGCTGGCCGACATCGAGGCCAACAGCCCGAGCTGCGTCGTGGTGCAATATCCCGACATCCTCGGCCGGGTCACCGACCTCCAGCCGATCGCCGACGCCGCCCACGCCAAGGGCGCGCTGCTGATCGCGGTGGTGACCGAGCCGGTCGCGCTCGGCCTGCTCAAGAGCCCGGGCGAGATGGGCGCCGACATCGTCGTAGGCGAAGGCCAGTCGATCGGCGTCGGCCTCAACTTCGGCGGCCCCTACGTCGGCCTGTTCGCCTGCCGCGAGAAACACATCCGCCAGATGCCGGGCCGGATCGCGGGCGAGACTATCGACGCCGACGGCAAGCGCGGCTTCGTGCTGACGCTCTCCACCCGCGAGCAGCACATCCGTCGCGAGAAGGCGACCAGCAACATATGCACCAACTCGGGGCTCTGCGCGCTGGCCTTCTCGATCCACATGACCCTGCTCGGTGAGAAGGGGCTGCGGCAATTGGCCGAGCTCAACCACGCCCGCGCCCGTGTCGCCGCCGACAAGCTCGCCGCCATCCCCGGCGTACGGCTGGTCAACGACCTGTTCTTCAACGAGTTCACCCTCGAGCTTTCGGTCGAGGCACGGCCCGCCGTGCACCGAATGGTCGAGCGGGGCGTGCTCGGCGGAGTGTCGCTCGGGCGGCTCTACCCGGACGAAGCGCAGCTTGCGAACGGGCTGGTGGTGGCGGTCACCGAAACCGCGACGGACGAGGATATCGATGCGCTGGTCCAGGCGCTGACGGAGGCAGTCAAGTGACCATCAACCAGAGCGGCTGGAAGCCATCGAGCCCGGTCCAGGGCGCTACCGACACCGGCACCGTGACTGGCAACCGCGCGCTGATGCTGGAAGAAGCGTTGATTTTCGAGATCGGCGACAGCGACACCACCGGCGTCGACATCGACGCTCCCGCGCAGCGCGACAGCGGCCTCGGCAACGTGCTCCGCTCCGCGCCCATCGGCCTGCCCGGCCTGACCGAGCCCGAGACGGTGCGCCACTACACCCGCCTCAGCCGCCAGAATTACGCCATCGACCTTGGCCTCTTCCCGCTCGGCTCTTGCACCATGAAGCATAACCCGCGCCTCAACGAGAAGATCGCGCGGCTGCCGGGCTTCGCCGACATCCACCCGCTCGCCCCGCGCGAGACAATCTCGGGCGCGCTCGAGCTGATCAACACGCTCGCCTTCTGGCTGATCGACCTAACCGGCATGCACGGCGTGGCGATGAGCCCCAAGGCCGGCGCGCACGGCGAATTGTGCGGCATTCTGTGCATCCGCGCCGCGCTCGAAGCCCGCGGCGATCCCCGTTCGGTCGTGCTGGTTCCAGAAAGCGCCCACGGCACCAACCCCGCGACCGCCGCCTTCGCCGGCTACAAGGTAGAGAATATCCCGGCCAACGACGCCGGCCGGGTCGACCTGGACGCGCTCAAGACCCGGCTCGGACCCGACGTGGCGGCTGTGATGATCACCAACCCCAACACCTGCGGCCTGTTCGAGCCGGACATGAGGGCGATCAGCGACGCGGTCCACGCTGCGGGCGCATTCGTCTATTGCGACGGGGCAAACTTCAACGCCATCGTCGGCAAGGTGCGGCCGGGCGACCTCGGCATCGACGCGATGCACATCAACCTCCACAAGACTTTTTCGACCCCCCACGGCGGCGGCGGCCCGGGCTCGGGCCCGGTGGTCCTGTCGGAAGCGCTCTCGCCGTTCGGTCCGCTGCCCTACACCGCGAAGACTGCCGACGGCGTCGTTCATCTGGTCGAGGAAGAGCAGGCCGGGGCCTTCTCGGCCGAGCATTTCGGCGGCAAGCTACAGAGCTTCGGGCGGATGACCGCTTTCCATGGCCAGATGGGCATGTTCACCCGGGCGCTGGCGTACATCCTCAGCCACGGCGCCGACGGGCTGAAGCAGGTCGCCGAAGATGCGGTGCTCAACGCCAATTATATCCTGCGCAGCCTGGAAGACGTGCTCGACGCGCCCTTCGCCCATTCGGGGCCGTGCATGCACGAGGCGCTGTTCAGCGATAAGGGCTTTGCTGACGGCATCTCGACGCTTGATCTGGCCAAGGCGCTGATCGACGAGGGCTTCCACCCGATGACCATGTACTTCCCGCTGGTCGTCCACGGCGCGATGCTGATCGAGCCGACCGAGACCGAAAGCAAGGCGGCGCTCGACCAGTTCATCACCGCGTTGCGCTCGGTTGCGGAACGTTGCCGGGCCGGGGACGACAGCCTCAAGAGTGCGCCGGTCTACGCCCCCCGCCGCCGCCTCGACGAGACGCTTGCGGCGCGCAAGCCGGTGGTCGCCTGGCGCGAACCGGTGCCGGCCGCCGCCGAGGCACCGACCCCGAGCGAGGTCGGCGACCGCTGACCCCCGCCTGGGACCCGAACGGCCTGGTGACCAACGTCGCCGGGCCGCTCCTCACCCTCGCGCTGGTGCTCGGCTGGCGGCTTCGGCGGAAGCATTCCGAGCGCCCGCTGCGGAGTCGGTTTCTGTGGCTCGCCCCACTGCTCTACCTGGCGGTGATTGCCTTCGTCCTGTCGCGCCATCCGCCGGGGAAGGGGGGCTTGGGGCTGCTTGGCGCCGGACTGTTGATCGGCGCGGCGGCGGGGTGGTGGCGCGGGCGGCTGTTCATCCTCCGCTTCGACGAGGCCAGCGGCGAGGTCCTCGTGCGCCGCTCGCGCTGGGCGGTGACGATGCTGGTCTCGCTGGTTGCCCTGCGCTTCCTCGCCAACTTGTGGATCGGTCCCGGCGCACCCGAGAGCGTTACTCTCAACCTCACCGATTTCGCCTTTGGGGCGATCTTCGGCCTGATTGCCGTCACCCGGCTGGAGATCGCGTTGCGGGCCCGCGCCTTGCTGGCGGCCGCCCGGCGGGGCTAGGGCAGGGCGATGTTCTGGCAAACCCTGTTCAGCTTCACCAATCTCGTCGCCCTGATCGGCTGGGTGTTGCTGCTGTTCGCCCCGCGCCGGCCACTGACCTATTCGGCGATCCTCTACGCCGGTGTCGGGCTGCTCTGCCTGATCTACACCGTGCTGCTGGTCCTGCTGGTCGGCAAGGTCGTCGATCCGGGCGCAATCCCGGGCGCAGCGCCGTTCGACGTGTCGGACTATAGCATCGGCGGCATCCGCAAGCTGTTCATGACCGATGCCGGGGTCGTGGTCGGCTGGACCCATTACCTTGCCTTCGACCTGTTCGTCGGGCTGTGGATCAGCCGCGACGCCGACAACAAAGGTTTCTCCCGCTTGGCCCAGGCCCCGATCCTGGTGCTGACCTATCTTGCCGGACCGGTCGGCCTGTTCCTGTGGCTCGCCATCCGGGAGCGCCGCGCCCGCGCCGCCGCAAGGCCGTGAAGCGATCGAGCCCCGCCGCGCTGCGCAACCGCGAGCCGATCCGCGCGGTGCTGGAGGAATGGCTGCCACGCTCAGGCCTGGTGCTGGAGATCGCCGCCGGCACCGGTGAGCATGCCCTCCATTTCGCCGCGGCCTTTCCGGCGCTCAGCTGGCAGCCGAGCGACCCCGATCCCGAAGCACGCGCCTCGATCGACGCCTGGCGTGAGGAGGAAGGGAGCTCCAACCTGCTTCCCGCCGTCGATCTCGACGTTCTCGCAGCCGCCTGGCCGCTGGAGCGGGCCGACGCGATCCTCGCGGTCAATCTCGTCCACATCTCGCCGCCCGAGACGGGCGGTGCGCTGCTTGCGGGCGCGGCGCGGCTGCTGCCGGCCGGCGCACCGTTGGTCCTCTACGGGCCATGGCGGGTGAGGGGGGAGCCGCTGGCGCCCTCCAACCTTGCTTTCGATGCCGCGCTGAAAGAGCGCGACCCGGACTATGGCCTCCGCGACCTGTCCGATTTTGCGGACAAGGTACGCGGGGCGGGGTTCGCCTTTGCCGAGCGCCGGGCGATGCCGGCCAACAATCTCATGCTGCGCTTCGTTCGCCTCGCCGGCTGAGCCACCACCACCCCAGCAGTGCCGCCGCCGCGCCGAGGATCCAGCCGGCCAGGACATCGCTCGGCCAATGCACGCCCAGCAGCGGCCGGGTGGCGCCCATCGCCAGCGACGCGGTCACTGCCGTCGCCACCGCCGGGCGGCGCCAGCGTTCCGGCGCGACGAACAGGGCCAGCGCAAGAAAGGTCGCCATGCTGTTCGCGGCATGGCCGCTGGGGAAGCTCTGCGAGTGGACCACCACCGGGTGGACCTCCAGGCTCGGCCGGGCCCGGTCGACCACGGCCTTGATGATCTCGACCCCGATCCGCGCGCCCAGCACGGCCACCAGCAATGCCGCTGCTCGCGCCCGCTGCCCCTGCCACCACAGCCACGAAGCGCCCGCCGCGGTCATGGTCAGCAGGGCATAGGCGCTGCCCAGATGTGTATAGAGGATGAGGATGCCGGCGGCCTGCGGATGCGCTTCCCGCCAAGGCCCCGCGGCGCGGATGGCGGCAAGGTCGAGCGGGTAGGTCGCCCCGCCGATCCACTCGAGCAGCAGGAACAGGGCGGTCGCCGCAGCAAGCAGCAGCGCCGGAAGGATGCGAATTCTCGGGATCACGCTAAATCAAATTTTTACCCCCATGCCTTAGTTCCGAAAAGATGGACGAAAGCAGCCCGGTACAGAATCGGCGTCAGCGCCGTGCCAATGTTCTCCTCACGGCCGTCATCGCGTCGGGGGAGCGGGCGCAGGACGTGAAATTGCGCAATCTTTCGGCTGATGGCGCCCTCGTCGAAGGCCCCAATCTCCCGATCGAGGGATCGGCCATCCGCTTTCGCAAGGGCGACCTCCAGGTCCCCGGCACAGTGGTATGGGTCGCGCAGAACCGCGCGGGCATCCACTTCGACGTGCCGTTGACGCCCGAAGCCCTGCTTCGCCACGTGCCGACCCCGCGCCCGCGCGTGATCCCCTCGTTCCGCCGCCCAGGCCTGGCCGCCAGGCCGATGACGTCGGTCGAGCGCAGCCTCGAAAAGGTATGGGGCGTTCCGATCGCTCGCGATCCGCGGTCCGACTGAGATTTTTTCTAGGCTGGTCGGGTTCGCGTCTGACCAGTCCTCAGGCCGCGTTGCGCGCTCCGTTGCGAGACTTCAACCAGTCGATCAGTTGCGGCAGCGGAAGCAGACGATTGAAGGTGATTCCCACGCAACCGTCGACGGTCCAGCGCACCACGCCCGGCTGCGGCGGCAGGCCCGGCAGGCTGACCACCACTTCGGCATTGCGGCCGAACAGGGCATCGGTCTCGATCTTGATCCCACCCTGGCTGATGTCGCACGCCCGGGCCCGGATCATGCTCGCGCCCTCGCGGATGGTGCAGAAGGAGGAGGTCTCGATCCGCGGCATGCGCGGGCGCGGGCCGTCCTCGCTCTGGCTCAGCATGGCGACCACATCGACCGGCGCGTCGAAGATCAGGCCCAGGTTGGGCGTGCGCACCCAGGCGACCTTGCCGCTCAGTGGCTGTCCGCACTTCAGTTCCACGGTCATCCGCTGGCCGAGCTTGATGTTCTCGCTGTAGAGGCGAAGCATCGCGCCGCCCGCGGACAAGTTCCTTATCAGGCACAGTTCGCGGCGGTCGTCGATCACCATGGTGCCGACCCGGAACAGCGTCAGATGGCGCTCGCCCTCGCGGCGATCGTCGGGCGCAGGCGCCCGCTCGCTGAGGGAATAGAGGGTCGTCTCAATGGGCATCTCATCCACATTATAGCTCCCGGACGACGTTACCGGTACGTCGCCGTCATTCCCCACAAATTGTTTCTAGGTCCCGGAAGTTACCAAGCGGTTGAACCGCCCCGATCGCGATCGAAAAATGGTCGCGGGGTCGATCGCTTGGCCGAAGCGCCGGACAGGTATATCCTCGGCCCACGCAGCCGATTGGAAAACGCAGATGCACCTGGCTCTCACCGCCGCCGCTCTCGCCCTTGCTCCCGGTCAGGCGCAACCTTCCACCTTCGGCCCGGCCGTCACCCGGCTGGAGGCGACCAACGCGCCGGCCGAACCCGCCCAAGCCGGCGCGGAGGTATTACAGCTCCAGCGCCTGCCCGACCTTCGGCTGACCGTCGAAATTGCGGTCGGGGCACAGGGGCCGTTCCGCTTCCTAGTTGACACTGCCGCCGATCGCAGCGCGGTATCGCGCCAGCTGGCGACCAGGCTCAAGCTTCCGGCCGGGCGCGACGCGGTGCTGCACAGCGTCAGTGGCGCGAGCCGGGTCAACACCGCCTCGCTGCGCGGGATGCAGGTCGCTTCGCGCACCTTGCCCGACGTCACCGCCCCCCTGCTCGATGCCGACCATTTCGGCGCGGACGGCATCCTCGGCACCGACGTGCTGCGTTCGGCGCTGGTGCGTTTCGACTTTCGCCAGCGTCAGCTGTCGATCACCCCGTCGACCCGCAACCGGTCGGGCGGAAGCGACGCCAACACTATCGTGGTCGAAGCGCGCCGCCGCTCGGGCCGATTGATCGTCACCGAAGCCGAACTCGACGGCCAGCGGCTGACGGTTGTGCTCGACACCGGCAGCGAAGTGTCGGTCGGCAATGCGGCGTTGCGCCGCGCGCTCGACCGCAAGGGACGCCTCAGCGGTGAGAAGCCGATCATCCTCGGCTCGGTCACCGGCTCGACCCTCCCGGCCAGCTACATGATGGCGCGGCGGCTCGACGTCGGCGGCGTGGTGCTGGAAGGCCTCGGGATCGCCTTTGCCGAAGCACACACCTTCAAGGCGATGGGGATCAGCGACCGCCCGGCGCTGCTGCTCGGGATGAACGCGCTGCACGCCTTCGACAGCCTGACCATCGACATGCCGGCCAGGAAACTGCGCTTCGTCATGCCCGCCCCCGCCGGCCGGGCAGGCCGCTTCGCCGAGAACCAGCAGCGCAAGCGCGGCACCTAGACAGACCGGGGCCGGCAAAAGGCGCCGTTTCGGAAGGGCGGGGATGTCGCGACTACATAGTCATCGGGAACAGCATGCGACGGACCGCATCGGCTGGCTGCGCGCGGCCGTGCTCGGGGCCAACGACGGGATCGTCTCGACCGGGAGCCTGATCGTGGGTGTCGCCGCGTCCCAGCCGGACCAGGCCGCGATCCTCGTCGCCGGGGTGGCCTCCCTGTTCGCCGGGGCGATGTCGATGGCGGCGGGCGAATATGTCTCGGTCAGCTCGCAATCCGACACCGAGCGCGCCGATCTCGCGCGCGAGCGCACCGAACTGGCCGAACAGCCCGCTTCCGAACGCGAGGAATTGATCCGCATCTACGAGGGCCGGGGGGTCGAGCGCGGTACCGCCGAAGCGGTCGCCGACCAGATGATGGCACGGGATGCGCTGGGGACCCACGCCCGCGACGAACTTGGGCTGTCGCACGTCTCCACCGCCCGCCCGCTGCAGGCCGCCGCGGCATCGGCGGCGACCTTCGTCGCCGGCAGCGCGGCGCCGCTGATCGTTGCCTGGCTGGCTCCTCTGTCGGCGCTGATCCCGGCGGTGGTGGCGACCTCGCTCCTGTGCCTCGCGATCCTCGGCGCCCTTGGCGCCACGGCCGGCGGAGCGGCGATCGGGCGGTCGGTGGTGCGGGTGACTTTCTGGGGCGCGGCGGCGATGGCCGTCACCTTCGGCATCGGACGGCTGTTCGGCGCAGCGGTCGGCTAAATCGCGCCGCGCAGGTTTATGCTCAGGAAGGGCGTGAGCCGTGCTGGGTTCGAACCAGCGACCCGCTGATTAAAAGTCAGCTGCTCTACCGACTGAGCTAACGGCCCACGCGAGGGCGCACCTAGGGCTTCGCGCGCCGCTTGCCAAGCCGTGCCGCAAGCTGGCGCGTGGTGAGGGCGCCGCGCAGGCGCCAGCGCGGGGCGATCGCGGCCAGCGGCAGCAACATGAATTCGCGCTGTTCGAGCGACTGGTGGGGAATGGTCAGCCGCCGGTCTGACCAGCGTCCGCCATCCCAGGCGAGGATATCCAGGTCGAGCACCCGGCTGCCCCAGCGCTTGCCCCGCCGCCGCCCGAACGCGCGCTCGATCGCCTTCAGGGCAGCGAGCATCGCCGGCGGATCAAGCGGGCTTTCGGCGATCGCCACCGCATTGGCGAACTCGCGCCCCGCGCCGCCGCTCGCCGGATTGAGCAGGAGGGGCGAGGCATCGAACAGGGTGAAGGCGCGGTCGAGCTCGGCGATGGCGGCCTCCACCACATGCGCCGGACGCCCGAAGCGGCCGTGCGGGCGGTTGGACCCGATCGCAATCGCGTAGAGATGCACTGGCTGCTCCATGCCCGCCGTCCTGTGCGAAGTCGGCCCGCGCTGGCAAGCCCGCTCACCGCAGGGCTTCGACTTCCCCGGCGACGACGATATGAAGCGGCGATGCTCGTTCCCGCGCCCACCCCCGTCCAGTCCCCCGTGCCCCAGACTGAGGCACCGCGCGATTGCCCGCTGTGCCCGCGCCTCGTCGCCCTGCGCGAGGAGTGCCGGGCCGAGCATCCCGGCTGGTGGAACGCCCCGGTCCCGGCATGGGGCGACCCTGCGGCGTGGCTGGCGGTGGTCGGCCTGGCGCCGGGTAAGCAAGGGGCCAACCGCACCGGCCGTCCGTTCACCGGCGATTTCGCCGGCGACCTCCTCTACGCCACCCTGCTCAAGTTCGGCCTCGCCACCGGCACCTACGGCGCCGACCCGTCCGACGACCTCCGGCTGAGCGGCGCGCTGATCCTCAATGCGGTCAAGTGCCTGCCCCCGCAGAACAAGCCCGAGCCGGCCGAGATCGCCACCTGCCGGCCCTATTTCGAAGCCGCGCTGGCCGGCCTGCCCCAGGTTCGCGTGCTGGTCGCGCTCGGCGCCATCGCCCATGCCGCCGCCGTCCGTGCGCTGGGGCTGCGGCCCTCGCAGGCCAGGTTCGGCCATGGCAGCGAAGTGGTGGCGCCCGACGGCCGGATCCTGCTCGGCACATATCATAGCAGCCGCTACAACCAGAACACCCGCCGCCTGACCCCACCGATGTTCGAAGCCGTCTTCGCCCGCGCGGCCGAGCTGCGCGATGGTTGAGACGATCACCACCGAGCGGCTGGTCCTGCGCCGCGCACGGATCGAGGATGTCGGGCCGATGCACCGCATCATGCGCGATCCCAAAGCCATGCGTTACTGGTCCACCCTTCCGCACGAGAGCGTGAAGACCACCGCCGACTGGGTCCGCAGCATGCTCAGCCCGCCGCCGGACAACGACGATTTCATCGTCACGCTGGACGGGGAATGCATCGGTAAGATGGGTGCCTGGCAGCTGCCCGACTTCGGCTACCTGCTCGATCCCGTGCAGTGGGGCCGGGGCTTTGCCAGCGAGGCGCTGGCCGCCTTCCTCGCCCATCGCCGCCGCGCCGGAAGCGCGTTCCTGACCGCCGACACCGATCCCCGCAATGCCGCCAGCATCCGCCTTCTGCAGCGGCACGGCTTTCACGAGACCGGCCGGGCCGAAAAGACCTGGCTGATCGGCGGCGAATGGTTCGACAGCATCTACTGGCGCAAGGACCTCTGAGCGTCCGCGTTCGTCTTCCGTCGGCGGGCATTTGCTCTATGAGGTCGGCAAGAAGTGGGGGAAGGATCTTCGATGAAGGAACCGGGACCGGCCAAGGCTGGCGAGCGTAGCGCCTTTCACCTCTTCCTCGTCCTGATCACTCTGGCGCTGGGCTATGTCGCCTGGCCGTTCGCGTCGGCGCTGCTGTGGGCGGTGCTAGCGGCGATCATGTTCCAGCCGCTCCACCAGTGGATGCTGGCGCGGATGAATGGCGGCAACAACCGCGCCGCCATCGCGACCCTGCTGGTCATCTTCGTGGCGGTGATCGTCCCGGCGATCGCGATCGGCGACGTGATCGTCGGCCAGGCGCTGCAGATCTACGAGGTGGTGAAAGCCGGGCAGTTCGATGCGGCGGGCTATTTCGAACAGATCCAGGGCCGCCTGCCGACCCGCCTGCAACAGATCATCGAAGGCTCGGGCTATGGCGACTTCGCGGTCCTGCAGGAGCGGATCACCGCGGTCCTCCGTGACAGCCTGACGGTGATCGCCAGCCGCGCGCTGCAGATCGGCGGCAATGCCTTCACCTCGCTGCTGGTGTTCGCGGTCGGCCTCTACGTCACCTACTTCCTGCTGCGCGACGGGACCCGCATCGGGGCGATGGTCAAGGAGACCCTGCCGCTCGACCGCCGCTCGGCCGATCATCTCGCCACCAGTTTCGTCGCCACCATCCGCGCCACGATAAAGGGTTCGGTGGTGGTCGGGCTGGTCCAGGGCTTGCTCGGGACGATCACCTTTTGGATCGTCGGCTTTCCCTCCGCGGTCCTGCTGGGGGTGCTGATGGCGATCGTCTCCCTGCTCCCGGCGATCGGCCCAGCGCTCGTGTGGGTGCCGATCGCCGGCTACCTCCTGCTGACCGGTGCGGTGTGGCAGGGGATCGTGGTCATCGTCTCGGGCGCGCTGATCATCGGCATGGCCGACAATCTCCTGCGGCCGCTGCTGGTCGGCCGCGACACCGGCATCCCCGACTGGCTGGTGCTGGTGACGACACTCGGCGGGATCGCCGCCTTCGGGCTTAGCGGGGTCGTGGTGGGCCCGGTCGTCGGCGGCCTGTTCCTCGCCGGCTGGTCGATCTACCGCGAGGAAGAGCGCTTCCTCTGACGAGGTCCGCGTTCACCCCCTCACCGACCTTCCTCCGCGACTGAGGACAAGCGCCTGCGCCTGCTGGCCACAAAGGCGATGGTGCCCGCCAGCAAGGTCGGCAACAGCCAGTCGAGCCACGGGTCGGGCGTCTGCCAGACGCGAATATCGACGCCGCCCCACCAGGGCATGTTGGCCCTCAGGCCGTCCCCGAAGCGCTCGATCCACCGATATTCGGCCTGCGTGATCTCACGCGAGAGGGCCCAGGCCGTCGCCACTGCGGCTCCCGCGACCCAGTTCCTGCAAAGCCGGACAACGAGCACTTGCATCAGCACCGCAAGAAGGAGGTGGCCGAAAAGATCCATGCCGATGCTTGACCACAATCAACGGCAACGTTCCACCCGGTGGGGGAAGACGCGGCCAACCCTCCCTGGGACCCATTGCGGCCATTGGCGGAGGGGGCATACTGCCCTTGATGGAGGTCCGGGAATCGAGAGCAAAGCGCAGGGCTGGCGTGTTGTCGACGGGTCTCGCCCTTCTGCTCACAGGTTGCTCCTCACCGCCGACTGATGAAGAGGTGAGCCGCAATTTCAGGTCAAATCGTGCAAAGTACGAGAATGTCGTTCGAGCAGTCAGGGCCTGCAATCCGGACTTCGTTATCGTAGACATGGAGTTGCGGGCCGGTGAATCCTGCAAGAATGGATCGAACGAGGATCTGCTCAGGCTCGAAGGTCAGTTGAAGAGCCTGGGCGTCGTCCAGCTTCGAGTTGATGCCCGATCGCATAAGCCTGCCAACACGCCTTTTACAGATGATGACGCCTTGCCCAACGGCAAGAAGCCAAGTGCCATTCAGATGCTCCTGTATTGGCCAATCTTCAGCAGCAGGGCCAAAGGCATTTACTACTTCGACCGGGATCAGGCTATCGATCGACGCCGATTGTCCGACCAGGGGTTCACTCCCCTAGCTCTTCCGAATTGGTACATCCGAGAACATCGGTAGGGCGAGTTGCAGACCGCGGTCGCCGGTGTGGAGGTCTACCCATTGCGAACTGCGAAAACTCCGGCCTACACTTGGCTGCCGCTCGCTCCAGATCAGCAGAGGAGATGTCGTGCTTCTCGCCTTTGCATTTCTGCTAGCCGCCGCGGGCGCTCCGACACAGGTCGATGCCGCCGGTCAGTCCCGGCTTGGCAAGCGTCTTTGCGTGAACCCGGACCTCCAGGCGAAGACGTGCTCGTCCCTGCTGTCCTACGCGCCCCGGGCCGATGGATCGCTGGTGGAGACGGGAGAAGTCCTCGTCGCCCCAGCGCAGGGTATCACGCTCGAGATGACCTCGGTGGTCAGGAACGAGGGCGGCGCCTTGTGTGGGGTCGTGCAACTGGCCGACCTGCGGAGGGGAATCGTCCGGGTCAACGGGGCGCGGCTGCCGCCTGAGCGGAATGCCTCCGCGCTCGCTTCGCTCGTCCAGCGCCTCGCGCCGATGGCGGGAAGAAAGGCCTGCGAAACCCTTCGCTTCCAGAATGGTCAGCTGATGAAGTTCGGCCGGGTCGACCAGGTCAACATGACCCTACCCGGCAAGCCGGTGCGGTGGGTCGATGCCGCTGCAGGCTTCAGGGTCGCGGCGTCCGCCCGGAGGTAGGGGCAATCCTCCCTCCGAAGGAAACATGAAGGGGCCCGCGTGGTTCTAGCACCATCTCCCACTCCGGCGCCGGCCGACAAGGACTGACCCCAATGCAAACTCGCAAACTCGGCCGCCAAGGTCTCGAGGTCTCCGCACTTGGCCTTGGCTGCATGGGCATGTCCGACTTCTACGGCAGCCGTAACGAGGCGGAATCGGTCGCGACGATCAACCGCGCCATCGATCGCGGGATCACCTTTCTCGACACCGCCGACATGTACGGCTCCGGCGCCAACGAGGAGCTGGTTGGCCGCGTCGTGCGGGAGCGGCGGGAGTGGGTGGTGGTCGCGACGAAGTTCGGTAACATGCGGGCCGCGGACGGGACCTTCCTTGGGGTCAATGGCCGGCCGGACTATGTCCGCTCCGCCTGCGACGCGAGCTTGCGGCGCTCCGGGCTCGACGTGTTCGACCTTTATTACCAGCACCGGGTCGATCCGGAGGTGCCGATCGAGGACACGGTGGGCGCGATGGCCGAGCTCGTGACCGCCGGCAAGGTCCGCTATCTTGGCCTGTCGGAAGCTGCCCCCGAGACGATCCGGCGGGCCCATGCGGTCCACCCGATCACCGCGCTGCAGACCGAATATTCGCTGTGGACCCGCGACGTGGAGGCCGACATCCTCCCCACCTGCCGCGACCTCGGCATCGGCTTCGTTTCTTACAGCCCGCTCGGCCGCGGCTTCCTGACCGGCCAGATCACGTCGCCCGACGACCTGGTCGAAGGCGACAGCCGCCGCAGCCATCCCAGGTTCCAAGGTGAGGCGTTCCAGCAAAACCTCGATCTCGCCGCCTCCGTTGCCGCGCTTGCCGCCGAGAAGAGCTGCACCCCGGCCCAGTTGGCGCTTGCCTGGGTGCTGGCCCAGGGCGACGACATCGTGCCCATCCCCGGCACCAAGCGCCGCACCTATCTGGACGACAACCTCGGGGCACTGGAGGTCGAGCTGAGCGACAGCGACCTAGCGCGGATCAGTGCCGCCTTGCCGCCCGGCGCCGCCCAGGGCACCCGTTACCCCGCCGCCTCAATGGCGGCGGTCGGGCGGTAAGGCGACGGGCTCAGATGTCCTGAACCAGCCGCCCGTACAGCTCGGGTCGGCGGTCGCGGAAGAAGCCGAAGGCGGCGCGGTGGCGGCGGGCCTGGGCGAGGTCCAGCTCGGCGACCAGCACCCCGGTCTCGTCCGCTCCGAATTCAGCCAGCAGGTCGCCGCGCTCGTCGCAGATGAAGCTGTGGCCGTAGAAGCGCTGCCCGCCCTCGGTCCCGATGCGGTTGGCCGCGACGACCGGCACCACGTTGGAGACCGCATGCCCGATCATCGCACGCCGCCACAGGCGTGAGGTGTCGAGGTCGGGGTCATGCGGCTCGGTCCCGATCGCGGTCGGGTAGAACAGGATTTCGGCGCCCATCAGCATCATCGCCCGGGCGGTCTCTGGATACCATTGATCCCAGCAGATCCCGACGCCGAGCTTCTCCGCGTCAGGACCGTCCCACACCTTGAACCCGGTGTTGCCGGGACGGAAATAGAACTTCTCCTCGTAGCCGGGGCCGTCGGGGATATGGCTCTTGCGATAAAGGCCAGCGACCGCGCCGTCGGGGTTCACCATCGCCAGGCTATTGTAATGGTGCTGCCCGTCGCGCTCGAAGAAGCTGGTCGGGATCCAGATGCCGAGCTCGCTCGCGAGCTTCTGCATTGCCAACACGCTCGGATGCTTTGCCGTCGGCATGGCGGTGACGAACAGCCCCTCGTCCTCGGTCCGGCAGAAGTAGGGACCCTCGAACAACTCGGGCGGCAGGACGACCTGGGCGCCCTTGCCGGCCGCCTCGCGGACAAGGTCGGTCACCGCGGCGATGTTGGTCTGGGTGTCTCCCCCGAGCTCGAGCTGGAGGGCGGCGACTTTGATGGTGGACATGGGGGCTCGCCTCAGGCCGGGATCTGTTGGGAAATGCAGTGGAAGCTTCCACCGCCAGTCAGGATGTGGTCGGCTCGCAGGCCCACCGCAAGGCGGCCGGGGAACAGCGCCTGCACCGCGGCGACTGCGGCTTCATCGTTGGCGCTGCCGTAGAGCGGCACGACCACGGCGGCATTGCCGATCAGGAAGTTCATGTACGAGGCCGGGATGATGTCGCCGTCGGCCTCGATCCGCCCGGGGGAGGGAAGGCGCACGAGTTCAAGACCGCCTGCCTCGATCCGCGCCGCAGCGTCGGCATAGACCGCGGCATTGGGGTCATCCTCTGCGGGCTCCGGCAAGGCGACGCGGTGCGCCCCGACGAAGCGGGCCAGGTTGTCGACATGGCCGTCGGTGTGGTCATTGGCGAGGCCTTCGCCGAGCCAGACGACGCGGGTCGCGCCGAGGTCACGGGCGAGGTTCTGCTCGACGTCGTCGCGAGTCAGGCTGCGGTTGCGGTTGGGATTGAGCAGGCATTGCTCGGTGGTAACGAACAGCCCCGAGCCATCGCCATCGACTGCGCCGCCTTCGAGGATCCAGTCGGCCTTGGCGTAGGGCAGGCGGGCCGAAGCGGCGAGGCGCTCGCCGATGCTGTCGTCGCCCTCAAGGTCGTATTTGCCGCCCCAGCCATTGAAACCGAAGCCTTGCGCCCGGCGATGCTCACCCGAGCCCAGCACGATCGGCCCCGTATCGCGCAGCCAGATGTCGCCGAATGCTTGCTCGATCACGGTGGCGAAGGGCGCGAGGCGACGCGCCTCGGCGGCGGCTTCGGGGTCGGCGGCGACGAGGATGATCTCCTCGCCCTTGCCGTCGGCGTGGAGGGCGCGGGCGAGGGCGGCGACCTCTTCCTGGGCCGGCGCCAGATCCTCGACCCACAAGTCGGGATCGCTCGGGAAGCCGATCCACATGGCGGCGTGCGGCGCCCATTCGGGCGGCGGGAGGAGGGGGTAGGACATGGGGCTCGCGCCTAGCAAAGTGGAGGGAGAACGCAAAAGGGCGGCCCCGCAGGACCGCCCTTTCGTGTCGCGAAAGCTGGTTGAAGCTTAGCGCGAGTAGAATTCGATCACGAGGTTCGGCTCCATGCGGACCGGGTAAGGCACCTCGTCGAGGGTCGGCACGCGGGTGTAGGTCACCTTGCTGGTGCCGTCCGGCGTGACATATTCGGGGATGTCGCGCTCGGCCAGGCTCTGCGCTTCCATGACCAGCGCCATTTCCTGCGCCTTGGAGCCGAGCTCGATCACGTCGCCGACGTTCACGCGGCGGCTGGCGATGTTGCACTTCACGCCGTTGACGCGGATGTGGCCGTGGCTGACGAGCTGGCGGGCAGCCCAGATCGTCGGCGCGAACTTGGCGCGGTAGACGATCATGTCGAGGCGGCGCTCGAGCAGGCCGATGAGGTTCTGCGACGCGTCGCCCTTCATCTTGCTGGCTTCAAAGAAGGTCCGCTTGAACTGCTTCTCGGTGACGTCGCCGTAATAGCCCTTCAGCTTCTGCTTGGCGCGCAGCTGGATGCCGAAGTCCGACATCTTGCCCTTGCGGCGCTGGCCGTGCTGGCCAGGACCATATTCGCGCTTGTTGACCGGGCTCTTCGGACGACCGAAGACGTTCTCGCCCATGCGGCGGTCGAGCTTGTACTTGGCGCTGGAGCGCTTCGACATCGTAGTTCCTTCAATTGCGTTTCTGTCGTGCCCGGAACCGCGCTGCTGACCACCGGAGTGGGGCAGGGCCACCGCTTCACCGAGCGTGCGGAGCCAATTGCGAAGGCGCGCCCCTAGCGGGAGGGGGTGCGAAGGTCAAGGCCGACGGTCAGGACCGTGCATGGTCCGGACCCCACCAGCACCCGATGGACGGCATCCTAGCATGGGCGGAAAAGGCGGCTTTCCGGACCTAGTCCTGCGGCCGCAGGCTGCTGCCGGCCCGGCTGCCTTCCTGATGATCGAGTTTGCCGTTCGACCACTCGCTCTCCTTCTTGCAGACCCGCCGACCGAGGCGCGAGGCGCTGTCTTCGGAGCTCTTGCAGATGGTCTTCTCCTTGGCCGGCTTGGCCGGCGGAGTGACGACCGGCGCGGTTGGAGCGGGCTGAGCGGCGAGCAGGGCGGCAAGCAACAGGGTCATGAGAATCATCCCTAAAATCGATACAGAGAGACGGCCGTCGTGATGCGGGCAGTTGCGTTTGGCGTCAACTTGACCGCAGCCGGGGCTGGGCGATCGCCCGGATCATTCCTCGAACGGCCTTGACCTCGCGGCTCGACCAGCCGGGCTTGGTCAAGATGGTGCGGATGGTGTTGCGGGTGGCGTGAATGCGCTCGGGCGGATTGAAGTAGTTTACCTGCGACAGATAGCCGTCGAGATGCTCGATCAGCCCGTCAAGCTCGGCCTGCGGGGCGCGGGGTTCCACCTCGAAGGCGGTTGGCTGGACCAGCGGCGCGCTGCGCGACCATTCGTAGGCGAGCAGGATCACCGCCTGGGCCAGGTTGAGGCTGCCAAATTCGGGATTGATCGGCACGGTGACGATGTGGCTGGCGAGCACCGCATCCTCGGTCGCGAGGCCCGAGCGCTCGGGGCCGAACAGGATCGCGGAGCGGCCCTCGGTCGAGTGGATGGCGGCCGCCATCTGCTCGGGCCCAACCACCGGGGTTACGATGTCGCGCTTGCGCACGGTGGAGGCGAACACGAGGCTGCAGTCGGCGATGGCGTCGGCGACGGTGTCAAACACCTGCGCCCGTTCGAGTACGAGGGCGGCACCGCTGGCGGCGGGGCCGGCGTCCGGATTGGGCCAGCCGTCGCGCGGCGCGACGAGGCGCATTTCGGTGAGGCCAAAGTTCAGCATGGCCCGCGCAGCCCTGCCGATGTTCTGGCCTAGCTGGGGGCGGACAAGGATGATGACCGGGGGCGGGGCGGCGGTGCTCACAGCAGTTTGCCAGGTTCGGGCGGCTCGCCCACTTCCTCCGCGATTTCGGCGAAGTCGCTGGCTTCGGAGAAGTCGCGGTAGATGGAGGCGAAGCGGATGTAGGCGACGTGGTCGAGGGTCTTGAGGCCCGCCATCACCTTTTCGCCAATTTCCTCGGCGCGGACTTCGTCGCCGCGAGTTTCGAGCTGGCGCTGGACCGAGGAGACCAGCCGCTCGATCTTCTCGGGGCTAATGTCGCGCTTGGCGCTGGCGTGGCCGATGGCGCGGGCGAGCTTGGCCCGCTCGAACGCTTCGCGGCTGCCGTCCTTCTTGATCACGACGAGGTCGCGCAGCTGGATGCGTTCAAAGGTGGTGAAGCGGGCGCCGCAGCCTTCGCACTGGCGGCGGCGGCGGATCGCCGCGCCGTCTTCCGACGAGCGGCTGTCCTTCACCTGGCTGTCGAGGTCACCGCAAAAGGGGCAGCGCATCCTTAGTCCTGATAGATCGGGAAGCGCGCACAAAGCGCGCGGACGCGCTCGTTCACCTGGGCCTCGACCTCGCCATTGCCATCCGCGCCATGGGCCTTGAGGCCGTCGAGCACGTCGGCGACCATGTCGGCGATGTCGCGGAACTCGGCCTCGCCGAAGCCGCGGGTGGTACCGGCAGGCGAGCCGACGCGGATGCCGCTGGTCTTCAAGGGCGGCAGCGGGTCGAACGGGATGCCGTTCTTGTTGCAGGTGATCCCGGCGCGCTCGAGAGCTTCATCGGCATCCTTGCCGGTGATCCCGAGCGGGCGGAGGTCGACCAGCGCGAGGTGGGTGTCGGTGCCGCCAGCGACCAGGTCGGCGCCGCGCTCCTTGAGCCGGCCGGCGAGCGCGCGGGCGTTGGCGACCACCGCCTTGGCGTAGCTCTTAAAGTCGGGCTGCAGCGCTTCGCCGAAGGCCACCGCCTTGGCGGCGATGACGTGCATCAGCGGGCCGCCCTGGAGGCCGGGGAAGACCGCCGAATTGATCTTCTTGGCGATCGCCTCGTCGTCGGTCAGGACCATGCCGCCGCGCGGACCGCGCAGGGTCTTGTGGGTGGTGGTGGTGACGACGTGGGCGTGGCCGAAGGGCGAGGGGTGCTCGCCCGCGGCGACTAGGCCGGCGAAGTGGGCCATGTCGACCATCAGATACGCCCCGACCTTGTCGGCGATGGCGCGGAAGCGGGCGAAGTCGAGGATGCGCGGGTAGGCCGAGCCGCCGGCGATGATCAGCTTGGGCTTGTGCTCGTTGGCAAGGCGCTTGACCTCGTCAAAGTCGACCAGATGGTCATCCTCGCGGACGCCATATTGGACCGCGTTGAACCACTTACCCGACTGAGCGGGCGGGGCGCCGTGGGTGAGGTGGCCGCCGGCGGCGAGGCTCATCCCGAGGATCGTGTCGCCGGGCTGGAGCAAAGCGAGGAACACCGCGCCATTAGCCTGCGCGCCCGAATGCGGCTGGACGTTGGCGAAGCCGCAGCCGAACAATTGCTTGGCACGGTCAATGGCGAGCTGCTCGACCGCGTCCGAGGGGTGGCAGCCCTGGTAGTAACGGCGGCCGGGATAGCCCTCGGCATACTTGTTGGTGAACACCGAGCCCTGCGCCTCGAGGACGGCGCGGCTGACGATGTTCTCGGAGGCGATGAGTTCGATCTGGGTCTGCTCGCGGGTCATCTCATCACCCACGGCGGCGGCGACGGCGGGGTCGGCGTCGGCGAGGTGCCGGGTGAAGAAGCCCTGCGGCTGGACGTCGTTCAGATTGGCGGCGGTGGCCATGCTTTATTCTCCGTGGGTCGCGGACAGGAGGTCGACGCGGGACTGGTGGCGCCCGCCGGCGAAGGGGGTGTCGAGGAAGGCGGTGACGCAGGCCTTGGCGAGGTCGATGCCGGTGAGCCGGGCGCCGAGCGCGAGAACGTCGGCATCGTTATGCTCGCGGGCGAGGGCGGCGGACAGCGGCTCGTTCACCAGCGCGCAGCGGCAGGCCGGATTGCGATTGACCGCGATCGAAATGCCGATGCCCGAGCCACAGACCGCGATGCCGCGCTCCGCCCTGCCGGCGGCGAGCGTCTCGGCCAGCAGGCTTCCGAAGCGGGGGTAGTCGACGCGGTCGGGGCCGTTGGTGCCGAGGTCCACGACCTCGTGCCCCGCCTCGTGCAACCAGTCGCGAAGCTGGTCCTTGAGCGCGAATCCGGCATGGTCGGCGGCGAGCGCGATAATCATGGGGCCATCTAGCGGACGATCTCGCGAAATGCCACCGTGCGACCCCATGAAGACGACCATTCCGCTTCCCGCCCTGCTGCTTGGTTTTGCCGGGCTGATCCCGCCCGTCGGGCTGACCGCGGTCGCCTTGCTCGACCTCGGCCTGTTCGCGCCGTCGACGCCGGGGTTCGTGCTGACCTATGCGGCGATCATCCTGAGTTTCCTTGGTGGGACCTGGTGGGGCTTCGTCAGCCGGCAAGAGCGGCCCGGCTGGGTGTTGCTGGGTATTTCGGTGCTCCCCGCGCTGGCGGGATGGGCGGCGATCTTCTCGTTCCAGCCGCCCGCCGCGCTGTTCACGCTGGCCGGGGCGTTGGTGGCGAGCCTTGTGATGGACGCGCTGCTGGTCCGGCGGCGGCTGGCGCCGAGATGGTGGATGAAGCTCAGGGTGCCGCTGAGCCTGCTGCTGACGCTGTGCTGCTGCCTGAGCGGGTGGGTGCTGGTGCGCTGACCCTCAGGCCGCCGCGCGCATCTCGAGCCGGTCCCAGATTTCGACCAGCGCACCGGTCAGCTCGTCCTGCATCTCGGCGGTGTGGGTCGGGCCGGGGGTGAAGCGCAGACGCTCGGTCCCGCGGGGGACGGTGGGGTAGTTTATCGGCTGGACGTAGAAACCGTATTCGGCGAGCAGGATGTCGCTGATCCGCTTGGCCTTGACCGGGCAGCCGACCGCGAGCGGCACGATGTGGGTCGTGCTTTCCATCACCGGCAGGCCGGCCTCGGCGAACTTCTTCTTGAGTAGGGCGGCAGAGGCCTGCTGGCCCTCGCGCTCCTCGGCCGAGGCTTTGAGGTGGCGAACGCTGGCGAGCGCGCCGGCGACCAGCACGGGCGACAGGCTGGTAGTGAAGATGAAGCCCGGCGCGTAGCTGCGAATGCAATCGACGATGTTGCGGTCGGCCGCGATGTAGCCGCCCATGACACCGAACGCCTTGCCCAGCGTGCCCTCGATGATGGTGACGCGGTCGGCGACCTCGTCGCGTTCGGAGATGCCGCCGCCGCGCGGGCCGTACATGCCGACGGCGTGGACCTCGTCGAGATAGGTCAGCGCGCCGTAGCGGTCGGCGAGGTCGCAGATGGCGGCGATCGGCGCGATGTCGCCGTCCATCGAGTAGACGCTTTCGAACGCGATCAGCTTGGGGGTCGCCGAGTCCTCGGCTTCGAGCAGTTCCTCGAGATGGGCGAGGTCGTTGTGGCGGAAGATCTTCTTCTCGCAACCCGAGCTCTTGATGCCCGCGATCATCGAGGCGTGGTTGAGCTCGTCCGAGAAGATGACGCAGCCGGGCAGCAGCTTGCCCAGCGTCGACAGCGCGGCTTCGTTGGAGACATAGCCGCTGGTGAACAGCAGCGCGGCTTCCTTGCCGTGGAGGTCGGCGAGTTCGGCCTCGAGGTCGACATGGTAATGGGTGTTGCCGCCGATGTTGCGGGTACCGCCCGAGCCGGCGCCGACGTCGTGCAGCGCCTGTTCCATCGCCTCGACCACGGCGGGGTGCTGGCCCATGCCGAGATAGTCGTTCGAGCACCAGACGGTGATCGGCTTGGGCCCGTTGTGGCCGGCGAAACAGCGCGCATTGGGGTACGACCCCTTGTTGCGCAGGATGTCGATAAAGACGCGGTAACGTCCTTCATCGTGCAGCCGGTCAATCGCTGCCTGGAAGATGGATTGGTAATCCAAAGTGTCCCTCGTGCTCAGCGCGGAGCCAATACAAAGTCTTTGGGCACAAGGCCAATGCGAACGACTCGCAAGTCAGACGTGCCGAACGTCCCTTAAATTATAGCGGGCGAGAGCCTCGGCCAATGGGGCATTCGGTCCACCCCCGGTGAAGAGCGCGATGCCGGGCGAGGGCTGAACCGGCCATGGCTGGCCGGCGGTGAGGTGGGCGATGCGGCGGGCGATGCCGGAGCCGCCATCGACCTGCGCCACTCCGGGCAGCGCCAGCGCCAGTTCCTCGGCGAGCAACGGGAAGTGGGTGCAGGCGAGCACCACGACGTCCATCTTCTGTCCGGTCAGCGGGGCGACGGCTGCGGCGACGGCAGCCGGATCGATCGGCTCGCCCGCCAGCTTGGCCTCCGCAAGCGCGACCAGGCCGGCCGAGCCGTGGCGAAGCACGGTGCAGTCGGCGGCGTGGGCGGCGGCAAGGTCGTCGACATAGGGCTGGCGAACGGTGGCTTCGGTCCCGAGCACGCCGATCACGCGGGTGCGGCTCAACTCCGCCGCCGGCTTGATCGCAGGAACGGTGCCGACCACCGGAATGTCGAGCGCGGCGCGGACATAGGGGAGGGCGATGGTCGAGGCGGTGTTGCAGGCGATCACCGCCAGCCGCGGGCGGAAGCGCTCGGTAAGGCGCCCGAGCAGGGCAGGCACGCGCGCTGCGATCTCGGCCTCCGAGCGAGTGCCGTAGGGAAAGGCGGCGCTGTCGGCGACGTAGACGATCGGTGCGGTCGGTAGCAGGGCGCGGGTGGGCCCCAGCACGCTGAGGCCGCCGACGCCGGAATCGAAAAAGAGAAAGGGAGCGGCGGGGTCCACAGCGATCGCCATAAGCGGTCGTTGCGCGGCGGCACAATGCTCTCTAGCCTCCACCTATGTCGTTCGGACTGCTTCTCGCCCTCGCGCTCGGTTATCTGCTTGGGTCGATCCCCTTCGGGCTTATCCTCACCCGCCTGTTCGGCAAAGGCGATATCCGCGCCATCGGCAGCGGCAATATCGGCGCGACCAACGTGCTCCGCACCGGGTCCAAGGGGCTGGCCGCGGCAACTTTGGTGCTCGACGCGCTGAAGGGCACTGCGGCTGTGCTGATCGCCGAGCAATTGTGGCCGGGCGCCGGGCGGATCGCCGCCGGGGCCGCGCTGGTAGGGCATCTTTATCCGGTGTGGCTTCGGTTCAAGGGCGGCAAGGGGGTGGCGACGTTGCTCGGCATCCTGATCGGCCTCGCCTGGCCGATCGCGGCTATCTACGCCGCGGTATGGATCGGGCTGCTGCTGGTGCTTCGGATCAGCTCGGTCGCTGGGATTGCCGCGGCGGTCAGCGCGCCGGTCGCGGCGGCCTTGCTCGGGCGGCCCGAACTAACGGTCATGCTGGCGGCGTTCGCGCTGCTGGTGGTGTGGCAGCATCGCGAAAATCTTGCCCGGCTCAGGGCCGGGACCGAGCCCCGGGTCGGGCGCTCTCGAGTTTGAGCGGAGCCGATCTTCTTGCCCGGATCCGGCTGATCCGCAGCCAGAGCATCGGTCCGGTCACCTTTCGCCAGTTGCTTGCCCGCTTCGGCAGCGCGGAGGCGGCGCTGCAGGCGGTGCCGGACCTGGCGGCGCGGGGCGGCGGACGGATGCCGGCGCTATGCAGCGAAGAGCAGGCGGAGCGCGAGCGAGCGCGGGTGGAGGCGCTGGGCGGACGCTACCTCAGCCTTGGGCAAGGGTTGTACCCCTCTTTGCTGGCGGAAAGCGACAATGCGCCGCCGCTGCTGACCGCGATCGGCGACCTGTCGTTGCTGGAGCGGCCGAGCGTGGCGATGGTCGGGGCGCGCAATGCCAGCGCGGCGGCGTGCCGCTTCGCCCGGGGACTGGCGCACGACCTAGGCCGCGAGGGCGTGGTGGTGGTGTCGGGGCTGGCACGCGGAATCGATGCCGCGGCGCACGAGGGAGGGCTGGCGACGGGCACGATCGGGGTGATCGCGGGGGGGCTCGACATCTTCTATCCGCCCGAGAACGAGCGGCTTCAACGCGAGATGGCGGCTAAGGGGCTGGTGCTGGCCGAGATGCCGCCGGGCACCGAGCCCCGGGCACGGCACTTCCCCTATCGGAACCGGATCATCGCCGGCCTGTGTCCCGCGACTTTGGTGGTGGAAGCGGCGCCGCGCTCTGGCTCGCTGATCACCGCCCGGCTGGCGGCGGAAATGGGGCGTGAGGTGCTGGCGGTGCCGGGCAGCCCGCTCGATCCCCGCGCGCAGGGTTGCAACGGGCTGATCCGCGATGGCGCGACGCTGGTTCAGAATGCCGCCGAAGTAATGGAAGCTCTGAGGCCCGGGCTGGGCGGAGTGCGATCGGGCCGGGACCTGTTTTCCTATTCGCCCGAGGTACCAGCAAGCGTCGAGCCGGACGGCGCTGAACGCGCGCGGGTGGAGGAACTGCTTGGCCCTTCGCCGGCACCGGTGGACGAGATCGTGCGGCTGTCGGGGCTGGAGCCCGGGGCGGTGCAGCTGGTGTTGCTTGAGCTCGATCTCGCCGGACGGCTCGATCGGCATGCGGGTGGAAAGGTGAGCCTGCGATGATGGCGCGGCTTATCCCCGAGGAGAAGATCGGGATCGGGCTGACTCTGCTGGCAATGGCGCTGGGGCTTGCCGGAGCCTATCTCTACCAGCGCTTCTGGATCCTGTCTTTCATCCCCTTCCTGCTGCTGTTCATCGTCTTCCTGGGCTTCGCGATTGGCAAGATCATCGATGCGACCAAGGATCGTGACCTTGCCCCCTCGCTACGCTGGCGCAAGGCGCTTGCCGTGCCGTTGATGGTCGGCGGGTTCTGGGCCGTGGACGGGCTCACCGCTTTGACCAGCCGAACCAGCGCGCAGGCTTTCCTGTTCAGTCACCGTGAAGCGATGAATGCGGCGGAGCGGAAGGTTGGCCCCGGGCAGGCCGTTGCGATGCGCTATCTCGAAGGCATTCCAGATGGCGGCGTTGCGATCATTCGCTCCGATCTCGAGCCCACCCGGCTTCCGGTGCAGCGGCAGCTCGAACTGGTGGGCGAGAACATGAATCGCTGCCGGCCGCTGCTCGGACGCGATTGGCTATGCGGCTACGACTAACCCGCTTGACGGGCCGCCGCCCACCTCTCCACCCTCGTGCGTATACGTGAGGGAGTTCGGGTCCAGTGAAGCTTGTCGTTGTTGAATCGCCGGCCAAGGCCAAGACCATCGAGAAATATCTCGGCCCGGGCCACAAGGTGCTGGCGAGCTACGGCCACGTCCGCGACCTGCCGCCCAAGGACGGGTCGGTGAATCCGGACGAGGACTTCGCGATGGACTGGGAGGTCTATGGCGACAAGGCCAAGCAGGTGAAGGCGATCGCCGATGCCGCCAAGGCCTCCGACACGCTGATCCTCGCCACCGACCCCGACCGCGAGGGCGAGGCGATCAGCTGGCACGTCCGCGAACTGCTGGCGAAGAAGAAAGCGCTGCCCAAGGACGTCCGGCGGGTGACCTTCAACGCCATCACCAAGTCTGCGGTGCTGGAGGCGATGGCGGCGCCGCGCGAACTCGATCACGACCTCATCGACGCGTACCGCGCCCGCCGTGCGCTCGACTATCTGGTCGGCTTCACCCTGTCGCCGATCCTGTGGCGCAAGCTGCCGGGTGCCAAGAGCGCGGGCCGGGTACAGTCGGTGGCGCTGCGCCTGATCGTCGACCGCGAGGCAGAGATCGAGCGCTTCCGGGCGCAGGAATATTGGACCGTGTCGGCGCGCTTTGCCGCGACGGGCCAAGAGTTCACCGCCCGGCTGGTCGAGCTCGACGGCAAGAAGATCGACAAGCTGACGCTGGGCGACAAGGGTTCGGCGACCGAGGCGAAGAAAGCGGTCGAGGCGGGGCACTTCGCGGTGGCGAGCGTCGAGACCAAACCGTTCACCCGCAACCCGCCGCCGCCCTTCACCACCTCGACCCTGCAGCAGGAAGCGGCGCGCAAGCTCGGCTTTTCGGCAAGTCACACGATGCGGGTCGCGCAGCAGCTGTATGAGGACGGGCTGATCACCTACATGCGGACCGACGGCGTGCAGATGGCCGGTGAGGCGATCAGTGCCGCGCGCAAGGCCGTCGCCGATCGCTTCGGATCGCAGCACCTGCCCGACAAGCCGCGGCAGTACACTTCCAAGGCTAAGAATGCTCAGGAAGCCCATGAGGCGATCCGGCCGACCGACTTCGCCATGGAGAAGGCGGCAAGCGGCGATCATGGGCGATTGTACGAGCTGGTCCTGAACCGCGCGCTGGCGAGCCAGATGGCGGCGGCCCGGCTGGAGCGGACGGTGGTTGAGCTGGCAAGCGATCGGGCAAAGCTGCGCGCGACTGGGCAGGTGACGCTGTTCCCGGGCTTCCTTGCGCTGTACGAGGAGGGGCGCGACGAAAAGGCCGACGAGGAAGACGGCGCAAAGATGCCGCACCTCGCCAAGGGCGATCGGCCCGACAAGCTGGGCGTCGATGCGGTGCAGAGCTTCACCCAGCCGCCGCCGCGCTTTTCGGAAGCGAGCCTGGTCAAGCGACTGGAGGAGCTCGGCATCGGGCGGCCGTCGACCTACGCGGCGACGCTGCAGACGCTGAAGGACCGCGAATATGTGCGGCTGGAAAAGAACCGCTTCATCCCCGAGGAGAGCGGGCGGCTGGTGACGGCGTTCCTGGAGCGCTTCTTCGAGAAGTACGTCAGCTACGATTACACCGCCGAGCTGGAAGACGAGCTGGACGACGTCTCCGGCGGGCGGATGGCATGGCTGAAGCTGCTCGAGGAGTTCTGGCGCGACTTCAAGCCCAAGGCGGGCGAAGTGATGGAACAGAAGCCGTCGGAAGTGACGGCGGCACTGGACGAGTTCCTGTCGCCCTGGCTGTTCCCCGACAAGGGCGATGGCAGCGATCCGCGGCTGTGCCCGGCGTGCGGCAACGGGCGGCTGGCGCTGCGCGGGGGCAAGTTCGGAGCGTTCGTGGCTTGCTCGAACTACCCCGAGTGCAAGTTCACGCGGAAGTTCGGGCAGGGCGGCGATGCGGCGGCGACCAGCAGCGAGCCGGCGGACCTGGGCGAAGGCATCATGCTCAAGAGCGGGCGGTTCGGGCCCTATGTCGAGCAGGGCGAGAAGCGGGCGTCGATTCCTAAGGACGTGCAGATCGACCTCGAGTGGGCACAGAAGCTGCTGAGCCTACCACGTGAGATCGGGTCGCACCCGGAGACGGGCGAGCTGATCACCGCATCGATCGGGCGCTACGGGCCTTACCTGCAGCACCAGGGGAAGTACGCTCGTCTTACCAGCACCGCCGAGGTGTTCGAGACCGGCATGAACGCCGCGGTGGCCAAGCTGGCGGATGCGGCGAGCGGGGCCGGCAAGGGCCGCGGGGCAGCGCGGGAGCCGTTGGCGGTGCTGGGGGCTCATCCCGAGAGCGCCAAGGAGCTGAAGGTGATGGAGGGGCGGTTTGGCCCTTACGTCACCGACGGGACGACCCATGCGACCTTGCCCAAGTCGGCCGATCCCAAGGCGGTGACGCTGGACGAGGCGGTGGCGCTGATCGATGCCAAGGCGGCCAAGGGCCCGGTCAAGGGTAAGAAGGCGCCGGCGAAAAAGAAGGCGGCGCCGAAGAAGGCGGCTGCGAAGAAGTAGTCCCGCAGGCCCGGCAGCCCGGATCCGCGACGATGCGGATCGGGCGCTGGGTGCCGGCGAGGCCGTCGATCAGGTGGACGGTGCCGGTCTTTACCTCGCCCGCCTGCGCCAGCAAGCGCAGGGCGAGGAGGGCGGCGAGATTGCCGGCGAGGCCGGTCAGCGTCCCGGTGACGCCGAGTTCGGCGCAATTGTCGCAATCGTCGGCGTCGAAGGCGTCGCCGACGAAGCAGCGGTAGCAGGGGCGGCCGGTGAACAGTCCGACCTGGCCTTGCCATTGCGCGGCGGCGGCGCTGAGCAGGGGCAGGCCCGAAGCGACGCAGGCGTCGCTGACCGCGAGGCGGGTCGCGAAATTGTCGGTGCCATCGATCACCAAGTCGTGACCGGACAAGATGGCGGCGGCATTGTCGGGCACGATGGCTTGCTCGACCCCGGCGACCTCGACGAAGGGGTTCAGGCGGCGGACGAACTGGGCGGCGAGCGCGGCCTTGGGCTCTCCAGCGTCACGCGAGCGATAGATCGGCTGGCGGTGGAGGTTCGACAGGTCGGCTCGGTCGGGGTCGATGATGGTCAGCCGCCCGACGCCAGCGCCGGCCAGCGCCGGGATCACCGCTGCGCCGATCCCACCCGCACCGACCACCGCGACTTTCGCTGCCTTGAGCCGCTGCTGGCCCGTCCCACCGAGATGGGGAAGGACGATCTGACGAGCGTAGCGAGTGAGTTCCTCGTCGGAAAGCATCAGCGCCCGGTGCTACCAAATCCGCCTTCGCCGCGGACGGTTTCGTCGAGTTCGTCGACTTCCTCCCATTCGGCCTGGGTGACGGCGGCGGGGACGAGCTGGGCGATGCGCTCGCCGCGGCGGACCGGGAACGGCTCGGTTCCGTGGTTGATCATGATGACCTTCAACTCGCCGCGATAGTCGGCGTCGATCGTGCCGGGCGTGTTGGGAACGGTGATGCCGTGTTTCAGTGCGAGGCCCGAGCGGGGGCGGACCTGGACCTCATAGCCTTCGGGGATGGCGATGCGCAGCCCGGTGGCGACTGCGTGGCGCTGGCCGGGTGCAAGATCGAGGTCCTCGGCCGCGACCACGTCCATGCCAGCGGCGTGGGCGGTGGCGTAGGCGGGCAGGGGCAGGCCTTCCCCGTGGGGCAGGCGGGTAATCTGGATGCGGATCATGCGAGGTCCTGGGCGATACGGGCGAGAAGGGCGCGGGCGAGGTTTTCCTTGGAGCCTGCGCCAAGATCCTCGGTGCCATCGGCGGTGAGGAGGTGGAGGTGGTTCGACGCGCCGCCCATCACGTCTCCGGAGACGTCGTTGGCGACGATCCAGTCGGCGTTCTTGGCGGTACGCTTGGATGCGGCATTGGCGAGGAGGTCATCGGTTTCGGCGGCGAAGCCGACGAGCAGGCGCGGGCGGTCGGGATGGCGCCCGAGCGTCCCGAGAATGTCAGGGTTGGGCGCGAACCGGAGCTGGGGCGGGCCGGCGGATTTCTTGAGCTTTGTGGGGGAGGCCTCGACCTTCCAATCGGCGACCGCGGCGACGAGGATGGCGGCGTCGGCCGGGAGCGCGCTCTCGACCGCGGCGAGCATCTGGTCGGCGGTCTCGACGTCGATGCGGGCGACGCCCGCGGGCGTGGGAAGGGCGACGGGGCCGGCGACGAGGGTCACCCGGGCGCCGAGCGCGGCGGCGGCGGCGGCGATGGCGAAGCCCTGTTTGCCCGAGGAGCGGTTGGCGATGACGCGGACGGGGTCGATCGGCTCGTGGGTGGGGCCGGCGGTGACGATGACGTGCTTGCCGGTGAGGTCCCCGTTTGCCCCGAGCGACGTCGAGGGGCTGGGTGCACCGGGTGCGACGGGTTCCTCGACTTGTCCTTCGGTCGCCTGCGGCCCGCTCGGCACGAACGGCGTGGTGGGCGTGAGAGGGAGGGCGGCGAGGATGTCGGCCGGCTCGGGCAGGCGGCCCGGGCCATATTCGCCGCAGGCCATGGCACCTTCGGTGGGGTCGATCACGGTGACGCCGCGCCGGCGCAGGGTGGCGACGTTAGCCTGCGTAGCTTCGTGCAGCCACATGCGGACGTTCATCGCGGGCGCGGCGAAGACCGGCTTGTCGGTCGCCAGAAGCAGGGTGGTGGCGAGGTCGTCGGCGATGCCCGCGGCCATCTTGGCCAGCAGGTCGGCGGTGGCGGGGCAGACAAGCACGAGGTCGGCGGCGCGGCTCAGCTGGATGTGACCCATCTGGGTCTCGTTCTTGAGGTCCCACAGCGAGGTGTAGACCGGGCTTTCGGCGAGCGCGGCGAGTGTCATCGGAGTGACGAAATGGGCCCCGCCCGCTGTCAGGACCGGCGTGACCTCATGCCCGTGGCGGCGGGCGAGGCGAATCAGTTCGGCGGCCTTGAAGGCCGCGATGCCGCCGCCGACGATGAGCAGGATTTTTGCCATCAAATCAACGATCGAACCTGAACAAGGTCACAAAGGTCACTGGTGACGGGGGTGCGCGCGACCTTCGGCAAAAGGTGGTTCTGAAGAATTGCCGACGTCGAAGGGAGGTGGGTGCGAGCCCGCATGGGAGGGGCGATGCCACGGGAATTCCTACATTGCTAGGCAGGAACATGCGGGTGACCTCTTGGCGGGGCGGCCCCGGACCCCATGTGGCAGCGCAGAGAACAGGGAGGTTGCCCTCGATGACCGATTACGTGCCGCCGAAAGTATGGACCCCCATGCCCGCCGAAGGGCGCTTTGCCGCGATCAACCGGCCGGTCGCCGGGGCGACGCACGACAAGGAGCTGCCGGTCGGCGAGCATCCGCTGCAATTGTACAGCCTCGCCACGCCCAACGGGCAGAAGGTCACCATCCTGCTGGAGGAGTTGCTGGCGGCGGGACATGCCCAAGCGGAATATGACGCCTGGCTGATCGACATCATGGAGGGCAACCAGTTCTCCAGCGGGTTCGTCGGCATCAACCCCAACAGCAAGATCCCGGCGCTGGTCGACCGCAGCGGGGCCGAGCCGGTCCGGCTGTTCGAGAGCGGGGCGATCCTGCTCTACCTGGCGGAGAAGTTCGGGGCGTTCCTCGGCACCAGCCGGGCCGAAACGCTGAGCTGGCTGTTCTGGCAGATGGGATCGGCGCCGATCCTGGGCGGCGGCTTCGGGCACTTCTTCGCCTATGCGCCGCGCAAATATGAATATGCGATCGACCGCTATGCGATGGAGGCCAAGCGGCAGCTGTCAGTGCTCGACCAGCGGCTGGCGGACAGCGAGTTCGTCGCGGGCGATGAGTATAGCATCGCCGATATCGCGATCTGGCCGTGGTATGGCGGCGTGGCGCTGGGCCGGCTTTACGAGGGGTCCGACGAATTCCTCGATGTCGCCAGCTACGCGAACCTGCAGCGCTGGGCGAAGCAGGTCGGTGCGCGGCCGGCCGTGAAGCGCGGGCGGGTCGTCAATGCGGCGCGCGGCGACATCGTCCTGCACGAACGCCATTCGGCGGCGGATCTGGACGCACTGGGACTGTAGGCACAGCAGGTTCTGCGGACGGGGCGGGGTGGTCGACCAACGCCCTTGGCAAGGACGACAGGGACGCTAGGCTCCCGGCACATTCGAGGAGTGCCGGGTCCCATGAAGTCTTCCCTTTTTGTCGTTGCCGCCTTGCTGTCGACCACCGCGTTCGCGCAGGGGGCGCCGATCGTTCAGCCGGGAGCGCCGGGACAGGCCAGCCGGACGATCGACGGGGCCACCGCCAGCCGGATCGCCGACACCAGCTTCTCCGCCTATGACGTGCGCTTCCTGCAGGACATGATCCCGCACCACGCTCAGGCCACGCATATGACGGCGCTGGTCGCGGGGCGGACCAACCGGTCCGAGATCCTGCAGATGGCGAAGCGGATCGACGCCACCCAGGCCGACGAAATGGCGTGGATGAGGAAGTGGCTGAGCGATCGCGGGCAGGCGAGCGCCAATCCCCACGCCGCGCACATGATGGCTGACGCCGCCCACATGACCCAGATGGGCATGGCGACCCCGGCCCAGCTGGCCGAGATGCGGGCCGCCAAGGGCGTCGCGTTCGAACGGCTGTTCCTGACCCGGATGATCAGCCACCACGCCGGCGCGGTGCGGATGACGCAGGAACTGACCGGGCGCGGCGGCACCGCGGCGGATCCGGGGCTGAATGCCTTCGTGGTCGACCTGGTCAAGGAGCAGCAGGAAGAGATCAAGCGGATGACCGCGTTGCTCGGCACCGTAGCCGAGGATCCGCGCACCGCGCTGTCGGCCGGGACGGGCAAGGCGGGGCAGGCGATCCGGGGCATGAGCCTGGTCGCGTCGCTGCCCAAGCCGACCGGCTTCTTCGATCCGCGCAACCCGTACGACCTGCCGGTCAAGGCGCTGCTGAAGCCGGGCCAGAAGGAGCCCGAAGGCGCCGGCCGCTCGCCGCTGCTGAGCTTTGCCCAGACCGACATGGCGTTCCAGGGCGACGTCCTGGCGACCGGCAACTACCATGGCTTCAACCTGTACCGGGTGAGCGCGGCCGGCGGCGCGCCGACGCTGGTCAGCTCGGTGATCTGCCCGGGCGGGCAGGGCGACCTCAGCATCGTCGGCAACCTGCTGATCATGTCGGTCGAGCAGAACCGCGGGCGGCTCGATTGCGGGCGGCAGGGCGTCCAGGATTATGTCAGCCCCGAGCGCTTCCGCGGAATCCGCATCTTCGATATCTCGAACATCGCCCAGCCGCGCCAGGTCGGTGCGGTGCAGACCTGCCGCGGCAGCCACACCCACAGCGTGGTGTCGGGCCCGGGCCGTGACGGCAAGATCATCGTCTATGTGTCGGGGACGGCCAACGTCCGTTCGGACCGGGAGGACCCCAGCTGCGTCGCCGATCCGGGCTCGATGAAGTCGGCGCTCTTCTCGATCGACGTGATCGAGATCCCGGTCGCCAACCCGGCCGCCTCGCGGATCATCGACCGCCCGCGGGTGTTCGGCGATCCCGCCAGCGGGAGCATTTCGGGCCTGTGGTCGGGCGGCGACCATGGCGACGGGACGCAGGACACGGCGCAGACCGACCAGTGCCACGATATCACCGTTTTCCCCGCCGCCAAGATCGCCGCCGGGGCCTGCTCGGGCAACGGCCTGCTGCTCGACATCAGCAATCCGGCCAAGCCCAAGCGGATCGACCAGGTGGTCGACCCGACCTTCGCCTACTGGCACAGCGCGACCTTTAACAATGACGGCACCAAGGTGCTATTCACCGACGAATGGGGCGGCGGCGGGCGGCCGCGCTGCTTGGTCAGCGATCCCAGGAACTGGGGCGCCAACGCGATCTACGATATCGAGGGCGGGCGGCTGCGCTTCCGCAATCATTACAAGCTGCCGGCGGCGCAGACCGCCCAAGAGAATTGCGTCGCGCACAACGGGTCGATCATCCCGGTCCCGGGCCGCGACCTGTTCGTCCAGGCCTGGTACCAGGGCGGCATCTCGATCAGCGACTTCACCGATTCGAGCCGGCCGACCGAGATCGGTTATTTCGATCGCGGTCCGGTCTACAAGGACGAGCTGGTGATGGGCGGCTTCTGGTCGGCTTATTACTACAAGGGCCGGATCTACGGGACCGAGATCGCGCGCGGGCTGGACGTGCTGGCGCTGCAGCCCTCGGCGCAGTTGAGCACGAACGAAATCGCCGCGGCGGCGCTGGCGGTCTATCCCGACAACCGCTTCAACCCGCAGCAGCAGGCGCCCGTCAGCTGGCCGGCGGTGCCGGTGGTGGCGGCGGCCTATGTCGACCAGCTGGAGCGGGCCGGCAGCCTGCCGGCGGCGCAGATCGCCCAGCTTCGCGCCGCGATCGCTCGGCCGAACGCCGGGCAGCTGCGGGGGCTGGCCAATGGCTTGCGCGCGCCGGCCGATCCGATCGCGGCCAAGCGGGTGGCTGCACTGAAGGACGTGCTTGGCCGGATGGGCAGCGGCTCGCGGGTGGCGGCTCGGTAACAAGGGAGACGCCAGCCGGGCCGATGATCTCGGCCCGGCTGGCTTAGTTGTCGCGGTAGGATCCCCTGCGCCCCCGGGCGTAGAGGAACTTGTGCATCGTCAGGACCGCAAGGGCTGCGGGGGCGATCCAGGCTGCGCCTGAGGTCGTCATCATGCTTCCCATCGTCCAGGCGGAAACTGCCCAAAGTACAAGCCCAGTCAGCACTCCGCAGCCCAGCGCGGCGGCGCGCCTTCTGATCAGCGGCCAATCTGGATGAGTGGCCAGGAAGTGGCCGGAGACGAGGCACCCTAGCAAGGCGGTGACGGCCACAACCGGCATGGCGAAGAGGGCAAGGAAAGGCGCAGCGACGAGCATCACCGCAGTGAGCGCGATGTCGCTCCAGCTTCGCGGAACCAGGAAGGGTGGTCCATCCAAGACCTCGCGGACCACGTCGACGCCGATGAACAAGCAGATGGTGTAGGTGGTACCGGCTACGTAGCCGACCAGACTTCCCGCGAGAACACGACCTTCCGACGGCCGCACCGGCTCAAGCGAAGAAGTAAAGCGCCGCGGCGCCGGCGCCGGCGCCGAGCAGCCCGATCAGCATATCGCGCCCCCCGGGCCGCGGAAGCTGCTTGACATCGACATTCACCTCGGGAAGCTCGGGCGGGGCGCCGCCGGGGGCGGGGAAGTAATGGTCGATGCGGTCGACCAGGTCGGGGAGCTTCTCGAGGGTGCGCTTCAAGCCGACGAGGCGGTCGGCGAGCGCGGCTTCGGGGCCTAGCTCCGAACGGATCCATTCCCGCAGGAACGGCTCGGCCGATTCCCACATGTTGATGTCGGGATCGAGGAAGGTCGCGACGCCTTCTTCCATCACCATCGTCTTTTGCAGCAGCAGCAGGTGCGGCTGGGTCGGCATGTCGAAGTCGCGGGTGATCGAGAACAGGCCTTCGAGCATCCGCCCGACGCTGATGTCCTTGACCGGCAGCCCGCGGATCGGCTCGCCCACGGCCCGCAGCGCGGTGGCGAACTCCTCGGCATTGTGATGCGGAGGGACATATTGCGCTTCGAAATGGATGTCGGCGACGCGGCCATAGTCGCCGGTGATGAGGCCGTAGAGGATCTCGGCCAGCCAGCGCCGGGCGCGGCGGTCGATCCGGCCCATGATCCCGAAGTCGATCGCGGCGAGGCGGCCATCGGGCAGCGCAAACAAATTGCCCTGGTGAAGGTCGGCGTGGAAGAATCCGTCGATCACCGCCTGACGCAGGAAGGCTTTCACCAGGATGTTGGCAAGCGCGCGGGGGTCGTGGCCGGCTTCGAGCAACAGGTCGCGCTTGGACAGCTTGATGCCGTCGAGCCATTCAAGCGTCAGCACCCGGCGGGCGGTTCGGCGCCAGTCGATCTCCGGGACGTAGAAGCCAGCTTCGGCGACCATATTCTCCTTGAGTTCGGAGGCCGAGGCGGCTTCACGCTGGAGGTCGAGCTCGCGCCGGGTCCACTGGCGGAAATGGGCGATGACGGTCTTGGGGCGAAGGCGGCGGATTTCGTCGCCGGCATGCGCCTCAAGATGGGCGGCGGCCCATTCGTAGGTTTCGAGCGCCTCGGCGAAGGTGTCCTCGATGCCGGGGCGGAGGACCTTCACCGCAACTTCGCGGCCCTCGGTGGTGACCGCGCGGTGGACCTGCGCGATCGAGGCGGCGCCGACCGGAGTCTCGTCGAACTCGCGAAACAGGCTCTCGAGCGGGGCTTCGAGCGCCTGCTCGATCGCCTTGCGGATCAGCGGAAAGGGGGCGGGCGGGAGCGAGTCCTGAAGCGCGAAGAGGTTGTGCGCGGCCTTTTCGCCGACGAGGTCGGGACGGGTGGCGAGCGCCTGGCCGAACTTGATCGCGGCGGGGCCGAGTTGCTGGAGCGCGGTCGCATAGTCGGGCTCGGCCGGCTGGCTGAGGCCGAAGCGGGCGAGCTTGACGATGCGGCGGGCGAAGGGCGGGGTGAGAGGGTCGCGCTCGATCCCCTGCAGCGCGCCGTAGCGTGCGAGCGTGCGGCCCCAGCGGAGGATGCGGAGGAGGTGGGTAAGCGAAGAACTCAAGCCTTCCACCCCGACCAGATGCAGACGAGGCCGCCCATCAGGGTTTCGGTGCGGGTGCGGGTGAAGCCGGCTTCGCCGATCATCCGCTCGAAGGCATAGGGCTTGGGAAAGCGGCGGATGCTTTCGACGAGGTAGCGATAGCTCGCTTCATCGCCCGCGACCGCCTTGCCTATGCGCGGGATCGCCTTGTCGGCCCACAGGTCATAGGCCTCGCCGAAGCCCGGCCAGTCGCTGGTGGAGAATTCGAGCACGAACAGGCGGCCGCCGAACTTGAGCACGCGGTGGGCTTCGCGCAGCGCCTCCGGGATGTCGGTGACGTTCCGGATGCCGAAGGCGATGGTGTAGGCGTCGAAGGCGCGGTCGGCGAAGCTCAGGGTTTCGGCGTTCTGGACCGACCAGCTGAGCCCTTCGATGGCCTTTTTGGCAGCGCGCTGTTCGCAGACGCCGAGCATGTCGGCATTGATGTCGCTGACGGTGACCGCGGCGCCGCGTTTGGCCATGCGAAAGGCGATGTCGCCGGTGCCGCCCGCCATGTCGAGAATGTGTTCGTGCGGCTGCGGCTTCACCCGGGAGACGAAGCGGTCCTTCCACAAGCGGTGCATGCCGCCGCTCATCAGGTCGTTCATCACGTCGTAGCGGCGGGCGACCGAGGAGAAAACCTCGCCCACCTTGCGGGTCTTTTCCTCGGGGCTGACGCGCTGGTCGCCGAATTGCACGAAATCGCTCATGGGGGGCGCTCTAGCGGTGCAGGGGCTGCCGCGCCATATGGCCGAAAGAGATGCCCGAGCTTCCCGAAGTCGAGACCACCGTGCGCGGCCTGGCGAAAGTGCTGGAGGGCCGGCGGCTGAGCCGCGTCGAGGCACGGCGGGCGGACCTGCGGAGGGCGTTTCCGGAGGACCTTGGACAGCGGCTGACGGGGGCGCGGGTGACGCGCCTCGGACGGCGGGCCAAATATGGGCTGGTCCATACCGACCGCGGCGACACGATGGTGTTCCACCTTGGCATGAGCGGGCGGTGGCGGATCGATCCGGCGGCGGACGAGCCGCACGACCATCTGGCGCTGGAGACCGACGAGGGGCACCGGCTGGTGTTGAACGATCCCCGCCGGTTCGGCAGCGTCGACCTCGTGCCGACCGAGGGGCTGGCGGAATGGGGGCCGTTCAAGGCGCTCGGCCCCGAGCCGTTCGACCTCACCGCCGAGGAGTTGCAGCGGCGGCTGAAGGGGCGGAGCGCGGCGATCAAGCTGATGCTGCTCGACCAGCGGATCGTCGCGGGGCTTGGCAACATCTACGTCTGCGAGGCGCTGTTCCGGGCCGGGATCAACCCCAGGCGGGCGGCGGGCAAGGTCAGCCTCGAGCGATTGCGGCGGCTCGTGCCGGCGGTCCACGAGGTGCTGGCCGAGGCGATCGAGGCGGGCGGATCGAGCCTGCGCGACTATGCCCGGCCCGATGGCGAGCTGGGTTATTTCAGCAAGAGCTTCTCGGTCTACGACCGCGAGGGCGAGCCATGTCCATGCGGCGGGACAGTCAAGCGCTTCGCGCAGGGCGGGCGGTCGACCTGGTATTGCCCCGCCTGCCAGCGCTGAAGCGGCGCTTGTGAGTTGACCCTTGGGGGCGGCTGGGTTAGGGGAGCGCCCAATCGGTGCGTGCCGCCTGAGGCCGCGCCGCTTTTTCTTTTGTCAGCAGTTTAGGGAACTCAGCCAGCCATGGCGAACACGCCGCAAGCCAAGAAGCGCATCCGCCGCAACGCCCGCCGCACCGAAATCAACGGCGCGCGCGTCAGCCGTATCCGGACCTTCATCAAGGCCGTCGAATCGGCGCTGCTGGCGGGCGACAAGGGCGCGGCGTCCGAAGCGCTCAAGCAGGCCCAGCCCGAGCTCGCCCGCGGAGTCGCGCGCGGCGTGCTTCACAAGAACACCGCGTCGCGCAAGTTTTCGCGCTTGACCAAGCGGGTTTCGTCGCTGGGCTGAACCACTTCAACCTGTACCAGGTCGGGAAGGCCGCCGGATGCGAATCCGGCGGCCTTTTTCGTTACGGGGAGAAAACCTTTTTGTTTCCGCGATTCGCGAGTTGGCCCACTTAGCGCACAAGTCGAAAATCGCTGAAAACAGCCATAATTTTGGCTTCCTCTCACAAAGGCGTGTCAAGCGGCTTTATTTCACTTCGATGAAAAATTGGCGTTGTCAGACGCCCTCCCAATGCTCCAGAAAACCCCTCCGGCAGTGATTCCACTGGGGGGATCCAC